>JAIQFF010000232.1 GCA_020073395.1 Terriglobia bacterium
GCCAGCTCTAAATGAACCGGGCGAAAGGCTTGGTGTGGCCAGGTCCAACTGCGATCATGCCCCGCTGTGGGCGCTGGCACAGGGGAACACTTGACTGTTGGTCACACGCCCGCGGCGCAAGACTCATGTAGCTCTGCTAGACTCCTTGGCCGAGGGGGAACTCATGTCGAGCCTAAGGGGATTAGAGTCCGTGGTGTCGGAATTGAAAAAGGAACGAGCGAATCTGATGAACGAACTCCGCCATGTTGATGCAGCCATTTCTGTTCTCGGCAAGCTGAACGGCGGAAAGACTGAGGTACAACCACGGCGCACGATTTCGGCTTCCGGTCGCAGGAGGATCGCAGCCGCTCAAAGAGCGCGGTGGGCAAAATTGAAGGCGAAGAATGTGGTTCCAATCGCAACGAAGCCCGGCAAGCGCACAATGTCAGCGTCGGCTCGTCGGAAGATCGCAGCGGCGCAGCGGGCACGGTGGGCGAAGGTCAAGCGCGGGAAGAAAGCGGCTTGAAAGAGAAGAGACCTCGTATACAATCAGCACCGCTAGCATATGACATCTCCTTCACCTTTCATGCTTCCGATTTCTGAACGATCAAAGCCTCGCCGACTATGGCGACAACCTGCGCTCTATTTCCCGAAAATCGAGATCACACTCACCGCTGTAAGAGACTTGCCACACTCCAAGCAACAAGTCTTTAATCGAAAAGTGATCAACCCGCAAGAAGGGCACATCGTTTGTGATCCGTACCCCGCGATCTGTGGCAGCTTGCGCATCCTGTAAAACACCAGAACCCCGACCAGCGCGATCAGCAGACCGATAGAAATACTAATTGGACTCATAAATTTCCTTCTGTTCCGCAATGTTCGCATCGAGTGCTCTGCTTCCGATTCTGATGGTGCGTTCGCTTTCACTGCCTTCCACGTATTGATCGCCATTCAACCACCGCAGGTGTTCTCCCGAAGACCCAGTCTCAACGCCGTTGTGGTAGTACTTCGTTTCGCGTTTGTCGGGGCTACCGTACTTCGTGGTCAAGGCAAGCACGTAGCTGCTGTAGGTGTTTCCCTCTGTGCGGCGGTCCGTGGACACGTAAATCTGGGCTACCCTCTGGTCCAACATCGTCATGTTTACGTACTCTCCAGTATCCAAGACATCAGTGCAAGTCTCGATCCGACTAATGCCATCGGAACCGCACAAGCCGGGTTTCGAAAAACGCGAGGGTGCGTTCAAGGCAAGAAACTTTCGTTCGGCTTCCTTCATTCCATCACCGATCCGAATCCCGCGAAACTCGAACGCTGGGTGCGAAATGAAAACAGGCGACAGAGCGGTCAATGGAAAATCGGGGACCTTACGACCTGAGGGAAAACCAGAGGCGTCCGGCGCAGCAGGAATCTGTGCGAACAGAGACAGTGACAAACCGAGAATCAAAACGCCCCGCAGGAATGCCTGCAGGGAATAATGGACGGGTTCCATGGGTGAACCCTCATTTCTATCGGTTGCGCAAAGGGACCGTCGAGAAGGACTGGGTGCCCAAAAGGGGCGACGGAGAGATGCGAAAGGGACCTCTTAAGGTTAGTCCTCGGCGGCAGCAATAGCAATGAGGCTTTGGTCTTGTTCACTGTCCCGTCCGGGTGTTTCAGTGGAGAGTAGATCGTATATAGCTTCAACATCGCCGTCTTCGACGTATTAACTACGTTGTGGTACGTCCCTACCGGAACCACGACCGCATCTCCGTCGTGCACCGGGTGTTCCTCCTTCTCGTTAAGAACGTATTTGGCATCCTCCTGCTCGATGCGGAAGAACGCCACCGTCTCAGCTTGTAGCGAAGCGTCTGGAAAGCTATTTTTACCTGGAGGACGCTGGGGCATTGGCCTCAGATTTCTCCAAGGATCTGGTGATGCGCGAAAAAATGTCCACCGGTACGGGGAATACGACTGTCGTGTTCTTTTCCACTCCGATTTCAGTTAATGTCTGCAGATAGCGGAGCTGGATACTGACCGGCTCCTCGGCCAGCAAATGGGCTGCATCTACCAACCGCTGCGCCGCCGAGAACTCACCCTCAGCGTGGATGATCTTCGACCGCTTTTCGCGCTCCGCTTCCGCTTGCTTGGCCATGGCGCGCAGCATGGACTCGGGCATATCCACCTGCTTAACCTCCACATTCGCCACTTTCACACCCCACGGGGCGGTGTGCGTATCGAGAATGCTCTGCAGGCGCATGTTGATCTTTTCCCGGCGGGCCAGCAATTCGTCCAACTCCACCTCGCCTAGAACTGAGCGCAGCGTAGTCTGCGCGAACTGCGAAGTCTGGTGGAGGTAGTTGGAGACCTCGACCACGGCGTGGTTCGGATCAATGACGCGCAGAAAGATAACTGCGTTTACCTTCAGGGTGACGTTGTCGCGGGTGATGATGTCCTGCGGAGGAACTTCCAAAGCTTCCTGGCGCAGCGAAATCCGCACCATGCGGTCCATGGGCGCAAACACCAGAATGATTCCCGGCCCTTTGGCCTGCGGCAGTAGCCGCCCTAGGCGGAAGATCACGCCACGCTCGTATTCCCGCAAAATCTTGATTGCGCTAAGGATGTACAGAACGACAATAATTGTGGCAATGATGGGGATTGGAATCATCGGCAGTCTCCTTCGAACTGAATTGAAGTGCGTTCGATCCGTGGTACTAGAGTTCCCCTGTTTGTAGGTTGCGCCAAAAGCCCGCTGGGACTCCTTGGAGGAAGTCAATGCCATATTCATTATCCGCTTTCCCACGACTTTGCGCTGTGATCGCGATTCCGAACTAGAAGATGTACCTGCCGTCACAGAAATTCATTGATCCTGGGGATTAGAATGAAAGTTGTCCGATGAGCACGGAAGAGAGGTGTGCGATAGCGATTCGTGAGAACTGGTTTGAGGATTTGATCGAACTCCGTCGTGGCTTCGACCAACTGTTCAACCGGCTGCTGACTGGTTGGCCCGCGGTTACGGAGCCGGAGCGCTCTCCGTTCGCTTTGGTGCCGCCGGCCGAGGTCGATAAGGAGGCGAAGAAGTATCACCTGCGCCTGGCCCTTCCGGGCGTGGATCCGAGCACGGTGGAGTTGAAGGTGCTGGGCAACCTGCTGACCATCAGTGCCGAGCGCAAAGCCAGCCGCGAGGCCAAGGATGTAGATTACCCTTATCGGGAGCTCAGCTATGGCACCCTAAGTCGCACGCTGACCTTCCCTGAGGGGCTGGACACGGAGAAGATCAACGCGGAGTACAACAACGGCTTGCTGGACATCACCGCCCCAGTCGCGGCCGCTGCGTTGCCGCGACTGGTGGAGATCAAGGGCTTGCCGAAGGCGAAGGCTGCCTGAACTGTTGGCTGTCGCATCCCGCCCGGAGCCTTCGTACGCGAGTGCATGCAACGGATGTGCCAAGTGATCGGAGTTAGGCCATGACCAATGCCGAAACGATTGGACAACCTGTCCTAGAGCAAAAGCGCCGCGAGCAAGAATTAAAGGCCCTTCATTTAAAGGCAGGTCAACACGCTGCGAAATTCGCAATGCTCGCGCAACTTCTAAGAGATGATCCCGGAGCGATTGTGTTCGATCAACAGTCGACGCGTCGAAGATCCGATAGCTTAGCCCACTTTGAATCGAAAGAGTTTAGCGGCTCAGAGATTAAGGAATTGGTCGGTCAGATTCGAGAGCATGAAGATCGGCTATCTGATCTACGGGCGAAATTGGAATAGCTTCTGGCGCGAATGCAAATTAGCTGTGGGCGATGGTGCGTGAAGTCGCCTCTAAGATCGGTTGCCACTAGCACCACACATTCCAGTCGTGAAGACGATTTTGCGACAACAACCGCATAGTTTCCTGTCTGCCGACAATACCGGAGTTACCGCGTGGTGGTTGGCTCAAATCGAACTACCGAGTGCGGCTACTTATGCGCTGGGTTCGGCGTTACGACCGAGTGGCGGACTCCGAGTCCCAGTGAATGCGTGCCCATCGTGAATGATCCACCCCTACGGCAACGAGCGTAGCTACAATGAACTACTACACCTGACCATCACTGCAGGCCAGGTCCGGGAGCCGCGACCGTGATGAAGGATCTGTCTCTGTCGAAAGTCTACCAGTTGCTCGAGCCGGGTCCGGTGGTCCTGCTGACGACCGCCCGGAAGGGCCGAGCCAACGTCATGACGATGTCCTGGCATATGATGGTCGAGTTTGAGCCGCCGCTGGTTGCCTGTGTCGTCAGCAGCGCCGATCACAGCTTTGCCGCATTGCGGGTGACGAGAGAGTGCGTGATTGCTGTTCCGGCGCTAGAACTGGCGCCCAAAGTCGTGGAAGTCGGCAACTGCTCGGGCCGGGACGTGGAAAAGTTCGAGAGATTCGGGCTGACGCCGACGCCAGCCCAGCGCGTGGCGCCGCCTCTGGTGGCCGAGTGTTTCGCCAATCTCGAATGCAAGGTGGCCGATACCCGTCTGGTCAACAAGTACAATCTCTTCATCCTTGAAGTGCTCAAGGCCTGGACCGATCCTGCGCAAAAGAATCCGAAGACCATCCATCATCACGGATACGGCAAGTTCGCTGTGGATGGCGAGATGATCAAACTGAAGTCGAGAATGCGATAGGCGGCGTACGTCAAGAACGCTAAGCTGTCGCATCCTCTTGAGTGTTTTTTCCTGGATGACGTCCCACTCAGACGGGATCTTCGTGTTTGTGATGTCAGTGGGATGGTTTGATGATGGCCTGATCGTCAGGCACCTAGCCAATGAAGAAACTTCCGCGCAAGGCTCGCAGCCATACGGGAAAGCCGGATCGGGTTTCGGCCCGCGAAGACCGGCGCCGGCGTTTTGCCTCCGGGGCTCTGTTGTTTGCGAAGATCGGTCCGGATCGAAATGCGCTGGTGCGACAGCTTCTCGACCATACTGCCGTAAGGCAGTATCTCTCGGAGGTGACGTTGTCGAAGGGCGTCCGGCTTGCGGGGAGGATACGAGCGTGAGCGCATGAGACGCGGCCAACCGAAGAAGTTTCTGCCAGTCGGCAAACTTCCGCTTGAGCATTTGCGATCGTTGCTGAGGCATCTGCCAAAGCATGATCCGCGCCTGCTCATTGGA
The DNA here is from genome assembly GCA_020073395.1 of Terriglobia bacterium. Classification (GTDB taxonomy): domain Bacteria; phylum Acidobacteriota; class Terriglobia; order Terriglobales; family Acidobacteriaceae; genus JAIQFF01. The sequence goes on from JAIQFF010000232.1 coordinate 5,085, forward strand.
CCTCAGATTGGCGAGGACGCGGCCGTCATCGACGCAGGTGATCGCTATCTCGTCGTCACGACAGATCCCATCACCTTTGCCACTGATCACATCGGGCGTTACGCTGTTCACGTCAACGCGAACGACGTTGCCGTCCTGGGCGCACGCCCATTGTGGTTCTTCGTCGTCATGCTCCTTCCGGAGAGCCGCACGACGCCCGAACTGGCCGAGACGATCATGGCCGATGTGCGGACCACGTGCGAGGAACTGGGCGTCACGCTCGGCGGCGGGCACACGGAAATCACCCAAGGCCTCGACCGCCCGATTCTGGTCGGTCAGATGCTCGGCGAGGTCGCCCCGACTCGCCTTGTGCGGAAGACTCGCATCGCCATCGGCGATCTGATCCTATTGACACGCGGTGTGGCCATCGAGGGCACCGCGATCCTCGCACGAGAGAAGTCCGAACGGCTGCGGGGACGGGTTGATGCCGATCTTCTGGCGCGGGCCGCTCGTTTCCTGATTGAGCCCGGCATCAGTGTCGTGAGTGCGGCTCTC
>JAIQFF010000233.1 GCA_020073395.1 Terriglobia bacterium
CATGTGGGCTGAGGTGCGGGTCTCTCTCGCGTCGAGCTCTCTCATAGTCCCCTCGGTAATCGTGTCAAGTTTGTAGAAGGCGAGAATGCTCCCCGCATTAGCATTCCTATTGGAGACAGGTACGTTAACGGTCACAATCCCCGAGGACGAACGCGACCCGAAACTGAGCGAAAGGTTGCGGGCTGAGTTCTCTGGAATCCTGAACTGGGCCATCCAGGGCTGCCTAGCGTGGCAAAAGGAGGGCCTAAACCCGCCAGCCACAGTGCGCAAGGCAACGACTGACTATTTGGCCGCAGAGGATGCCATCGGACGCTGGCTAGAGGATTGTTGCATCACGAACGACGCACATTGGACGACAGGGGCGGCCTTGCTTTCCGATTACCAGGCATGGGCTGAGCGGACCGGCGAGAGGGCAATGTCACAAAAGAGGCTCACTCAGGCCCTTGAGGGCCGCGGCTTTGTTCAGACGCGGACGCGGGCGGCAAGGGGATTTGTGGGAATCGGGCTTCGAGTTAATGTGACACATGTGACAGATTCTCCTGTTATCGCCGTCACACACGCGCCTGGACGCCCTATATAGATAGAAGTGTCACAAGTGTCACGGAGCACCAAGCAGGGCACGCAACCATAGAGTTCATGATTTCAGAAGGGCCACAACCCGAATGGCTAGACCTCAAGGCACTGCAGGAATACGCTTGTGCGTCAGAGCGGACGATGCGGGGTTGGATCCATCGACCTGTTGATCCATTACCGGCTGTCCGCGTGGGCACCAAGCTCTTGATTCGCCGGAGCACCTTCGATCAATGGCTCGAGGCTCATCAGCTCAAGGCTGTTGACGTGGGCTGTATTGTGGAGGAGATGGTTGCGGGAGTGAGGGGAAGGGACTGATGGGCGTAAAAGTTAGAAAGCGAGGTAGAAAATGGTACGTCTACGTTGACCATCATGGCCGTCGTATCTGCCGGAGTGTCGGCACGAGCCGAGAGCTGGCGGAAAGGGTTCGCCGGCAACTGGAGGCCAAGCTGGCTCTCGGCGATGATCAGGGTGTCTTTGGCCCAGATGACACTGTGGTTCCAATGTTCGATACTTATGCTAACCAATGGCTCGCGGAGTACGCGCGCGTGGAGTGCAAGACCTCTACCGCCGACGGCTACGAAGGCGTGCTGTCCCAGTACCTTCGCCCGAAATTCGCTCATAAGCGCTTGGATGAGATCAAGCGCGACGACGTCAAGGCTCTGATCAATTCCCTTATAGCCAAGGATCTGTCGCGCAACACGATCAGGAACGCCCTGTGTGTCATACGTGGGATCTTCAATCAAGCCATTGAGAGCAACCTCATCGAGATCAATCCTGCCGCCCGCCTCGGACGGTTTACGCGCACTGCCAAAACAGCAGAGACCAAGGGTGTCTCCCTTCGGCCGAACGAGGTCCAACAATTTCTTTGTGCCGCGAGAGAGGTCTGCTCGGAGTACTACTCCATATTTCTCACGGCACTGCGTGCTGGGCTTACGTCGTGGCGAACTTGTCGCCTTGCAGTGGGGTGACATTCAGTTCGGCAAGGACGAGGACGACCAAAATCGATTCATTGTCGTGAGGCACAATTACGTGCGCCGCGAGCATACGACCACCAAGAGCAAGAAGAGCCGGCGCGTCGACCTGTCGAAAGAACTGCGGCGAGCCCTATTGGAGACGCGAGACAAGCGGATGCTCGACGCTTTCCTCAACGGGAAAAGCGACATCTCGTGCGATTTGGTCTTCCCCTCGCCGGTGAGGACGATTCTGGATCCCGATAACCTGTATCATCGCTATTTCCTGCCGGTATTGGCGAAAGCGGGGATTCGGAAGATCCGACTGCATGACCTGCGGCATACATTCGGCTCATTGCTGATCCAGAACGGCGCGTCCATTGTTTATGTGAAAGAACAGATGGGACACAGCTCGATTCAGGTGACGGTTGATACCTACGGCCACTTGATTCCGGGAGCCAATGTGAACTGGGTCGATCGGCTGGACTTGGAAACAAGTCCGCAACAATTCGCAACAAATCCGCAACAGTCCATTGAGAAAATTCCCGAGGATGCACTCCAAACCATTGAAGAGATTGGTGGCGGCGGTTGGACTCGAACCAACGACCTACGGATTATGAGACCGTCGCTCTAGCCACCTGAGCTACGCCGCCACATTACAAACAAAAGACTTTTATTAGGTTAGCCGAAGATTTGCTGCAAAATTACCGCAAACCTGCGACGCTGTCCTTGGGTTGGAGGCAGCATGGCAACACGATCTACGAATCTTCGGGTTCATTCTATGTCCGGTACTCCGTAGGGATAACGGTCAGCAAGAATGGCAAACCGCGCCCGATCCAGAAGTCCCTCCGCCTCTGCGAGGAAGAAGGACAAGTACTATTCTAGCAAAGCCCGAGAGGTGAAACTCCTTCGTGATGCCTTCATGCTCACAGTCAATAGCCGGCAGGCCCACGCCGTCGCCGAGGACATGGCCATTGCGGCATTTTGATAAACGCTCTTGTGTCCAAGAATGGAGTAGTTCCCCGGTTGGTCGGTCAACCGGAAGCTGGAACTCCAGCCGGGATGTCGGCTCGGCTCGCTGCGGTTCGTGCCGGCTGTTTGGCATTGAAGCGCATGGCAGGTTTTTGGAGGCGGCATATACCAGAAGCGCGGAAAAGACATCGTTCACCTGAACGTAATGACCGAATCGATTATCGCTTATCGCACTAGGTGTGCTTTCCAGCCAGTTTCGCTGCGACCGCGCTAAAGCCGGCGGCGAAGACGTTGTTTCCGATCTGCGCAACCACGGCGTCGCGGTCGGCTCCTACGACTTCGAAATCGGCCCACCACTCCCCGAATGTGCGGTTGCCCTGGGTAACGCGATGTAGACGGACGCCCGCAACGTAGCCACGAACCGGCAGAGTGCCTTCCACTATTTCGTAGGTGAAGATGTAATTCTGATCGTCCATGCAGAGCAGAACTTCCCGCACAAAACCCTCTGCCAGCGTGAGACGGCGCACACAGCCGACCTGATCGCTCGGCCGGCCATCTTCGATCAGGCTGTGTTTGATCCCGGGATGATACGAAGGCATACCGTTGTAGTCACGCATGATCTTCCATACCTCTTCAACCGGCGCATCGATGACCGCGCTCATGTAAACCGTGTTCGGCATTTTTCCTCCGGCGTTAAAAGCTGATTCGCTTGAAATCCTGGGTTTGCTTCGTGATGGCCTTTTCGGTGGGGAGCCGCTCCATGGAACTCGCGCCGTAGAAGCCGTGACAATGGCGAGTCTTGCTGAGCACGAGAGCGGCGTCGGCGGGCTCCGCGATCGGGCCTCCGTGGCAAAGCACAATGACATCGGAGCGTACGTCGAGCGCGGCTTCGGCGATGGCATCGATCCGACCGGCGCAGGTTTCGAGCGCCAGCGCGGTCCCTGCGCCGATCGTGCCGCCGGTGGTGAGGCCCATGTGGGCGACGAGAATGTCCGCGCCGGCCTTCGCCATGGTGGCCGCTTGCGATGGTTCGAAAACATAAGGGGTCGTCAGGAGGCCCTTTTCGTGGGCCAGGCGGATCATCTCAACCTCCAGCGCGTAGCTCATTCCGGTTTCTTCCAGATTCTGGCGGAAGACTCCGTCGATTAATCCGACGGTGGGAAAGTTTTGCACTCCAGAAAAGCCGATAGCGGCGACGCTGTCGAGGAAGTTGTCGAACTGGCAAAAAGGGTCGGTGCCATTTACTCCCGCGAGCACAGGCGTTTTCTTGACTACGGGCAAGACTTCCTTCGCCATTTCCATCACGATGTCGTTGGCATTGCCGTAAGCCAGCAGTCCGGACAGCGAACCCCGGCCTGCCATGCGGTAGCGGCCAGAGTTATAGATCACAATCAGGTCGATGCCGCCAGCTTCTTCGCACTTGGCCGACAACCCGGTGCCAGCTCCGCCGCCGATAATCGGCTGGCGGCGTCGAACCATTTCCCGATACTTCGCTAACAATTCCTCACGCGGAAAATGTGGCATGCACTATTTCCTTAAGGCGGTGTTCGTCTGAGCAATCGCCAGGAATTCTTTGGCTGCCGCCTGTGCGAACTGGGGATCGTTGATGTGATGCGGAATCTGCCGCAGCTTCCGCCGGCTCGTCTGCTTCAGTTCGGCGATCAGCGTCTCGAACAACGCCGCATCCGCAGCTGAATCCCAGAAGGGTTTTCCAGGTGCATCCAGGGCCGAAACGCCGCCTGTGGGCAACAGAAACCTCACTTCCCCCTCACACTGATTGAGCCGCTCGGCGATCCACCGAGCCTGGCGGATATTTTCCTCGGCCGTAGTCCTCATCAGCGTGATCTGCGGGTTGTGCTGGTAAAACTTCCGTCCGCGATAGCGTTCGGGCACGGTCTCGGGCGCTCCGAAGTTCACCATGTCGAGGGCCCCACAGGAACCAACATAGGGCGTCTGAGTGCGAGCCACAGCACCAAAGCGGTCGTCGGTGCAGGCTAGCACTCCGCCGAACAAGTGATCGCACACCTCGGTAGTGGTAATGTCGAGCACGCCGCCAAGATAGCTATCTTCCAGCAGCTTTTCCATGGACTGTCCGCCAGTGCCGGTGGCGTGGAAGACAATGCAGTCGAAGCGGTCAGCGAGCAGCCGGGAGATCTGCTGAACGCACGCTGTAGTCACGCCGAACATGGTCAGCCCAATGGCGGGGCGCTCCGCACTTGCCTCCGGGACAGAGTGGAGCATCATGCCCGCGACCGCGTGTGCTGCATTGCCCAGCACGCGGCGGGATATCCGGTTCAGGCCTGTCATGTCAGTGACGGAATAAACCATCGTGATGTCACAAGCACCAACATACGCGGCAACATTGCCCGAGGCCATCGTCGAAACCATCAGCTTGGGCACACCGGAGGGCAGGGCTCGCATCGCCCGCGTGATCAAGGCAGTGCCGCCGGATCCGCCCAGGCCCAGCATGCCGCCGATGTCATCGCGGCTCCTGACGAAACGCTCAAACGCATCGCTCATTGCAGCAATTGCAGTTCCCCGGTCGCCGGTGAAGACCGCGCTCCGGGATTGCGGGTGATAGGCCGCGATGTCTTCCGGCGAAAAGTGTAACCGCGTGGCTGCAGGGACTGAACTGCCCGACGTGGAGAGATCTGCCAATGCTACGGGTACTCCGGCGGCTTCGAGCAGAGTGCATACATAGTTGGCTTCGTCGCTCTTGGTGTCGAGGGTGGCCGCAACCCAGACTCGCTTGGTTGTCTCCATGTCGCCTGTGGCCTTCCGGGAGGTCGGCCCGAAAGTATATCGCGGAACCGGGTGGGCGATGGGCGCAAGCGTATGTTGCTTGCCTCCCGACCATTCAACTCGCTCGTCTTGAGTCAGGAAACACTTGCGATGGCGCTGGCCGCGAATCAAGAAGTTGGGTCAGTTCGGCGAGAAGGAATTCCCGATTCGGCTCATGCGAGAAGTCATACTGCAAAACCCACTGCAAATTCCTCCCCGAATGTGCCCGAGACACACCGAAAACGCCACAAGGATGCCTACCGAAGTCCTTTTAA
>JAIQFF010000044.1 GCA_020073395.1 Terriglobia bacterium
CCCACCTTCACGGATCGAGATTTGCAAGAGCGCGACACAAAGCGCCATGACGCCTTCCCTAAAAGTGAGCAAGACCACAGGGACGCTTAAGCTGGCTCGGGGTGGGTGTGGTTTCGTCTGGGCCACCCCATCTTTCAGCGTACTTAGCGCGGTTCATCCCTTCAGTTATGGGTTGGGAGACTCCACTGGTACCGTCTGGCCGATCCCACCGGGAATCACCTTTCAAACCAATGCGGCGGGAGGACTGGTCGGCCTACCTGTCCAAACGTCGGGTTTGGTGTCCAACCTGGATCAGCCTCGCACTCACGTCTTCATGTTGTCACTGCAGCGGGATCTTGGGCACGGTCTGATTGCTGAGGCGGACTACAACGGTTCCCACAGTACAAATCTATACGTGCAGACAGACGTGAATCGTTTCCCGGGCGACCTGATCCTCAACCAGGGAACTCAGACCCGGTTGAATCCTAACTTCGGTGCCATCATCTTCGGCCGCACAATTGGCATAGCAGATGGCCACTATGGCACCTTCATGTTGAGCAAACGGTTCACCCACTCCTGGCAGCTGAGGGGTATTTATACCTTCGGCAAAGCCACCGATGATACCAGCAGCAATGACAATGGGACAGACAACGGCGAGGCGATTTTCAACCCGTTGAACATTGCGTTTCAGCACGGCTTGGCGGACTACAACGTGAGCAAGCGCCTCACCATTGACAGCGTGGCGGAGGTGCCGCCCGGGTTCTTCAGAAACAGTTTCTTAAGGAACGTTCTCGGGGGGTGGCGCATCTCCAATATTCTGGTGCTGCAGAGCGGATTGCCCTTCTCCGTATACTCTTCGGCATCGTTTAATCCGGTCTTTGATTCAAGCGGAAACGTAATCGGTTTGCAGCCGGGAAGCGGCGACTTCAACGCCGACGGTTACGGTTACGATCTGCCGAACGCACCCGCCGCCGGCGCCGTCCACACCGGCAGCCGGAGCAACTTTCTTAAGGGATTTGCTCAGGCATCAGCGTTCCCCATCCCCGCGCTCGGGCAAGAGGGCAACGTGGGCCGAAATACCTTCATTGGTCCCGGTTTGGCGAACGTCAACACGGAATTCGCGAAGGTAGTGAAATGGGAACGGTTTGCAGTCGAATTCAGGGCAGATGTATTCAACTTGTTCAACCGGGTGAACCTGACGCAGCCCGATAGCGATTTGTCCAGCAGCCTGTTCGGTCAATCAACCGGCCAGAATCTGCCGCGTTCGTGGCAGTTCGGGCTTCACCTCGAGTTCTAAAGACCGGCGGAGCGCCCAGGACTCTCAGCCACTTGGCGGCAGAGTCCCGGGCGTCTCCCGCTCGGCAGAGATGGGCGGCTAGGGGGTGCCCCTGTTTTGGAGGGGCCGTCACAGGACTGAGTATCGGCTGAACAGCCTTCCTCCTGCGGTCGGCCGCCCAGCTTATTGCAACCCCGGCGCCTAGGTATCAAATCGTCTGCGTCACCTTGTAACCCAGCCTTTGGAAGTCCGACCTTTGGTCAATCGAAGAGGAACCGGTTCATCGCAAGCTTAATGCCATGCCCAGAATTCCAGGGTAGTGGTGTATCTTGGCAGACCTCAAACGATGGGAGTGTCCTTGCATGGCTCTTGCGCCGCAGGCTATCGGCGTTCTCCTGCTCATCTGCTTCTCGGTTTTTGCTCAAGACTGGCCTTACCCCGGCCGGGACGCCGGGGGCACCCGCCACTCTGAGTTGAAACAGATCAACCGCACTAACGTGGCGAAGCTGACAGTGGCCTGGACTTTCGACACAGAGGACTGGAGCGACGGCAAGCACCTGCCCTCGCGCTCGCACGCGAAGTGACCACCCGTGCCGGGCCTAGGTTCGGCGGCTTGCGTCGCAAGCGTAAAGCCTCGTAGGATGGCCGGACGCTAACTTGGAGGATCAGAGCATGCCAATGTTCACTCGGCGTAACTTCATCGAAATGGGCATCGGCGCTACGGCGGCCCTCGCGACTTCAGGCCCCCCTGCGTTCGCCGCAAGGGTCCGGGTGAAGTTCAAGGTTGGGGTGACCGACTGGAACTTGCGACAGGAAGGTAAGATTGAGTCCATCGCCTTGGCCAAGGAGCTGGGCTTCGACGGCGTGCAGGTCAGCATCGGCAAGGGGACGGACAAGCTTCCGCTTTCCGATCCGGCCTTGCAGAAGATGTATCTGGACGAGTCGAAGCGGGTGGGCCTACCGATCGAATCCCTGTGCCTCGAAATCCTGCATCGGAATTACCTGAAGTCGGACCCTCTTGGCCAACGGTGGGTGGCCGATTCGATCCCGATCGCGAGGGCTATGGGTGTGCGGGTCGTGCTCCTTCCGTTTTTCGGCAAGGGCGCGCTGGACACCACGGCAGAGATGGATAGGGTTGGCGACACCCTGAAGGAGATCGCCCCGGCTGCGGAGAAGGCAGGCATCATCCTTGGCCTCGAGGACACGATCTCGGCCCGGGACAACGTGCGGATCGCGGATCGGACCAAGTCCCCCGCCGTCCTCACCTACTACGACGTGGGCAACTCGACCAGGAATGGTTTCAACGTGGTGGAGGAGATCCGCTGGCTGGGTGGCGCCCGTATCTGCGAGGTCCACCTGAAGGACAACCCTCACTATCTGGGCGAAGGGCAGATCGACTTCAAAGCGGTAGTTGACGCCCTATCCGATGTCGGTTTCGACGGGTGGGCCCAGCTCGAGACCGACTGCCCCATTTCGGTGGAGGCCGACATGCGCCGGAACCTGAAGTTTATCCAGGGAGTGATCGCGGCTCGTAACAGGGCCTGAGGGGTAGACGCAAGTGCGCGACTTCGCTCTCAATCCCGCTGAAAACCGGTGGCGTGTCAGGGTAGAGAAGCGGGGCCGTAAACGATGGCCCGCACAAACTGGACCTTCGTGCCGGATGATCTCGCATCTGCGTCGGACCGGGCCACGATCCGGACGGAATGCTTCCCCGCACTCAGGCCGCTGATATGCCAATAGTCGTCGTCGCTGGTGTTTTTGGGGATCCAGGCATCGATTTCGCCGGCCTTCTCACCATCAAGGAAAACGTCGGCCCGTCCGCCTTCCTGCGTGCAGTGGCCCACGATGGCAACGCCCGTGCCCTCGAAAGTGAGCATTGCCTCAGCACCGGCCGCCCCTGCTTCCTTGAAGCGCTCATCGCCCCAGGGGAGCTTGGTTGAGCCGTCATTGAACCGTCCTTTGAACGCCCAATCTGGCTCGTTGACCTCCACTCGCTTTCGCGGCGCACCGATGTCCCACTGCTCCAGAGGGGGCGCCTCAGGTTCCTGAACCGGAACCTCGATTTCCGTGGCGGTTATCTTGCCCCCGGCTCCCTCCACGACTTTCAGGGCTCGAGCCTGCGTGCTCGCCACAATCTGATTAAAGGAGTACTGCGTAAATGCGAAGCGGGTATCGGCGATAGCGGGTATCCCGGCCTTCCAAACTTCGGGGATGCGGTTATAGCCGATCATTACCCCCAGGATACCGGCGGCGCTCGAAGGATTGCAGTCCGAATCCTGGCCGGACCGGGTTGATACCTCAAGCGTCTTCGCGAAATCTCCCTTGCCGTATAGCAGCCCGAGGGCGACGTACCCTCCGTTCAGCTTAGCGTCGATGTTAAAAGGATCCAGCGCGCCGTCGATGCACACGTCGCCCTTGTCCCACTTGTCCTCGATGAGCCGCCAGGTCTTCATCCAGTCGTTGGGGTTCTCAGCGGACCATCGCAGCACGTCGGCGATAACTTTCGCGTAGGCGCTTTCCGCGGGAATTGATAGAAGGCCGCGCTCCACGACCTTGCGCGGGTCGCTTTCGAAAAAAGCGGCGGCGTACATGCCCGAGAAGAACATGCCGCCGTACAACCCGTCGCCCCAGTTCATCACCCGGCCAACCCGGTCCGCGTATTTGTTGGCCTCGCGGGGAAGGCCCGGAGTCATCATGCCGATGAAATCCGATTCGATCTGGAAATCGATGTCGTTTGCGTGGATGTTGTATTTCGGATTGCCCGACATAGGGGCCTTGATGCCGCGGTTGAGGTTGCGCCGGGCTCCGGCGTTCGCATGCCACAGTTCGTACAAGGAGTTCTTGAACATCTCACCGTACTGCTCGGTGGTCGCATCAAGGCCCACCTTGTCCATGACCTCGGCGAACGTCATCTCCACGTAAAGGTCGTCCTGGTCGATCGCGTTCTTGAGCCTCTCTGGAGACCAGTCGAGATACTTGTTCAGGTTGCCCTCGATGATCTTGCCGTTCGAACCAAACTCGGTAGGAGCGCCGTACGAAACGCCGATCATCTGCCCCGCCCAGCCACCCCGGATCTTGTCCTCAAGGGTGGCCCGAGAGAGGTGGCGCGGTGCTGCGTTTTGGGCACCCACGAACGTGGATACGAGTGCGACCCACAACGTCAAGGCGGTCAACGTAAATCGCATTGTTCGGCCCTCTGGTTGGTACGTCCCGGGCACTATACCATTCGCGATGCCAGTGCTGCTATTTTGCCTTGTTGGAGCAGCGCACATCGATACGCCCGGAACTTCCGAGGGCAGCATGTGAGGTGTGAAGGCGAGCGTTACTATCTCGATCAGGACTCATATTTCCAGTTTCCCCCGACCATGGTTCGCTCCACCTGAATCTTCAACAGCTCTGACGGAGCGGTCTTGAATGGATCCTGAGCGAGCACCACCAGGTCCGCCAGTTGGCCCGGCTGAATGGAACCCTTCAGACCTTCCTCGAAGGCCGCGTATGCCCCGTTGATCGTGCCGCAACGTATGCCTTCTTGCAGGGTGATACGCTGATTTGCACCCCAAACGTTCCCCTTCATGTCCGTGCGGGTGAGCTGCGATTGCAGCCACATCATAGGATCTGCGGGGCTGGCTGTGTAATCGGATGAATCCGTGGGACGTAGTCCGGCGTCAAGGAAACTGCGCATGGGGAACATATGTTGAGTCCGTTCCTGACCGTAGAAATGCAAGACGTCGCCGTGAAAGTACACGTAACCGGAAAACGGCGCAGGAATTACCTGCAATGCGCGCATGCGCTGGATCAGCGTATCAGTGAGCAAGGTGCAATGCTCGATGCGGAAACGTGGGTCCTTTTTCGGTAGTTTCTTCTGAATTTGCTCGTACACTCCGAGAATACGGTCTATCGCCAAGTCGCCATTGGCGTGGGTTGCCAGTTGCCAACCCGCCGCGTGCGCTTTGCGCCCAGTTTCGTAGAGCTGCTCCCGGCTGGAAAGCTGCAATCCGACATAATTGTTCGGGATCCCGATGTAGGGTTGCGACAGCCAAGCCGTTCGTTCCGAGATGGAGCCATCCGCATACTGCTTTACGCCGCCGATGCGCACCCATTCGTCACCAAAGCCGGTATGAATTCCCGCAGCCATGAAGCGATCGAGTGACGCGGCAGAGACGTGACAATACAGACGCATCGTGAGTTCGCCAGCGTCGCGCGCATCCTGATATGCTTGCACGTCTTCGGGCGAGGCGTCTGCATCGCAGGCGGAGGTAATTCCCTTGCTGGTGAAGAGCTTGGAGATGAATACTGCGCCTTGGCGATAGTCTTGGGGCGTATCCTTGTCCGGAATCAGTTTGAAAAACACCTGCACTGCGGCATCACCTACGAAACCAGTGAGGTGACCCGATTTGTCGCGCTCAAAGCGGCCGCCCGCTGGGTCGGGCGTTTGGTCGTTGACCTGCGCCAACTGGAACGCCAGGGAGTTCACGAAGGCGGTGTGGCCGCCACGATGTTGCACCAGCACAGGTCGGTCGCGTACCGCCTCATCAAGATCAAAGCGATTAAGGGGGCGCGGGGTTTTCCCATCGTCGTACAGGAATCCCAGCACCCATTGTCCGGGTGGAGTCTGTAGCGCGCGCTCGTGCAATGCAGCTTGTATTTTCTCGATGGAATCCTTGTCGCAGGCCACTTTGTGTAGATGTTCTACCCCTGACTTCGCAGGATGAGAGTGCGCGTCGTTGAATCCCGGGAGCGCGGTTTTAAAGGCAAGATCGATCTTGCGCGTGCGCGCGCCCGCCAGAGGCAGTACGTCGGCGTTCGAGCCCACGGCTACAAATCGCGCGCCAGCAATGGCGGCGGCCTGGGCTCGCGGCTGGGCTTCATCCATGGTCAGGATATTTCCGTTGTACAAAACGGTTTCCGGCTCTTCTGTGCGCAAGAGTGGCAGCACCAGCAGGCTGCCTGTACCTTGTATGAAATTCCGTCGGGAAAGCGGTCGCACTACGCCACCTCCAGAAAAGCCCAATCGCCGTCGTAACGTCGCGTCACAAGGAACCGTGAGTGCGAATGCTTGTTTACGCCAACCATTGTTCAGGCTGGCTAGATCGGTGTTTGATAGCAACCTATATCGATTCGCCCGTGCTGCACTCTGGGGCGACCATCGAGATCCTGGCTGCCCACGACATCAGGTCCGAGGTTCTCTCCTTTGCCTCGAGCTGGGGTGTCTCGCATCAGATGAAAATCACCAGAATTGGGTTGAACAAAGTGTGGGTCCGCGAAGACTGAACTCAATTCATCCCGCGTCTGCTTGATGTACTGCTCAAAGCTCTCGAACGCTTTCGCGTCAAAACTACCTCTCAGCGCTCCCGTCCCACCCGGAGAGTAGTAGAGATTGTGATCCATCACAACGGTCGGCACGCCATCGGTTGGGGCAGATTTGCTGGTCATGACTTTCCCGTGGTCGCCAACATAGACGATGTTGCTCTTGAAGATATTTCCGCGCAGGTAGAACTGCATCAGGAACTCGCCGCTGCCGGTTCCCCAGGTGTCATTCTTATAGATCGTGTTATTAACGATGGCTACGTCTTCGGTACGTCCCCGCTTCGAGTCGTAGCCTCCAATAGCGAATCCAGCCGCGTGGCAGGAGTAGACCAGATTGTTGCGGGCGATTACATGACTGGTGTCGCCAACGTAATGTTCGCTCGCCATTTCGATTCCGTAATCGACATCGTGGACAATATTGCGTTCGATCAGGATTCGTGTTCCCCCATCCACATAGATACCGTCCGAATTCGGTTCGTTTCCCAGATTTCCACGCGATGTGATGTCGTAAACTTTGTTCTCACTGACCACACCGTCCCGGGCGCGATCAACCGCCGGATCAGGGGCGGTATGTTCAAAACCAATCACGTCGATCCCTATGTTGTTGTTGTCGTGCACAAGGTTCTTTGTTATGCGAAACCCGGTTACATTACCGTTCACGACCAAGGATTCGCTGTGGCCCGTTTTCAGATGATGGACCTCATTGGCGTCGATCACGAGGTAGCTGATGGGAGTCGCAGCATCTGTCCCGTAAACTCCAATTCCCAAGCCGTTTGCGCCCGGTTCCGGGGGGCCTGAGAAGTTTTGTTCAATATGATGCACGTCATTTTGTAGGATCTCGATGTGAGAGCCAGCACCTGCTACACGAATCCCCCAGGGCACACTCTGCCGATCGCTCGTGCGAAAGTTGCGTATTTCAAATCCCCGCAGGCGCACAAAGCTTACGTTGACCAGTTCAACCATTGCGTCATCGCCCTGCGCTACATCAAGACAAGAACCGTCGAGAATTGCTCGCTCGCCGAGTTGACTCCGAAAGGTGATGAACCCTCTCTCCTGACTTCCTCCGGACCTGACTTTCAAATGCTCGCAGTAAACTCCCCCGCGAACGTACACCGCCGTGCCAGGTTTTGCGAGATCGGCTGCATGTTGGATTGTCTTGAGAGGTCTCTTGATCGTTCCGGGGTTCGAGTCATCGCCGCTGGGCGAAACATAGAGATTGAACGGGTTTTGACCAACGCACCAACTCGCTGCCGTCAAAACGGCGAAACATATCGCCTTCAGCAAGGGCTTGTAGGTCATATCGGGGCCGGCAGTAGCTCCCGCGCCGGCTTTTGCTCCGCTCGCGCTTTGTTCGAATCTCCCGGAGGGCTGCGCAATACAGATTGTTCGCTAGAATGTGTACTTCAGCGCGAACTCGATCTGACGATTATCGGTAGCAGTGTTGGTGATGCTGGCGCCTCCAGGCACATCCACCGCGACTGCCGAGCCGCCCCCGGGCAAGCCGAAATTAGGGTGATTGAATAGGTTGAAGAATTCTGCCCGGAACTCCACCTGTTGGGACTCCCGAATCTTGAAGTTCTTTTGCAGCACAACGTCGAAATCGATCAGGTCTGGCCCGCGAAGGTTCCCGATGCGAGAGTTTCCGAAGGCGTGGGCCGATTGTTGTCCGGGCGCGAGCCCCGGCACCGTAAAGGCCGCCTGGTTATACCAGCAATCCAGGGTCTGGTGACCGGGATTAGTGCAGCCGAAGTCAGTGCCCTGAGAGCCAGAGTTGAACGAGAAGTCGTAGGGATTAGCAATCTGATCGGGCCGGTAGCTGAAGCTTCCGGTGTTGCTGAGGTCGGAGGACATGACCGCTGTAACAGCTTCGCCGCTCTGCACCGTAGTGATTCCCGCTACTTGCCAACCTCCGAAAAACGCTTCGGCAACGCCTCTCATGTCACCGAGAAACGGCCGGCCATGGCCGAATGGGAGTTCATACAGATAGCTGATAGTGAAACGCTGCCGCAAATCGGGGGTCACAGGCCCATGCTCAAGATCGGCGCGATATGAGTTCTGGATGAAACCTCCTACGTTCCCATCCGCGTTTCCCAGATTCTTGGCGAAGGTGTAGGCGGCCAGGAAATTGAATCCGTTGGCGAAGCGTTTGTTCAGAGAGGCCTGAAATGCGTTATAAAACATCTCCAGTTGCGGGTAGTCCAGAGGCAGAACCGCACTCAGGTTCGGTTGCTGGTTAAAGTATCTCCGGCCAAAATTCGAAACGCAGTTACTCGGGTCGGGGCCACAGAAATTTGTATCGAGAATCTGCAGCGGTTGGTTCAGGTCGCTCGCCTCGTGGTTCCACAAGTGGTAGGCCCTGGTTCCGACGTACCCGATCTGGGCGAGAAAGTTCTCCTTAAACTGGTGCTGCAAGCCCAGGTTCCATTCCATGATGCGGGGAATTGTGCGCTTCGGTCCGGTGGTTTTTACCGGTCCGCTGATGTTGATCGCGTCTCCGACCGGCAGCGTGCTCGGAAAGCCGGTCGATATCAGCTGGCCGGTGGAGGGCAGCGCACCAGGGTTGAAGGTATTGGCCAGGAAGGTCAGCTGAGGAGGGTTCAGTCCCAGATCGTCGAAGATATTGGCCTCAGCCGAATAAAAGACGCCGAATGCGCTGCGCACCACTGTATTGCGATGCACCGACCAGGAGAACCCAATGCGAGGCGCCCAGTCGTTCTTGTCGAATTGCACGCCGGCGTGGGGCACCGCATTCTGCCCATATGATGTCACCACGATGGCGCGATTCAGGTCGAAGTTACCGACTCGGCCGTTGGCGGGGGAAGTGACGTTGTAGCGAAGCCCCAGATTGACCGTCAGATTGGGACGGACCCTGAAATCATCCTGCACAAAACCGCCGAGGTCCCAATAACGGGTCGGATAGAGACCAAGAAGGAAGTCCTGTTCGTTGGCGTCCGCGATGCCAAACAACAGGTCCGCCAGCCCGTTCCCACCGTTGGCGGTAGTGAGGTCGTTGCTATAGACGCCTCCGAAGTCGAAGAATCCTCGCGGCGCCGTGACTTGATAAAAGTTGCGTTGCTGACGGCGAAAGTCGATGCCGAATTTCAAGGAGTGCCGGCCCCGGATCCAGGTCACCGTGTCCGCAACCTGAAAAATATTCTCGAAGGCGTGCTCAGGCAGGTACTCCGAGTCTCCCAGTGAGGTGAAACCGGCGATATCGATATTGGTCAATCCCGTTGAATTGGGATCTGTGCTGCGGTTCGCATTCGGAATCCCGAGTTGATCGGAAGACAGGGTCGAACCGAAGTTGAAGGGCAAAGCGTTGACCGCATACCGAAAGTATCCGCCATGAAGGTCGTTCAGCAATTGCGGCGAAAACGTGTGCGTGTACCCCAGGCCTACGTGCTGCGCGCGAGAGTTGCTGGCGCTGGGACAACAATCGGAACCGCCCCACAATGGACCAAGAGGGCCAGGCCTCTGGCTTCGTACATCGCCAAAACTGTACGACGCGAAAATCTGGTCCTGATCGCGGAAGCGGTGATCAAATCTCACGTCGAATGAATCCTGATTGTTCACGTGGTTCTGATTGGCGAGATAGTTGTTGGTGAGCCCAGGTAAGTTGGCTTTAGGATAGAAGTTGGCTACATTCTGCCCGATCGCATTGATCGCGCCCGCTGGAATCATGTTCACTTGGCCGGCGCTCGAGATCGGATTGCGGAGTGAGACTACTGCCCCGTCGGCGCACGAGTAGTTATGGGTGGAGAACGGATCGAAAATCGTGCCGGTGTCGAAGGTGTCGTTCGCCGTCGGTGCGGTACAGGGCGAGAAGGGTTCTCCTGTCAGGCGGTCGGTAAAATCCCCGGCCCGCTCCGCGTCGGTGGGAACGGTGGAAATGAACGGGTTGCTCTCGCGGAGACGCGACCCCTCGTAGTCACCGAAAATAAAGGTGCGGTTTTTCCTGATTGGGCCGCCCAGGAAAGCGCCAAATTGATTCCGCTTGAACGGCTGCTGACCCTGATTGAAATAGTTGACGGCATCCAGTTTGTCGTTGCGAATGAACTCGTAAGCACCGCCGTGCACCTGGTTTGTCCCTGATTTCAGGACAACATTGACGGCGGCGCCACCGCGGCCGAATTCGGCGCTCATGGAGTTTTCTTCGGTACGAAACTCCTGAATGGCATCGGGCGGGGGCAGCACGACCACTCCCCCAAGGCCGAATTCGTTGTTATCCACGCCATTCAGCAGGAAGTTATTGTTGGAAACTCGAAGTCCGTTTACCGAGACGGCTTCATTGGCCCGCTCGTTTTCGAATACTCCGCCGCTGACGTTTGTTCCTGTCTGTCCGCCGTTTGCGCCCGGGCCAAGATATGCCAGCTGGATAAAGTTTCTTCCGTTCAGCGGAAGGTCGGAAATGCGCCTCTCCGTCTCGATGGTTCCCAGTGATGATGCTTCCGTTTGCAGCAGCGGAGGAGCCGCCGTCACCTGCACGGACTCGGTCACCGACCCAACCTGCAAAGCAATGTCCACCCGCGCCGTCTGATTTACTCCCACATCCACATTGGATTGCACGGCCCTCTGAAAACCCTGCTTCTCGACCGTCACCGAGTAAGTTCCGATACGCAGAAGATCCGCGGCGTATTGCCCGTTGTCGTCAGTTGCCACAATGACTGACTGGTTGGCGGCGACGTTCGTGATGGTGACCCGAGCGCCCGACACGCGTGCTCCGACAGGATCGGTGACCAGTCCCACAATGCTGCCGCGATCCACCTGCGCAAGCAGACGGCCAGGGGTGATCAGAATCAAGCAGAAGGAAAGCAGTGGAAGAACTACCAGGGACAACCGCAAGCTGGTCCGCATAGGGCCTCCCGGACATCCGTACACCGACCGTGGACCACCACGGCAGGGTGGGCAACTGTTACATCACCCTATCCAGCCTGTCAAGACTTCTGCTCCGGCATGACTCACGGCCACATCTCCGAGGCTTAGCCATCTCAACGTGGCCGGCCTGTTCGACGAATTCGCATCTTTGAGCTATCGTTAATGGCCGGTAGGTTTTGGACCGCGGGGAGAACTCCAGCATGCGGACCTGGCTCGTCCTTTTCTGTTCACTGTGTCTCACTCTTGCTTCAGGACAGGCGCAGGAGACTCGCCTCGAAGATCTTCACAACAAAACCATACTGGTGTTTACGCCCCATCCCGACGACGACGTCTTCGGAGCCGGCGGCACCATAGCGCTTCTGAATCGTAACCACAACAAGATCTTGATCGTTGTGTATACCAACGACGACAAAGGTTCCTACGATCCGGAAATGAGCTCCCAACATCTGGCCCGCATTCGACGCGCCGAGCAGGAGGCGTCCGAGGGATTACTGGGTACTGCCAAGGAAAACATCATGTGGATGGGTTACGACGACGGCATGCTGGAGTATGCTCCGCAACCCAAGCTCACCGAAGAAGCCACCGCCATCATCCGCAGGGTACGTCCCGACGTCTTGCTCAGCGTGGATCCGGGCGAATGGTATGAGCGCTGGCACAAGACGGATCATCGGATGGCCGCGTTCAACACGATTGACGCCGTGCGTGCCGCGGAATTCTGGCTGTATTTCCCCAATCAACGCTTGCAGCAGGGGCTGGAACCGTACAAGGTTCCGGCAATGTATTTCTTCTATCCTTCGCCGCAGGAAGCAAACTATTTCGTCAACATCGAGAGTGTGGCTGAGCTTAAATTCGAGGCTGCGGCAAAGCAAGTCAGCCAGTTCGAGCCCGCGGTCAACAAGTATCGTCCGGACTGGACGGCTCAAGACCTGCAAAAAGCAAAAGACGAAATGCGCAAGGAACAACCCAAGAAAGATGGACACTACGTTGAGGCTTTTCGTCATGCCACGGAGTTTAACCAGTACTAGTCAGGCTTCTTAGAGGAGGTCGAATATGTCGGAACTGGCGCTGCTCGGCGGCAAGAAGTCCAAAAGCAAACCGTTCCCGGCGTGGCCGCAGTTCGATGACACCGAGCGGCGGGGCTTGAACGAGGTGTTGGAGAGTCGCGTCTGGTGGCGCACCCCTGGCACCAGGACCCTGGAGTTTGAAGGCGCATTCGCGCGCTTTCACGGCGCTCGTCACGGGATTGCAGTAACCAACGGGACGGCTGCGCTCGAGGTCACGATGGCAGCTCTCGGCCTCAAACCCGGGGATGAGGTGATCGTGCCCAACTTCACCTTCGTCGCCACGGCCAGTGCTGTCCTGTTTGCTAACGCCCTTCCCGTCCTGGTGGATGTCCGCCCAGATACCTATTGCCTCGATCCCCAACTCGCTGAGGCGGCAATCACCCCACATACCAAGGCGATCATTGCGGTCCACATGGGTGGACACCCCGCCGACCTGGATGCGTTAAAAGATCTCGCTGCCCGCAAAGGGATCATCCTGGTCGAGGACTGCGCCCACGCGCACGCCAGCGAATGGCGTGGACAGCGTGTCGGCACTTTCGGTATCGGCGGCACTTTTAGTTTCCAGTCCAGCAAGTTAATGACCGCAGGCGAAGGCGGCATGATCATTTCCAACGATGACGAATTTGAGCGCCAAGCCCGTTCCATCCACGATTGCGGACGCATGCCGGGAGAATGGTTCTACAGCCACTTCATCTACGGATCGAATTATCGACTCAGCGAATGGCAGGGCGTCATCCTGATGGCGCAGCTCGGGCGTCTGGATGAGCAGACCCGGCGACGTCATCAGAACGCGCGCTGGCTGGATCGCGAACTGGGCCAGATACCTGGCATCACTCCACAAAGACTTGATGAACGCTGCACACGCAATGGTCAATACGCCTATATCTTTCACGTGGACAGCAAGCAATTCGCAGGCATCTCGACCGAGGGCTTCATCGCTGCCATGAACGCGGAAGGCGTTCCCAACCAAGCCAGCTATCCGCCGCTGCACGAACTGGACATGTTCCGCAACGGCGAATACCGCAAGCGGCTGAGCGGAGCGCAGGCTACGGCAGAGCATGCCTTTTTGCGGCAGTCATTTCCGCACACACAACGAGCGGCCTGGGAGACGGTTTGGATTCCGCAGCCGGCATTGCTGGGAGATGAAACCGATATGCGCGAGATCGTCGCTGCGATCCGGAAAATCCAGGCCAACGCTAAAGAACTGGCTGCTCACGATACCCATGCCACACCGGTGCCAGCCCGCGGTTGAGAGCCGCGACACACCCAATGCTGGAACGGATCAGTTATCGGGGATGGGAAAATTCATACCGGATCTCTAATGCTGCGGTCGAACTGGTGGTCTTGGCCGATGTGGGCCCGCGGATCCTGTCGTACACCTTCATTGGCGACAAGAACATTTTTCACGAAGTTCCAGAGCAAGCAGGCCTAACGGGCGGCTCCGACTTCCGGCTCTACGGTGGCCATCGGCCTTGGATATGGCCGGAGGTCGAGCGCACTTATTTTCCTGACAATTCTCCGGTGGCCGTTTCTCAGGATCGTAACTCGGTACGATTTACGGCACCAGCGGAGAGCGCGTCCCCGGGGAGCAATCTCCAGAAGGAACTGAAGATCCATTTGGATGAGGAAGGGTCGCGAGTTATGGTCAAGCACCGAGTCACCAATCGGGACAGCCGTCCGACCGAACTGGCACCCTGGGCTCCGACCATGATGAGACCCGGCGGCCGGGCGATTTTGCCGTTGCCCACACGTGCAGCGATGGATAAAGATCACTTCCAGTCGGTCGGTCCCTTGGCGCTGTGGTCATTTACGGATTTCGCTGATCCACGATGGGTCCTCGGCACGGAATACGTCCAATTGCGGCAACAGCCGAATCTTGCAGGCCGTTTTCAGGAGCAGATGACCGGCGTGTACAATCCGGCAGGTTGGGCTGCCTACTTTTTGAACGGAACGCTGTTCGTCAAGGGTGCTCCCGCAATACCGGGTGCCGTGTATCCGGACTTTGGCTGCAACTTCGAGGTTTTTGCCAACCTGGAATTCCTCGAACTTGAGAGCCTTGGCCCGAAGGTTCAACTGGGGCCCGGAGAAAGTACTCAGCACACGGAAAGCTGGACTCTCTTCCGAAATGTTCCTGGAGGCGAGGACGACTCGTGGATTCGCAACGTGGTGGCGCCCCTTGCGCTTGGGCCATGAACTCGTGTGACACCTCGCAGAAATCGTTGAGAGACGTACGATGTCCGCGCAGAACTCGCATTCATCAATCTCGCTTGTCTAGGTGGAGGGGCAAATGCAAACAAGTAGATCCCGCAGTTTTCACAGTCAGTTTCTTCTTTTCTTTTCGGTAATCGTACTTTCATGCGCATTCACTCCGCAGTGCCTGGGACAGAAACAGCGATACCTGCCCGACCACGTTCCTCCCAAGCGCTCATCACAGATCCAGGACGGCTTTGGCATCAACTCTGACCTGCCACGAGATCCGTATCTGCCGTGGAATCGCTGGTGGTGGACGCGCATGTTCGATGCGGGGTTCAAGTGGATCCGCATTGGTCAGTACGAAAACAGTTCTGACTACACAAGCTGGGATTGGATCGAACAGAAGCGCGGGGTCATGGCAACCGTGCCCGAGCTCGACGATTACGTAGATTCGCTGGTTGACAACGGTGTGAACATCCAGGTGCAGCTGCTGTATGGCAATGTTATGTACACTTCGCCATCCGGGAAACTGCCGGATGTAAGCACACCGGAGCCAGGGTCGTTTCACAACGATGATCGGAGCTTATACTCCGTATTCTGGGCCCCCACCACGCCGGAGCAGATTGCCGCCTTTAATCGATACGTGGCGTGGATGGTGAACCGCTTTCATGATCGTATCCATTATTGGGCCTTGTGGAATGAACAGGACATTGGATACTGGAACTCCTGGGGCAATCCCGAGCAATACGGAAATTTGCTTGCTCCCTTTATCCAGACCGTCCATCAATCCGACCCGAGCGCGAAGGTAATCTACGGTGGCCAGGCGGACCCCTCACGCGAGTTCACGCAGCGGGCCCTCGATACTTGTAAATGTGCTTCGGGAATCGACGTGTACGCCTATCACACGTACCCTGGCTACGGGCAAAATCTAAACCCCGAAGCTATGGATTATGGCGCATACCTGAACGAATCACCACGTGCGTTGCGCGAGTTGGTCACTCATTATCCTGGGATCAAGCCCGACATCCCGTTCTTTGATGATGAATTCAATTCGATTCCTTCGTGGGTGGGTTCAGATGAATCCGTGCAGGCGAAATATGTGCCGAGAGGGTTGATTTACAACCATGCTGCGGGAGTAAAGACCTTCGTGTGGCTGCTTGCCGCTGGTGCGGATGGCAATGAATACGATGATTTCGGTATCCTCCACGGAATGACGAATCACGACACCGATTTCACCGCGCGGCCCGTCTTTAATGCCCTGCAAAACACAAACGCTCTGTTTTCCGACACCAAGTTCGATGCCTCCATAGAAATCTCGGGCGTTGATCTGCCCGCACTGCGTCGGCAAACCGGCGTCCCTTTCATGGCCTACGGATTCCGCTCAAGCCATGGCAAAGCGATCGTGGCCTATTGGATGGCGGCGCACAGTCTCCCGGGCAATTCCTTTCCGCCGCTGTCCACTACTTTGTCTTTGAAGAATACGGGAATCAGCCATCCGGTGCTGGTTGACGCAGTCAGCGGCGAAATCACACCTGTGGCCTGGAAGCAGGGGACGACGGACACACTGGAAGGGCTGCCTGTTCGAGACAGCATTATGGCGGTTACCGACGAGAACTACTTCGACTGGCCGGTCCTTCCGGAAGCGCCGAGCTCGCTCAATGTCAGCGCTGTGGGCGTCGCTCCGAAGCTGACATGGCTAATCCATGGTGGGGATCGGACGGGCATCGTGGTGGAGCGGCGGATTGAGGAGACGAAGGAAGGGAGAGGAACCTGGGAACGAATCGCAAAATTGGCAGCCGGCACGATGGAGTACAGTGACTCCAGTGTTAAAAAGGGCCAACGTGTCGCCTATCGGGTCCGCGCGGTTAACGCTGACGGCGAGTCTGCGTACTCTAACATCGCCCGAATAACACCTGCAACGACCCGGTGAACCAAGCGTCTCATTCGAAGCACAGCATCTCGATACATGAGCTAGAACCGCCGGATGAACCCCATGCACGGTGAAGCTGTCGATTCAGCCGGCTGGCATCTGTTCCAAGAGCTCTCGACTTTGGGCTAGCAGCTCGCGCGCCACCTTTTGCTCTGCTCGTGCCTTGACTCGCCTACCCCTGAGTTGCACTCCCTCTCGATGCTTGACGGCGATGGTCTCGTGTGTTTTAATAGTGACTATAGGTCATAATTGACTAAAGGTCGTAACATGACAACCGATTCGAAAGTTGCAGTGCCCCGCCGTCCCGCTGCCCCGGTTCCCGGCCGGCGGGAACGCAAACGCGCCCAAACCCGGGAGCGCATCTTCCGCGCGGCGATCGAGCTCTTCGGGCAACGGGGTTTCTTCAATACCACGGTCGAGGACATCACGGAAGCTGCCGACGTAGGGAAAGGGACCTTCTTCAACTATTTCCCCAGCAAGGAGCAGGTCTTCGGCGTTCTCTACGAAATGCAGCTCAAGAAGGTCGCCCAGGCACGGGCCGTGGCGCAGAGCGGGGAATTCTCGCTTCGCGATCTGCTTCGCCATTTCGTCCACCAGATCGCAGAAGAACCGGGGAAAAACCAGCAGGTAGCATGTGGTTTGGTGGCCACAGTCGTTTCCAGCCCGGCAGTTCGTGAAATGCACTTGGAAACCATGAGGCGTGGCCGCCAACTCCTCGGTGAAGTCCTGAAGCTCGGACAAAAACGAGGAGAGATCCGGAGCGATCTCACGGCAGAGGAAATGGTCCGTGTGCTGCAGCAGTCTTTGATCGGGGCGGTTTTGCTCTGGAGCCTCGAGCCGTCCTCCAATCTGCAGAAACGGCTCGCTGCCATGTTTGAAATCTACTGGTCAGGAATCAACCTTCCGGCACGGAAGGGAACGGAATTGCCATGAAACGCCGAATCGCTATTGTTGTCCTGGTTGGCGCGGCTGCGGCCGGTGCTTACCTCTTCTTTTTCCGTCCCCGCTGGACGTCCGCGAAATCCCAAACGAGTGTCTTGAGGCTCTCGGGCAACATCGAAACTCACGAGAGCATTGTCGGTTTCAAGGTGTCCGGCCGCATCGTCGACCTGCCCATCCAAGAGGGCCAATGGGTGGAGCCGGGTGCCGTATTGGCGATGCTGGATACTGCCGACTATCGTCAGCAACTGGCCATTGATGAAGCCGCGGTGCGGGTGCAGCGCACACAGCTCGATCTTGGCCTGGCCGGAACTCGTCGTCAGCAACTGGAGGTTGCGGGGCAGGCGCTGGCGGATGCCAACGCTGACCTCGCGCAAAAGCAGCTCGACTATTCCCGCGCCCAAACGCTGTATGGCGAGCAAGTGGGATCGCAGGTGGCTCGCGACCAGGCCGAGACCAATCTCAAGCGGGCGCAGACTGTGGCCCACAGTGCCCAGCAGCAATATGACGAGGCACTCGAAGGTACCCGCACGGAGCAGCTCGCCGTGGACCGTGCCCAACTGGCGCAGGCGGCGCAAAAGCTGCAACTATCCCACATCTATCTCGACTACGCCACGCTCCGGTCCCCCAAAGCAGGGGTGATTCTGGTGCGCAATGCAGAACTCGGAGAGGTAGTCGCGCCAGCCACGCCCGTCGTCACGCTCGGCGACCTCGACCACGTCTGGCTGCGCGCTTATGTGAATGAGACCGACCTGGGCCGCATCCACTGGGGGCAGCCGGTCACGGTGGGCACCGATTCTTATCCAGGCAAAATCTACCGCGGAAGAATTTCGTTCATTTCCTCCAAGGCAGAGTTCACGCCCAAAAGCGTGCAGACCTTCCAGGAGCGGGTCACTCTGGTATACCGCATCAAGATTGACCTCGAGAATCCCAACCATGAACTGAAGCCGGGAATGCCGGCGGATGCGGAGATTCAGCTTGCGTCCAACACGCAGGGGCCGAAGCCATGAACATAGCCGCCCAGGCCGCGATCATGCTTGCCGGATTGAGTAAGAGCTTTCCTGGAGTTCATGCCGTGGAGCGTCTGAGTTTTGAGGTGTATCCGGGGGAAATCTTCGGCTTGGTCGGTCCGGATGGTGCGGGTAAGACCACCACGCTACGCATGTTGGCCGGCGTCATGCCGCCCGACCGAGGGACAGCAACCGTTGCCGGCTTCGACGTGGGGCGTGACCCCGAAGGTGCCAAACACCACCTCAGCTACATGCCGCAGCGCTTCGGACTTTACGAAGACTTGACCGTGGACGAGAACATCCGCTTCTACGCTGATTTGTTCGGAGTCAACAAAGCGGAACGTGAACTGCGTTCGGGGCAGCTTCTGCGAGCGGCCGGCATGAGCGAGTTTCGAGGGCGCTGGGCGGGCAAGCTGTCGGGTGGAATGAAGCAGAAACTGGGCCTCATCTGCGCGCTCATTCACCGGCCCAAAGTCATTCTTCTCGATGAGCCCACAACCGGCGTGGATCCAGTGTCGCGCCGCGACTTTTGGCGAATTTTGTATGAGCTTACGGCCGAAGGCGTGGCGATCCTGACTTCCACCGCCTACCTGGATGAGGCGGAACGCTGCCATCGTGTAGCGCTGCTGCATCAGGGCAGGCTTCTTTTTTGTGATACGCCTGCGCATCTGAAAGCGCGGCTGGGCAAAGGAGTTCTGGCAGTTACTTCGCCCGAACCGCGACGAGTGCGCGAACAGCTCCAAAACGCCGAGGGAATTTCCAGCCTCGTGCTCACGGGAGATGGAGTCCACATCGTGGTGGATGATGTCGCGCGCCGCATGGCGGAATTTCAGGCCCGGCTCAAACAGGCGCAAGTGCCGTTTGACCAGATTCAGCGCGTTACTCCCACCATCGAAGATCTCTTTGTGGATGCGGTGTCGGGAGGTAAGGTAAGGAGATAGGGCATGAACACCGAGGACCGCTCTGTCCTGATCGAGAGCCTCGTCAAGCGTTTCGGCGATTTCACCGCTGTGGACCACATCAGCCTGGAGACGCGCAGAGGAGAGATCTTCGGTTTTCTCGGACCCAACGGCGCCGGTAAGTCCACCTGCATCCGCATGCTGTGCGGACTGTTGCGGCCGACTTCCGGACGGGCGATCGTAGCGGGATTCGACGTGGCCCGCGAGCCGGAATCAGTGCGGCAGCACATCGGTTACATGTCCCAGAAGTTCTCGCTCTATAACGATTTGAAAGTGATCGAGAACCTCCACCTGTTTGCAGGGCTATACAACGTCCCTCGCGACCTGGTGGGCGAGCGCATCGCCTGGGCGCTCGAAATGGCGGACCTTAAAGGGAAGGAGGCCATGATGACCGGCACGCTGCCCAGCGGCTGGAAGCAGCGTCTGGCATTGGGATGTGCTGTGTTGCACCGCCCGCCCATCATTTTTCTCGACGAGCCTACCTCTGGCGTGGACCCTATTTCCCGTCGCCAGTTCTGGGACCTGATTCACCAGATGGCCGCCGAAGGCGTGACTGTGTTTGTCACCACTCACTATATGGAGGAGGCCGAGTACTGCAACCGGTTAGCAATGATTTACCGCGGGAAGATGGTAGCCCTGGGCACACCGACCGAGTTGAAGCAGAAATCCATGAAAGGCGAATTGTTGCTCATCGAATGTGAACCACTGGGCGTGGCGGTCGAGACATTGCAAGGTGCGCCCGAAGTTTTGGACGCGGCCGTTTTTGGCAACGCCCTTCACGTGCTGGTTCCGAACGCAGGCAAAGAAACGGCCCGGCTACAAGCGTATCTGGTGGCTCGTGAGGTGCAGGTGAGCAAAATCGAACCCATCCGGCCCAGCCTGGAAGATGTCTTCGTGGCGCTCACCAGCGAACGCGAAGGCAGGAAGGAGCCTGTGTAGCATGCGCTGGGTGCGGCTCAAAGCGGTTGCGCGCAAGGAAGTCATTCACATCATTCGCGACGTCCGTAGCCTGGGCATTGTGGTGATCATGCCTGTAGTCCTCGTGCTGTTCTTCGGCTATGGGGTGAGCCTCGACCTCAAGCACTTACCGATTTACGTTTACGACCGCGAAGCAAGCGAACAGAGTCAGGCGCTTTTAAAACGCTTCCAGTCGAGCGACTACTTCGAGATCGTGCGCGTGGTGAATAATTATTCCGAACTGGCCAAAGCGCTGGACGATGGCCGGGCCAAGATGGCGTTCGTCATCCCCTCTGATTTTTCCGAAAAGCTGCGAGCGGGCGGCACGGTGAGCGTGCAAGCTCTGGTGGACGCGACCGATGACAACACCGCCAATATCATTATTGGCTATACCCAGGCGCTGGTACAGGTGTACTCCAACGATGTGCAGCTCGAATGGCTGCAGCGCCGCGGACAGCGGGTGCAACCGCCCCCACTCAGCGTCGAGACCCGCACTTGGTACAACGAAAATCTCGAGAGCAGCGCGTTCATCGTGCCGGGCGTGCTGGCCGTGGTGATGTCTGTCATCGGCGCTTTTCTTACCTCGCTCACCGTAGCCCGCGAGTGGGAAAGAGGCACCATGGAACAGCTCATTTCCACCCCCGTCACTTCGTTGGAAATCATGCTGGGCAAGCTGGTGCCCTACTTCCTGGTGGGGCTGTTCGACGCAGGAGTCTGCGTGGTCCTGGCCATCTTCTGGTTTCAGGTTCCCTTTCGTGGGACGGTGATGGCGCTGCTCATTAGCTCGGCCTTGTTCCTGATCGCGCTGCTCTGCCTGGGGTTTTTCATTTCGGTGGTTACAAAGAACCAGCTGGCGGCCAGCCAAATTGCGCTGGTAGCTACTTTTCTGCCGGCATTTCTGCTTTCCGGATTCCTGTTCGCCATCGAACAGATGCCACAGTTTGTCCAGCTTGTGACCCGCATTCTGCCGGCACGGTATTACGTCTCTTCGCTCAAGATGATTTTTCTGAAAGGCACGCCCGTCGCCATGTTGTATCCGCAACTGGTGCCACTCGCGATTTTTGCATTGGTGCTGGCCACCTTGGCCACACGCATCTTCCAGAAGAGGCTGGTCTGACAACATGCTTTCACGGCTCAAACAAATGCTCATTAAGGAATTCATCCAGGTTTTTCGCGACAAGCGGACGCGCTTTATCCTGTTCGGGCCGCCCATCATCCAGATGCTGATTTTCGGCTATGCGGCGACATTCGAAATCCAACATGTCCCCACTGCGGTTCTTGATCTAGACCACACGCAGGAGAGCCGCGAGCTGATTTCCCGTTTTTCCTCCAGCCCGTACTTCCAGGTGCGCTGGCACCTCACGCAGCAGGAGGAACT
Source organism: Terriglobia bacterium (assembly GCA_020073395.1). Classification (GTDB taxonomy): domain Bacteria; phylum Acidobacteriota; class Terriglobia; order Terriglobales; family Acidobacteriaceae; genus JAIQFF01. The sequence goes on from JAIQFF010000044.1 coordinate 21,868, forward strand.
GGTTGATCTGATTGACCGCGGGGAGGCAACCGTGGCGTTGCAGATCCACCCAGGTTTTTCCGAGGAGCTGCGAAAAGGCCAGACCGCTCCCCTGCAGGTGGTGGTGGATGCTACCAATTCCAATACGGCGCTGATCGCTGCGGGGTACGTCAATCAGATTGCCCAAATCTTTGCTCAGGACTACCAAGCCGATCGCATGGGGCGCATCTCGCCCTTCCTGGTGAATCACATTCCGCGTGTCGAGCTGCAGCCACGGCCCTGGTACAACATAAATCTAAAAAGCCGCTGGTTCTTTGTGCCGGGCGTGATTGGCAGCCTGACGCTGGTGCTGGTTACCACTCTGACCGCGTTTGCTGTCGTGCGCGAGCGGGAGATCGGCACGCTCGAGCAGATTATGGTCACACCCATCCGACCCTTTGAATTCATTCTGGGCAAGACGGTCCCGTTCTTTCTGATCGGCCTGGCGGATGTCTCGCTGATCGCCACCATAGGGACGCTGTGGTTTCAAGTCCCCTTCCGTGGATCCGTCGTGGTTCTGCTGGCTGGCACCGTGCTCTTCTTACTCTGCATGTTGGGTGCCGGACTGCTCATCTCTACCGTTTCTTCCACTCAGCAGCAGGCCATGGTCACCGCATTCTTCTTCATCATGCCCGCGGTCATCTTTTCTGGGTTCGGTTTCCCCATCAGTACTATGCCCCGATGGCTGCAGTATCTGACCTACGCCAATCCTTTACGATACTTTCTTACGGTGCTGCGCGGCGTGTACCTGAAGGGAACCTCCTTCGATATCCTTTGGCCAGAAATGATCGCTATGGCAGCGCTCGGGTCATTTCTTTTGACACTCAGCGTGCTCCGCTTCCACAAGGCATTGGACTAGTTAGGCAGCAGCGCGTGAGGCCGGTGACCTCCGAAGTCGCCGAGCTGCGGCCAATTCGCGATAAGGTCCACTCGCTCCGGACGAGCGGCAAATCTTCTAGCTCCACAGCCGGTCCCAGGACCGCTCTTGATCCCACTGCGGCGTGGGCTCGAAGTAGCCGGTACCTGGCGCGAGATGTTGACGGGCCACGTCTTCGTTGAGAGTTACGCCCAGACCTGGCCTATCGGGGACGTCAATCCATCCGTGATTGACGATTGGCGTTTTCACGTACTCCTGCACCATGGAGGACCACCAGGGCACGTCGAGCGAGTGGTTTTCGAGCGCCAGGAAATTTTGCGTGGCGGCAGCACAGTGTACATTCGCCATGCAACTGACGGGGGTCCCGGCAAAGTGCATGGCCATCGGAACACCGAATTCCTCGGCCATGTCCCCGATCTTGTGCGTTTCCAAAATACCGCCGGAAGTCGCGAGGTCGGGGTGAATCTTGCCGACGGCGTGTCTCTCACATAAGACGCGGAAGGGCTCCTTCAAATAAATGTCTTCGCCGGTGAGAATGGGGGTGGGGCTTTGGTCGGAAATCTGTTTCAACAGGTCGGTGTAGGTCCAGGGAATTACATCTTCCATCCACGACAGGTTGTATTTCTCATAAGCTTTGCCCAGGCGAATAATTGACTTCACGCCCAGGTGACCGAGATGGTCTATCGAGAGCGGGATCTCCATGCCCACGGCATCGCGGACCGCCGCCACATATTCTTCGAGCATCGAAATTCCCTTGTCCGTGATCTCCGTTGCTACAAAGGGATGCTCAATTTGCGCCTGCTCCCACGGGGTCAGATTAGAGGGCTCAGTGACGGTCCCGGGCGTGGCCGAGACCATCTCGATGCCCAAGTCCATCTTGAGCCAGGTGATGCCCATGCCTTCTTTCCGTTCCTTCATTCGTTGGGCATAGACCTTAGGGTCTTGCGATTCCGTCGTGTCAGCATAGATGCGGATCTTGTCGCGAAACTTGCCGCCGCCGACCATCGCGTGAATCGGGGCGTTGTAGACCTTGCCGGTGATGTCCCAAAGCGCCATTTCAATCGCGCAAACTCCGCCCCCCTGGCGTGCGTGTCCTCCGAATTGCTTGATCTTGCGGAAAATCTTATCGAGCTGTAGCGGGTTCTCACCGACAATACGGCTCTTCAGGAATAGAGCGTAGGTTGCACTGGCACCGTCTCGCACTTCCCCCAGCCCGGAAACCCCTTGATTGGTATCGATTCGAATGAGGGGGCAAGGACTGGGCCCCGGCTTCACGATCGTTGCCACTCGCAGGTCAGTTATCTTCAGCGCCGAAGGGCTCGAGCTAGTATTGACGCTCCTCGGGTAACCTTCCAGCGCATTTCCCATCAGCAAGGAACTCCCCAGCGCCATGGCGGAGGTTTTCAGGATCTCGCGACGATTGAACCCGTGCCAGCCTTTCTTGGCCATGCCACCCTCCCTAGTTTCTTGAGCTTCTTGAGTCACTTTTCCTAAGCGGAGGATTGTAACTTGCCAGGCAAGGTCCGCGTTTGACAAACCATCGCTGATCTGAGAATTTCTGGGGCGCGATTCAACTGGAGGTAGCTGATGACCTGGACCTCGCGCGCTAGCGTCGTCCGACTGAGTACCAGAATGGCGTTAAGTTTGTGCGCCATTACGCTGTTCCTTCCGGCCGATTGTCCAGCCCAGCTTCTTACTTTTCCCAAGCAGGAACTGATCGACTACACGGCGCAAAACCCGTTTGACCGTCTGCCCGACGGCCGCCCCAAAGTCCCAGATGAGTTGGTAAAGAGGGCGCGCGGACTTTCCTCGGAGGAGGTCTGGGCAGTCCTCCAACAGAAGGGATTCAACAATCAATACGCCGACGGGTTTCAAGTTTTGCATCCCGGCACAACCATGGTTGGACGCGTTTTCACCGTCCAGTTCATGCCGTTGCGCTCCGATGTTGAGGACATCGCCGAAGCGAAGGCAAAGGGACGCGGCGTCCCGCGTCTTACCAACCAGACTGCGATTGACATGCTGCAACCCGGCGACGTGCTGGTAGTGGATCTCTTCGGCAAGAAGGTGAACGGAACCATTGTCGGGGACAATCTCTTCTTCTACGTAATGAAGGCCACGAATAGCGGCGGTTTGGTGGTCGACGGCAGCATTCGAGATCTTGATGGGATCTCTGAGATTGACATGCCGGCATACTTCCGGGCCGTCGACCCGACCCCGATCGGAAACGTGATGCTGACAGGAATTAATGTTCCGGTCCACATCGGGGGAGTGACCGTTATGCCTGGAGACCTTGCGGTCGGCGACCGTGAGGGTGTCTACTTCATTCCGCCACAGTTCGTGCAGGAAGTGCTTGACCGGGCCGACGAGACCCACATTCATGACGAGTGGACCAAAAAGAAGTTTGCAGAAGGAAAGTACAAGTCGAGCGAGATTTATGGTTCGCCCAGCGATCCAAAGTTGCAACAGGAATACCAGGAGTACTTGAAGAAACGTTTAGAGGAGATTCGCCAGCAGCGAAGCTCCAAATAAAGAGGTGGGATTGTGTCAGATCGGAATGGAAAAGAGATCACCCGGCGCGGATTCATCGGAAAGGTTGGTCAGGCCTTGCTCGCGACCCAGGTGGCCGGAGCGCTACTGGTGGCCCCCGATCATCGCCGCAATCCCCGTATCCAATGCAGCGCGTTGCCACGATAGATCTTTTCCAGCACGGATGGCGGAAGCTTCAGCCCGTGTACGGTTCGGCGTTCGTGCTCGAAGGTCTCGTCCGTGGCGAGGAACTTCCAGTCTCGGATGTAGGTGGATTCCCAGTCTCTCATGGTTTCCTGAACGTCCGCAGTCGCCAGCAGATCGAGATCGGTGCCGTACAGCACGCGATCCTGGTACTTGATCAGAAATGCCCTTACCTTTTCGGTCGGCGCCATCATCAGGTATTCCATGCGCGCCGCAGTATCCACAGCGAAATTCGGATAGCGGTCCAGGCGGCTGGCGATCCCGTCGAGATCTTTCTCCATGCTGCCGAGGTGAACCCCGATCATACGAAGCTTCGGATTGTTCGCCAGAATGTGATCGCGAGCGTCGAGAATTGTTTTCTTGGCGGGAAAGCTGGGCTTGTTGTAGAGAAACCACTGCGGGTTCTCCTGATAGTAGGACCATGAAGGATCCGACGGATCAGGCGGCCCCCAGGCAACGTCAGGCTCGGCCACATGCGACATCAGTGTCTTGTCGCGCTTCGCGATCTCTTTGTAGATCGGCTCGAACTTCGGATCGTCGGGCATGATGAACTTGCCGCTCGGGTCCTTGATTTCCATGCCGATGTTTTTCCAGATCTTCACCGCCAGGGCGCCCTGCTCGAAGTTCTGATCGACCTGCTTGATGGCTTCACCTGGAAAAGACGGATCGTTGAACTTGTAGGGATTAAAGGTTGTGCACAACGCCACGTGTCCGTGGCTCGAGCGCACCAGGGCCAGCGCATCCTGGACTTGTGGCTGGAGCTCCTTCCGGTAGGAAAGCGTGTCGTCCATGACCAGAATATTGACGAGCGTGAGATGCAGCCTCTCGAGCAATCCCTGAAATGCCGGATCCGTCTTGAACACATGCACATGAACGTCGACGGGCTTGAGCGCAGCAAACGATTTCAAAGGGTCTTCGGTGGCGGCGGGCTTGTCCGACGCGGCCGAGATTACGGGATGAGAGATCAATGCGGTGACTGCAATGCTGAAGGCCAAGGTGATGAGACTGACGCGGCTCTTAAATGTCATGATGTCCTTCTTTCGTTTTAGAGCATGATCGGTCGAATGCCGGTCATCGCGCAGAAATCTTCCAACTCAGAGTAAAGGTGAGAGCCATAGCCAAGGCAAGCGTACTCGTTGGTCCAATGCTGAAGAAGCTGGTCCATGTCGCAGTGGGCCGTCACAAAACCATGAGGCCAGAAAGGAATGCCACATTCATGGAGGCGGCTCTCCAGTTCCGTTGCCGGCGGTTCGAAGACCGTGGCGCGAGTGACCACCATCTCGAACTCTCCATTCACTCGCCCCAGACGCGCCAGCACGCCCTCGCCGACTTTGCAGACGAGTTTCACAGACAGACCTCCGGCTTCGCCCTCGGTCGGAATGCCGTGCTCGGCGAATCCTGCCGGGCCGATTTTGCCTGCCAGCGATGGCGGGCAAGCTCCGTCCCCAATGATCTTGATCTCTTTCTTCTGGACGTCGATGTGCTGCAGATCGCCGTAATACACACGCTCCTTGCTGAGCTTGGTAAGCAAGAGAACCGTAAGCGCGGTATTGAAGTCGCCCAACGTTGAGGTTCCGTAACCGTCTTCGAGCATCATGCTTTGCGCAAAGCAGGTAGCGGCGTAATCGTCGCCCAAGCCAGGAAACGACTGAATCGTGTAGAAATCAAAGTCTTCCCGCTCCACAACTTCCTTCAATGCAAGATAGAGGCGGATGGAGCGCTCATTTACGACAGATCGTTCGGGTTCTTTGCCAAACAGCTGCCGCAGACGGGGAGCGAGCTTGTCGATACTTTCCCTGGAAACCTTTTCGGCTGTGCGGATGAGCTCGCTGGTATCGCGAGAGTCGATGTCGATACCGAACATCCGCATCCACTGCGAAGGATCCGCCACTCCGCACGTCTGCCCCATGCCACGACCGCCAAACGTTCCAAGAGTCGAAAGATTCAGCCAGCCCTTCATGGTCGCAGCGCGGGCGTAGCTGACGATCTTGGATATCGTCGCCGAATCATCCGCTGCTCCATACACGAACTTGTGCGGCAGCCCGATCTCCAGCAGCCCTCCGTGCATGACCAGTCCGCCGACGGGACGCCAGCCCTGCGACCCGGGATGAGTCCAGAGGAGGACGGCCTTGCCCGTGGCGGCATAGTCGCGCACCGCTCCCACCAGATGCGCCGCCCAGACCCAGGTCCCGGAGAAGAGCACAACCGAGTCCACTTGCGGATCGTCTTTCATTTTCCGTAAAGCAGTGATCGCCTCGTTCTTTGACGCGACCACAACCTCAGGCCGGACTACTTTCAACCCGGCGGCCGTAAGGGCCTGCACCGAGCGCGCAACCACGGCCTCGTCGATGAAAGGTGTACCCATCGGATCTTGCAGGCCATCCTTGTGAACTCCGTAGACAATGAAGCCGACTGTTGGCTCGATCACGCGTGCCTCCTCAGGAAGCCTTCGCGGCGCCGATCTCGCGCACGCCGGCCAGGCTGGAATAGAGCATTTGATATTGCTGAAGTTGCGGATGATAGCTGTCTGCGATCTGCGGGTTGGGATCAATGGTGTCCGCGACTTGCACCAACTGTGAAATCGCCTCCGAGAAGCTGGAGTACTTTTTCGTGCCGACGCCCGCCAGAATTGCCGTTCCCAGGCACACCGCTTCAGCGCATCGCATGCGATGCAAACGGCACCCCGTGAGCGCAGCCCGCAGTTCGAGACCGAGCGGAGAGCGGCATCCGCCGCCGGTGATATAGAGGTCATGAAACGTGCCCGCCACTCCCTGCAAAAGCTCCGTCATGCTTCGCAACTCGCAGGCGATTCCCTCGAGAATTCCCTTGTAGATTTGCGCCGCGCTGCTGTCCGGACGAAGACCAAATATCACGCCGCTGGCGTGCGGATTGAAGTCCGGATTGCACGTGCCGAGCAGGTTGGGTGCGATGCACAGCCCGCTCGGAGCGGATGGTGCACGCGCCTCCAGCGCAGCGCAGATTTCTCCGACAGAAGCGGCGCTGCCGGCCCGCTCCGGATACAGCAGGCGCAGAAACCATTCCAGCATGATGCCGGAAGGAAAATAGGCAAGAGTCACGAACCGATCAGGCACGACGTGGCAATAGGTATTCAGGCTGGCGCTATACGCGGCATCATTGAGGGCCGGTGCTTCCGACGCAGCGAGCAAACATTCATACGTGCCAAGCGACGCCGAGACGCGCCCGGACTCGACAACTCCCATTCCTAGGGCCGCGCAAGGTTGGTCGTGTCCCCCCACAACGACGGCAGTGCCGGTCTGTAATCCCAAGACCGTCGCAATCGACGAAGACAAGCGCCCAACGACGGTGCCGGTTGGCACCGGCACAGCAAAGCAGTCGGGAGTCAAATCGCACGTTGAGAGAATCTCCGCCGACCACTGTTTCTGAAGAATGTCGAAAGCGAGAAATCGGGAAGCCTGCGAATAGTCGATACAGGCTGGAAGGCCGAGCCGCGTCAGAAGATAGTCGATGACTCCCAAAAATTTTGCTGTCTTCCGAAAAGTATCGCTCTGGTTCTCGCGCATCCACAGAATCTTGGGTACGGGATACATCGGATGGACGGCCAGGCCCGTGATCTCAAAAACGTGTCTTGGCCGCAGAGCCTCGGCCAGCCAGTTCGCCTGCGAAACAGCGCGGTTGTCCATATTGAGGATGGCTGGCCCGACTGGCTGAAGTTGTTCGTTGACGGGCACGAATGTCTCAGCGTGCGAACTGATCGCGAGAACGTCGACCAGATCTCCGGAGACGACGTTAACAATGCCGCCGGTGACATCGCGGAGCGCGTCCCAGAAAACCTCAGCTGGCATCTGCGCCCAGTCCGGACGAGGCGTCTCCGGCGAATAGGCGTGGCTACGTTCAGCTAGGATCTTCCCGTCGAGGGAGAACGCCACCGCTTTGCAGCTGCTCGAGCCCATGTCGATGGCCAGCAGGCTCACGAATCACCGCCTTCTTTTTTCGACTTGGCCGCCGCGTAACACTGCGTGAATACGCTCCATCAAACCGGGAATGTTCTTCGCTTGAAATACGTTTCTGCCGAAGAAGACGCCGGCCGCTCCCGCCTGCATGACGCCGGCCACCACGTCAAGAATCTCCGCATCGCCTCCCGTGCGGCTCCCGCCCAGCACCAGAATCGGAATGGGACAGCTCTCGACGACGCGATGCATGCTTTCGGGATCGCCCGTATATTCGGTCTTGATCACGTCGGCGCCAAGTTCCGCGGCCATCCGAGTGTGCAGTAGAAGCCACTCCGGGTCCCGCGGATTCTGCACAGCCGGCCCTCGCGCGACTGATTCAACAATCAAGGGAACGCCAAGCTGCTCGCACTCCCGCGACACTCTGGCCACGCGCTGAATTTCGCTGCGGTCAAAATCGGGATCGCCGCTGCCCACGACCAAAAACGTAATCGCGGCGTCTGCGCCGTGGCGAAGGGCGTCCTCGGGACGCGCCACCAGACAACTGCGGTAGGGGCCCGCGGGAATCTGGCTTGCGGTGCCGAGCGCGGTGGTCCAGTCGAGCCGGGCAATCAGGCCGGGCAGGTTCTCCTTTGGCGCTGCCTCGGCGACGTGACCCATCATGCCGAGATTGAGCAGCAAAGCGTCGGCGCCACCTTCAATAAAGCGGGCAATCTGGCGGCTGGGATTGATCGTTCCGGGGATAGGCCCGAGGACAAGGGGGTGATCGAAGGCGACAATGAGGCTGCCGTGCCCTGCTTTGAGGATGCGCCGAAGACGATTGGCATTCCCGGGAGATATCACCTTTCTCCTCTAGTGAAACGATACACCGCAAGAAAATGTAGATGCCGAATCCGTTCTTGTCAACTATACTCTTTTCCGGAAAGATGATCGGGCATGGTCCAAGCAAGAGGACAGGCATGGTGACGATTCGGGATGTGGCGGGCCAAAGCGGTTTTTCGGTGACCACGGTTTCGATGGTTTTGAATGCCGGCCCGGCGTCCTCGCGAATCTCCGCGCGCACCCGCACTCGCATCTGGAGAGTCGCTAAGCAGCTCGGGTATCGTCCGAATCTCTATGCGCGTTCTTTGCGCAGCCGCCGCAGTCATACCATGGGAGTGGTTGTCTTTGATTTGACCGACCCCTACTGCACCCAGATTCTGCGCGGCATTCAGAATCATCTGCGCCCCTCCGGACTGTTTCCCATCGTGACCGATCTGCTGGATGATGGCTCCCAGTTTCATCCATGTCTCGACATGCTGCTGGGACGCCGGGTGGAAGGAATCATCACCATCGCCAACCCGTTGTATCTCGATCGCAAACTCCTGTCTGAATTTTCGGAACGAAATATTCCGGCGGTAGTAATC
>JAIQFF010000045.1 GCA_020073395.1 Terriglobia bacterium
GTCTTAGGTTGTTGACCTCAAAATTGACACGGTAGAGGTGTCGGATTCGGAATTTGACCCGCGTGAGCCTTAAGCATAGTGTTAAAAGGAGCGAGTAGTTTTCTCCTCTTTCAGACCGTCTGAACTAAGTCAGCCCATCTGAAGTACGTTCCTCTTAGAACTCGTCTCATTCAGATTCCCGAGGAACGAGTGCGCCGCGGAGCCAAGACCTGCGACAAAGAGTGCCAGAAGGTTTTCCGCCGAGCTTTCCTCCTGGACCGCAAGGAGCGCTATCGGAAGGCTGCAGGGCTACCACCCTCGGTAAAATCGACCAGCGGTCAAAGGAACAGTGTTCCTGGGGGTGTTTACGACGAAGTCACGAGGGAGACACGGCATCATGTACAGGGGTATTAGAACTTTCACTCGACCTGATTTCAGCTCAGTCTAACTAAACACTGGTGTGGGGCAAACCGAGAATCTTGGCAAGCGTGCTCGAAAGTTCATTTGAGCATCGTTAACCGTCCAAGTAAGTGCTCACCTAACTGACCCCTCGGAATCGCTAACCAACCGCTAACTACTACCGAACCAGGAAAGGGGAAAATGGCGGCACGATCAAGCAAGAAGACCCAGGCGGACCTGATACAACTGGTGAAGGCGGCGGGCTGGCAGGAAGACCAGAAGACCTCGCGGGAGTGGCGCTGGTGGCATCCGCAGAGCCCAGGGATCTACTATCGGCTTGCTGGTGCGGCTGAGAACTGTTGGCGTGGCCAAGCAGGAATTGCAGGAGGGGAACGGGAGGGTGAGCTAACAATGCCGCCACTCTACCGCAGATGAGCGACCGCGAAGTTCTGCGCTGCGAGTGTGGGCTAATTTGAGTTCAAAATCTGCTTCTGAATACCTCACCCTGGCCGAGCCTGACCCAATTATTTGTTCCATAAACAAGTGTTTGTCGAACGAAGGAAACACCACCGCGCCGAGGTTCGTCGGCAGCAAGTTAGCGCCGGCATTCGACCGTGGCTTTTGGAACAGGTAATATCAGAACCGGGTTCAGCCCGCCTCAATCTCCCGCACGACCGTGCCATCGCACGGTGCTTCACCAGTGAGGTAGTACTTATGACCTGATTGGAAGGATCGTATTGCGGCAGCTCCGAGGTCTACATCTCCACTCCCAAAACGTTGCGGGAAAAAGCTTCCTGCCCTGTTCTTGCTCAAATGGTGAGATTGCCACACCTGCATGCGCTGTCATTTCCGGCCGCTCTTTGCGCCAGCGGCCAAAAATCCCGAAAGGTACACGGTGACTGCGAAACCAGTTGAAGTCATCTCGACTAAGACGAAGAAACGTTCAGCCTAGGGTTGTGGATGTAAACAGGCGGGGGTCAATCAAGACACCTGATTGGCAATCTCCCGATTGAGGTGGAGACCTACTATCACTGGCCATTGAGATTGCCGATGCGCTCGACGCGGCTTCACTCGGAGTCACTTTCGCGTCTCGTAGAGCGCAAGGATAAGCGCTCCCGCCGAAGCGGAGAACACCGAATAGTCGAGTGGAGACTTGATACCGAACGAGATTGCCATGGCAGTGCCGAACAAAAGCAGCAGGATGGAACTGCCGAGAGCAGCCCAACGGAGCCAAATGCCGAGCACCAGAGCAACGCCAAATGCCAGTTCTGCAACCGTGGCGGCCCACGCTAGGAATGGAATCGTCGAAGCGGGCATGAAGGAGTTCACTTGCGCTGTGTACCGTATGAATCCCGCAAAATCGCCATAGCCGACATTCCTACCCTTATACAGACCGAAGCGGTCGGCGATCCCGGAAAGGAATGATACTCCGAGTGCCAAGCGTAGGTAGAGCATTGCACTCCATTGCCAAGCTGCCTCGTGCGATTTCGTCGTTTTAGCTTTGTTTAATGTGGCCGGCGAGCTATTCATGATGGCTCTCCTGCTGGGCTCCAGTACCCTCAACTTGCCCTTGATTGAACACTTTATGAGCTTATCGCAAGGGTAACTGCTGTAATACAGGCGTTAGCACTCAAAACCCCCTTCAATGGGGTCAATGAGTGATATGGCGATTTTTCACCAATCATCGAGCCTTAGAAGTGCAATTCGTTCTAAAGTCAATCGTTGGCTTGATTTGCTGGTCGGCAGCTTCTTTTGGGAATTTCCATTCGCTAACGGCATTCTTGACGGTGGCACGGAGCATCGGATGGGCACTTTCGAATTGTGCGTCGGCTGTCAAGCAGAAATTCGCCTAAACGTTTGTCTCCGGAATCTAAAGTGGGCTACAAGTGGAGTCGCGAACAACGAGTTGGGGCAGCAACTTGCGATGCATGGCGCTTAGCCTTCGTTTCTCGTGGAGCGCGCTTATGCCCTCGGCAACAATGCTGACCGCTATCGCGCCCATTTCGGGCATGGGCTGGCGAACTGTGGTCAACGCGGAGGTAAGCAGGCTGGAGTGTGCGATGTCATCAAAACCGATCACCGAGACTTGCTCTGGGACTCTTATGCCGCAGTTGGTCAATGCGCGAATTGCGCCGAAAGCAGTCATGTCATCGAATGCCATTAAAGCCGTAAACTGGCGCTTTCTCCGGACCAGTTCTTCCGTGAGGCTGCAGCCGGCTTCAAAACCGGAGAGCGGGTTCCCCGATCCGGGCAGGTCGAGCACAAGATCTGCATCAATCTGCAGGCCGTGGGCCTTGGCAAAATTTCGAATGCCGTTCCATCGTGGCGCGGTGTCGGCGATGTGCCTAGGGCCTCGCAGAAACGCGATCTGGCGATGCCCCAGTGAGAACAAATGTTCGATGGCGGCTTGGGCGCCCACTTCGTTGTCCACGATGACGGAACTGACCGAACCGGCCTGCAGCTCGCGGCCGATCATTGCAGTAGGGATATTGTTCTTCTTCGAATCGCCCAACACGTCGATATTCAAGAACAGCCAATTCGCAACCACGATCAGCGCTTCCGCCCGGCGATCGAGCAGCATTTCCAGATAGCGCTCGAAGCGGCAGCGCTCGTTGTGTACGTCGGTGAGGATTGGCAAGAACGAAGCTTGGTAAAGCGCGCACTCGATCCCCCGCAAGATAGGTGTGCAGTAGGGATCGGTCATGTCGAAAACCATCACCCCGACCGTGCGCGTACGCTGGTTGCGCAAGGTGCGCGCAAACACATTAGGCCGATAGCGGAGCTTATGGGCGGCCCGCCGAATTCGGTTTTTGGTCGCGTCGGGTATATAACGAGCGAGAGGCGCATTGTTTAATACAAAAGAGACCGTGGTAGACGAGAAGCCGCTCTCTTTCGCCACCTCACGAATGGTCACCACAACCGGATTTCGTTTTTTGATGCCGAACTCCTAACTTAGCGACCTGCTGGCCGACACTACAGCAGAGAGCCGTACTGGTGTCAAGCATTCTGCAACAGCCACTGGCGGTCGCTATAAGGTCTTGGCTGAGAAATACGAAGGCAAGCGGTTCAACAGTCCTAACGACGTAATTGTCGGGCCCGATGGAGCTATCTACTTCACCGATCCGACGCTTTGTTTGGTGAAAGGAGAGAAACAAAAGATTTCATTTCAGGGTGTGTATCGCCTGGACGAAAAAAGGGCGGCGCGCTTTGGTAACGAGAGACTTAACTCAGAGTAATGGCAAGGCGTTCTCGCCCGATGGTAAGCACTTTTATGTGGACGACAGCCAAGAAAAAAATATTCGCGTGTACGACGTCACGCCGGTTGGAAATCTTGCAAAGGGCCGGATTTTCGGTGACGAAAAGGGGGAACCGCATGACGGTGTCCCCAACGGAATCAAAGTCGACGAGCAAGGAGACCTCTTTGTTACGGGACCCCAGGGAATCTGGGTTTGGGATGCGCAAGCGCACCATCTCGCGACAATCGTCATGCCTGAACAGCCCGCCAATCTGGCTTGGGGAGACAAGGATTACCACACGTTGTATATCACCACCACGACGTCTGTATATTGCCTGCGCACAAAGGTCCGGGGATTTGTACCGTACTCGGTGCACCGACGGCGCCACCACCAAATGCCGGGCGCACGATCGAGGCGTAACTCACCTGCTCTTTTCAATCGTTCTTTCGACTCTGATCTTGTCCGGAACAGCGTTTTGCAGCGCACAATTCGATGAAGCACGGGTCCACGCCGACCGGGGTCTTCAGCTTGCTCAATCCGGTGACTTGCAGGGCGCGGAAAACGAGCTTCGCCAGGCAATTAAGCTGGAACCCAGGAATCCGGAATTTCTCAGTACGCTTGGGACTTTGCTCGCAATGGACAAAAAGCTGGACGAGTCCAGCACCCTCTTCCGCAAAGCCCTGCAACTTGCGCCGCAAGACTCGACCAGCCGCCGCTATCTAGCTGCCAATCTGTGGCAACTACATCGCTACCCTGAGGCGAAGCAGGAGCTGCAAACGCTTCTTCGGCAGCATCCGAACGATGCAGCTGCCCGCTTGCTCCTGGGAATGGTCTCGGAAAATTCCGGAGATTACAGCACTGCCGCCAAGATGCTTAGTTCTGTGCCTGATGAGGTCTCGAAACAGCCTGAGTCCGTCGCCGCACTCGCGCGTTCTTACTACCAGCTGCATGAACGTGAGAGAGCGCGCACGACTCTTTCCGTGCTATCAGAGCAAGCAGCAGAACAGGGAGTCCTGTTAGGCGCGCAAATTGCGGATCAGGCCGAAGATTTCGAAACAGCGCAGAAGCTACTCGAATCCGTCTCGCCATCTGGCACCCACTTTGCGATTGTCCAGTATCGCCTCGCCCTGGTGGAGTACCATGCGAAGCGCTTCGCGGAGAGTCAAAGCAGATTGCAGCGGCTCATCGACTCCGGACACGAGACCAGTCAGGCTTATAACCTGATGGGCTGGACTTATCAACAGCAGGCCAATTTAAAGGCTGCCGCGGAATCTTTTGAGCGAGCCATCGCGCTTGCCCCGGCGGACGAATCTAATTATCTCGATCTAGGCAGAATTTTGTTCGCACATGGTTCTTTACGCATCGCTCTCGATGTCGCCAAACGCGCTGCGATCCAATTTCCAAACTCTGTCGCGGTGTTCGATTTCAAAGGGCGCACCGAGAGTCGAATGTTGCAGTTCACAGATGCAATCCGGTCGTATAAACGCGCCACTCAGCTTGACCCTTCCAATGCAGAAGTGACGCTCGGGCTGGCCCGTGCTCAAGCATCCGCGGGATTGAACGCAGATGCTGCGTCCACGCTAGATACAGCCCTGAACCGCTTTCCGAAAGATGCACGCTTCCAGGTTGAGTATGCTTTGATGCTGATCAAGCAAGCGGAAACTGGCGATGCCGTCGCCAGGACTCGCGCCGAGAAGATGCTTCGATCTGCGCTGGCAATCGCTCCAATTAACCAGCAAGCACTCTACGAATTAGGAAATCTGGAATTGAATGACGGCCGGGTCACCGAGGCTTCTCGACATCTCGAGCAAGTCGTTAAGCTGGCACCGCTGAGCAGCCAGGCGCATTTCGCGCTGGCGCGTGCCTATCGACGTTTGAAGCGAGTGGAAGATGCCCAAAAAGAGATGGATCTCTATAACAGATCGAAGGAAACAGATTCGCGAGATGGAGCGGCATCGCACAACGATGAAGCGAAAAATTAACGCTTCGCGGGTGCGATCTCACGCACTGTTCGCAGGTCTTGCTCTAGCCATCGCGTTGGTCGGCGCTTCCACCGCGTTCACCGCCCTCGCAGTTCCGTCCAAAGAACTTTTCGCGGACATCACCCAGGAAGCAGGGATCACCTGGCGGCAGTTCAGTGGCGAATCGCCAGATCGCTTTCTGATCGAAACCATGGGAGGAGGAGTTGCCTTCCTCGATGTTGATAACGATGGATTGCTGGATATTTTTTTCGTGAATGGAGGCGAGACTCCCGGCGGCAAGAGCCCGGGTCCGATAAAGAATGCGCTTTATCGCAACCTGGGCAATGGGAAGTTCGAAGATGTCGCATCAAAGGCTGGTGTGGATCACATCGACTTCTACGGGATTGGAGTCGCTGTCGGTGATTTCGATAACGATGGCTTCCCGGATTTGTATGTGACCGGTTTTCCCACCAGCGCTCTCTTTCACAACAATGGCAACGGTACTTTCACCGATGTTACGGCGCATGCCGGAGTAAAAAACTCCGGCAGATGGGCGGCAGGCGCGGCGTGGTTTGACTACGATCGCGACGGACTTCTCGACCTGGTGGTCACTAACTACGCAGAGTTTTCCTTTGACCAGCCGAAAAAATGCGAGGTGAATGGCGTGCGCTCGTACTGTGCGCAGGTGGCGTACAAAGGAATGCCGCTGACGCTCTATCACAACAATGGCGACAGAACGTTTACCGATGTGAGCGCGCGCTCTGGGCTGGACAAGATGATCGGTCGCGGACTGGGAGTGGTTGCCATCGATTTCAATGACGACGGTTGGCCCGATCTGTTTGTGGCTCGCGACGCTTCTCCGAATCTGCTGCTTATCAACAAGCGTGACGGGACTTTCGAAGACGCCGCGCTCGATGCCGAAATTGCCTATAACGCCAATGGCAATGCGAAGGCTGGGATGGGTGTAGACGTTGCTGACGTCAATGGTGACGGTCTCCCGGATCTGGTAGTCACGAATTTCAACGACCAGTATCACTCTTTGTTTATGGGGTCGGCGTCGTTCCCCTACCAGGACCGAACTGTCGCCTCTCACCTGGCACAGTTTTCCAAAGCCGATGTTGGCTGGGGAACGAAGTTCCTTGATTACGACAACGACGGGAACCCCGACCTAATCATTGCCAACGGCCACATCAACCAGTCGATTGAACTGATGCGAGAAGACGTCAAATACCAGGAACCTCTTCTGCTCCTGCACAACGAAGGCCAGGGTGTGTTTCGAAATTCCGCGCAGGAAGGGGGACCCGCATTCAATTCGGGTTACATCTCGCGCGGCCTCGCGGTGGGAGATGTTGACAATGACGGCGACCCGGATGTAGTGATTACGCGTTTGAACGGAACGTCGATGTTACTCCGAAACAAGGTCGGCCAGGACAGCAATTGGGTCGGTTTCGAGCTCCAGGGAACCAAAAGCAACCGGGATGCGATCGGAGCCAAGATTACGGTAACCGCCGGGGCCCGGCGTTTGGTCAGGTGGATTCTGGGCGGTTCGAGCTATATTTCGTCTTCTGACAAGCGAGTGCTGGTGGGACTGGGGCATTCCCAGGTGAAGGCGGTTGATGTTGACGTCCTGTGGCCCAGCGGTACCCGCCAAGAGCTCTCAAACCTGCAGGTAAATCGTTATTTCAAGATCGTGGAGGGAACCCAGTAGGCCGGTGCCTTTGCCATACAGGCAACCAGACACTTTTTTCGCTTGACAATCGTGCACCTTACAAGTGATAAATCGTTTTAATACGGAGGGGCAAGCGATGTCACTGATCGAGAGGAGGTGCGCTTATTCCGGCGCACTCAACGTTTACGCGCCACTTCGCAAACAGACGGAGGGTGAGATGCAACGATCTATTTCGTTTAAATGTAAGAGTTCTACCTCTTCATTTCTCGTCCTCCTCATGGTCGTACTCACCGCTGTTCCGGCGATGTTTGGCCAGGCTTACTCCGGAACAGTCAGTGGCGAGGTGACCGACGCAACCAGCGCCGTGGTTACAGGTGCGAAGGTCATCCTCACCGACCAGGAAAAAGGATTTAACTTCCAGACGACCTCCGACAGTAGCGGAGGGTATTTGTTCCGCTCGATTCCTCCGGGCGTGTACGTTGTCAGCGCCGAAGCTGCGGGTTTTGCCAAGACCGAAAGCGCCAAGTTCAAGGTCGACGTAAACGAGAACGCGACCGCAAATCTGACGTTGAGAGTGGCGGGCGCCACACAGACTGTCGAGGTGGGGGCGCAACCGCAGGCAATCCAGACCGAAGACGCCGAGACCGGGCAGGTGGTGAACCGCAGGTTCATCAATGATCTGCCTTTGCTTGACCGAAATATCGAGTCCCTCACCGCTTTGGCGCCGGGCGTCACCGAGATGAACGATTCATGCCCGGAGCCCTGTATTGGCACAAACTTTGTTTCCAACGGCAGCCGTGGGGCTACATCTGACATTCTGCTGGATGGCGCTTCCACCACGAACTCCGAGCCCAATGGGGGAATCACATCAGTGACTTATCTGCCCTCACCGGAGGCAGTGGAAGAATTCAAAGTTCAGCAGACGAATTTTAGCGCGGAATACGGATTTTCCGGTGCCTCGGTGGTCAATGTGGTCTCGCGCTCCGGCACGAACAAGTTTCACGGCAGCGTGTACGAGTTCTTGCGCGACGATAGCCTCGATGCAAACGACTGGTTCGCAAACCGCAATGGAGATCCGATTCCTCCGCTGCGCCGCCACAATTATGGTGGCACCATTGGCGGCCCTATCTTCAAAAACAAAACTTTCTTCTTTTTCGACTACGACGGCTTGACTCAAACCGGATTGAGCACAGCTAATGCAGGCGTTCCGAGCGACGCGGAGCGGGCTGGTGATTTTGGCGAACTGTGTGCCGCAAATGGAGGAACGTTCGATGGCGCCGGCCTATGCAGTGCGGCCGCTGGTCAGATCTGGGACCCTTACTCCGGAACGTTCAATGGCACTATAACGCGCAGCACCTCCATTCCCTTCAATAACATCGCCACCTATCAGAGTCCCGGCCCGGTCAATCAAGCTCCCGGTAATCTGATTGACCCTGTGGCGCAGAAGATGATGACCTACTTTCCAGAGCCCAACGTCACCGGCGGAAGCATTTTACAAAACTGGTTCGGGTCTGGTTCGAGCCACAGCTCCAATAGGCAGTTTGATATTAAGATCGACCATCGCTTTACAGAAAACAATCTGATGAGCGCGAAGTTTGCTTATCAATACAGTCCCTCAGGCACGGGCCTCGATTGTTTCAAGAACTTTGCCGATCCATGCCAGGGCGGCCCGGGTTGGACTAATGCTCACGCGTTCGCGATCAATGACACGCATACTTTCAGCCCGACCTTATTGCTGACTACGACATTGGGGTTCACTCGTGGAGTCTGGCACATTGATTCCTACAACCCGCGTGGGGAGGATGATCCGCTCGGAACTTTGGGATTCCCGTCCTATCTGGAGGCCAACGGGTTCAAGGGAGTTCCTGCGATCTTTATCGACCAGTACACCCCGGCCGGCTATGCCAATATCGGCACGGATCCCTATGGTAATTACCGCCTGGGCCAGGACACAGGACAGTTATCGGCCACCCTCGACAAGGTACACGGCCGGCACGACATTAAGTTCGGATTTGACGGCCGGATTCACCAGATTAACTACATACAAACCAACGCTCCCGTTGGATTCTTCAGCTTCAACACCGATGCCACCAATGCCTGCCCCGACGGACAGGACCTTTGCGGCGGAGATTCCATGGCGAGCTTTATGATGGGCCAGATGACGCAGGGCTGTGCCAGCAATGGTTGTGGCTCCTACGAAGAAATCCAATTCCGTCCGGCCACTACGAACTACCAGTACGGATTCTTTGCACAAGATAACTGGAAGGTCACGCCCAAACTTACATTGAATCTGGGCTTGCGTTATGACGTCACGTTGCCGCGCACAGATCGCTTTAATCACCAGGATTACTTTGATCCCAATGCCACCAGTCCATTGAATAGTGGAAGCCTGACCTATACCGACCCCATTACCGGTCAGCCCGTAAACCTTGCCTTGAAGGGGGGGGAAGTCTTCGCCTCTTCGAAACAACGCACTAACTATGTAACCGACTGGAGCGACTTCCAGCCGCGCTTCGGCTTCGCCTATCAGGTCGTTCCAAACACAGTCGTACGCGGAGGCTACGGCATTTACTACGGGCAATCGCGCTCCGGGGTCACGGGTGTTGTCCCCTACGGCAGCGCAGGTTTCAATCAGTTCACAAATGTGATCACGGTTAATCCAAACGACCTTGCAACTCCTTTTGTGAACCTCAACAATCCGTTCAAGTTTGGGTTGATTCAACCGGCAGGGAATACGCTCGGGCTGTTGAACGATGTGGGTTTCGGTGCCAACGGTCCGATTCGTACCCCGAGCTGGAACCAAACACCCTATGAGCAGAGCTGGAGCTTCGGGATCGAGCACGAATTGCCGAGTCATATCGTGATCAACGCAGAATATATCGGCAAGAAAGGCACTCACCTGCCGTTCAGCGGCTCCACAGAGCGAAACTTTTTGGGGCCCTGGGTGGAGAGTCTGCCGGTTGGAGATTTCACCTCAGCCACCCCATGCCAGGCCGGCCAGTCCATCGCATGTCTCAGCTCCGCGGTAACCAACCCGTTCGCCGGGCTTATCAGCGACCCGAACAGCAGCATAGGCAGCAGCTTTCCGCAGATTCAGTACTTTCAGTTGCTGCGTCCGTTTCCTCAGTTCACCGGCGTTTCCACAGAACCGCAGTTGATCGCGAATTCCATTTACCACGGAATGCAGTTGACCGCCGAGAAGAAGTACTCTAACGGTTTGCAATTACTGGCAACGTTCGTCTGGTCGAAGTCGATCGACGACGCTTCCTCGGGCGATACCAATGTGTCGTGGGCGCAAAGCTTCGACAGCTTGCAGGATCCCAATAAGCCCGATCTGGAACGGAGTCTGTCAACATTCGACATTCCCTATGTATTACAGTTCAGCTACAGCTACGATCTGCCGATTGGGCGCGGGCGAGCTTTCCTGGGTAACATGCCGCGCTGGGCGGACATGATCATCGGTGGATGGAAGACCAACGGCATCTGGCGCATCTCTGACGGACGTCCGTTGCCCTTCTTCCTCGACGACGGTGGACAGCCACTGCCCACATATGGCTCACAACGGCCCGATCTTGTGGGAACCCCCAAGCGTAACCACGGTTCCGATTGGGTGGACAACTACTTTGCCGATAACAACGTATTCCAGCGTCCCGCGCCTTACACCCTGGGTAATGCTCGGCGAACGCTAGGCAGCGTTCGTTCACCGCGGTCGTTCACGGCCAATCTGTCGGTCGGTAAGCAATTCCAGATACGTGAGGAGTTGAACTTCGAGTTCCGGGTCGAGGCGAAGAATGCCTTTAATCATCCGGTGTTCGGTACACCGGACACCTCGGTCGGCGATGATACTTTCGGGACGATAAGTTACACGTCAGTGGGACCACGCGAGATCCAACTGGGATTCAAGTTCAACTTCTGACGAGGTCATGATCGCCACTGCGGATTTGATTCCCGACAGCGAGCGTAGTGCTCCAAAGGGTGCGCAGGATATAAATCTCTTGCCACTCTCTGGCTTAACTCGATTCCGTTGAATTCAATCGTTGGCGCAGGTATGAACTTGAACCTAAGGCTTTATCTGCTGCAATTAAGAAATCCGGGGCCATATCGCCCACTTTCAGTTCCATGGGCGCAGCCCTTCTGGGATTTGTTTTGGGCCTGCAAATGAGACAATGGCACCAAAACAAGACTCAGGAGACTAAGACAGACAACATGTTTCCACTCTCGTTTCATTGACGAACTCCTTAATCGCGACTAGTTTACCGCGTTGTGTTCTAACGTAGCAGAGCCAATACTTTCCTACCACTCGTGACGAACTCCTACATTGTTGGCGATAAATCGCCATTGCACGCAATATAAAAAGGCGCCCACTTTTGCGATAGGTTGTGATTGTCCGCACCACCAACCTAGCGAAAAGGAGCGCCTTTATGAGTCAAGAGAAGTATATCGGCATGGACGTTCATCAGGCCACCATTTCGGTTGCCGTGATGGATGCTCAAGGCAAACTGATCATGGAATGCCTGCTGGAGACCAAAGCAGCCACGATCGTTGAGTTCATCCAGGGACTGCAGGGAACTCTGTCGCTGACCTTCGAGGAAGGAACGTCCGCTGCCTGGTTACACGATCTTCTGAAACCCCACGTCAGCCGATTGGTGGTCTGTGATCCGCGAAAGGCTGCCCTGTTGAAAGATGGCAACAAGAGTGACCGCATCGACGCGCGCAAGCTGGCGGAGCTGTTACGCACCAACCAACTGAAGCCGGTCTACCACGGAGAGCATGGAGTGCGCACCTTAAAAGAGCTGGGGCGCAGCTATCTGACCCTCACCCAAGATGTCACGCGGGTGATGAATCGGATCAAAGCCCTGTACCGCAGCTGGGGCATTCCCTGTAGCGGTACGACGGTGTACGCTCCACGGCGTCACGCCGAGTGGTTGGCCAAGATCGTGGAACCAGGAGTTCGGGTTCGAGCCGAGCGTTTGTATCAGCAACTCGATAGTCTGCAACCGGTGCGTCTGCAAGCGCGACGCGAACTCCTACTCGAAAGCCACAAGCATCCTGCCGTGAAGTTACTGCGTCAGATTCCTTCGATCGGTCCGATTCGCGCCGCCCTGCTGGTGGCCTTGCTGCAGACCCCGCATCGTTTCCGTACCAAGCGACAGCTGTGGGCCTACAGCGGTTTCGCGGTCGAGACTCACGACAGTGGCGAGTACCGCTGTGTGCGAGGCAAACTGCAGCGCAACCGCGAGCGCATCACAGTGCGCGGTTTGAATGACAATCACAATAAAGATCTGAAGAGTCTCTTCAAAAGTGCTGCCATCTCTGCCAGCACGCGTCCTGGCCCCCTGCACGATTTCTATGCTGCTGGGATTGCCAAAGGGATGCGGCCGACGATGGCCCGTCTTACCCTGGCACGAAAGATTGCCACCATCACTTTGACCATCTGGAAGAAAGGAGTGAGTTTCGACCCCCAACAATTGCATCGGCAAGCAGCTTGAGCGTCACTGGTGAACAGGCCTTTCCATCTCAGGAGTTCACTCGGATGATGGTCGGTCGGGTTCTGGAGATGCTCGGTTCGAGGAGAGTATCAGTCAATGAGATCGGCCCCGTGTGCTTGGGCACCGAGTCACCCATGACACGCTATGCCCCCTGGGATAACCAGAAATAGCCATAGGCCACGAGCCTCGGATAGAACCATGGTTGACCTTGAGCACCAGTTTGGCTTGCCGCTCTTTCGAACTCCATGGCATCGCCACCATCCGCGCAGGAAACTTATGAGCATGCAATCGGCCAAGCTTCTCCAGAGAAGCGCAATTTCAGTGGGCTGGATCTCGAGAAACAAATCTCGCCTCCGGTCGAGGCAGAACTTTTTTCTTGACATCCCTTTTTATAGAACTCATTGACCGGGTTTACGGCGAACAAACGGCGCAAGCTGGTGCTAACGCTGTTTACCACAGTTGAGAGGCACGACTACTTCTGAGTTGGGAAGACTACGATTGGTTGCGCGAAGGAACCGGAGTCGCTAAATAGGCGCTGCTACTGCGCACTCAAACTCTATTCAATACTACGAACGCGGCGCCTTGGCAGCAACATGTTTCCAACTGCAACCAACGGACCGAACTGGGCTGACCAAATCGAGCGTGGCGCCGGGAACGCGGGACCGAGACCGGTGGCGGGAAATTCTTCCTTACCAGGACGATAGTAGGTACCGAACAGAATGTCGAAAATCGGTAGGGCATCCGCGAAGTTCTTGTTGTAGTGCTCCGGATCGATTGAGTGATGAATACGATGTACCTGCGGCGTCACCAGGATGCGATCTAGCCATGGCAGTCGTGCCCGGATCGCAGAGTGATAAAACAACGATAGCCCAGCCAAGAACATGTTGGAATAAAGTGCGGCCTTACCGGCTTCAGTCAAGTCTAGATCGACAATCATGCCGAGCGTGAATACGGAAAAGAACGCGCGCCAGACATTCTGCAAAAAGTGGTCACGCGCCCAGGTGGAGGTGTTCATGCGTTCGTCGCTGTGATGGAGTTTGTGAAACGCCCACAATACTGGCACCTTATGCTCGATCCGATGCGACCAGTAGAACCAGAAATCGTGCAGGAAAAGTGGCACAAAGATCATCGCCAAAATTTCCACTGCAGGTCCGGCGACCGGAATAGCACCAATGTTGTGGAACGTGAAGGAAACCGGTTTCCACGGGAGCAGGGGCCGTACGCGAGCGCTCAAAAGGCCAGCTACAATCCCAAGCGGCAGAGATAGGTAAACGGTGGAAAGGCTAATTAGCAAGTTCATTCCATAGTCGCGCCATCGCGGCGCGTCCCCAACTGGCCAGAGTTGTTCGGCGACAATGAAGGGGATCAAGGGGAGGACAAGCCAGTAAAGTAGGCTCGGAAACATTCCCTTGATGGAGCTCAGCAAGATCTGAGTAAAGGTCACTGCGCTCCCCGGAGTGCTACGGGATCTATCTTGGCTTCGATATCGAACCGCCTATTCGTCACAGTGCAAAGTGTTTTATGCTTGGGGCTGACTCATTGTCAAATAGGAAATGAGTTTCCTGTTTGAAAACACAATTCCTCCCTTGGGAGTTGCCTGGCGTAACATCGCGATTTCACCAGTAATCCGGGTTGTGAGTGTAATCGCCCTGGTTTCGCCACTTGAACACCCCGGTATGAAGGCAACGCCAATTCTGGACAAGATCGCCATTAGACTCATTAGCCGGGCTATTAGTATAAAGGTCGGTCGGCCGGGCCCTTCAGTTGTATCCAATTTTCCCCCGCGCCGTGCGAGGGTCCTGCTTGGCGTGGCTTAGCAGACTCAGTGGATGCGAGGCTTGTGTGGCACAGACGTGGCAGGAGGCTCGGTATGCGCACGGGGGTTCTGACCGACGCCACGGACGTCCCCCGAGGAAATCACCAGGCGGTGGGCGGCCGCAAGATCATTCGTAGCGAAGCCCTTGAATGGGGTCCAGTTGGGATGCCTTTCTGGCGGGATAGTAGCCAAAGAGAATTCCCACGCTGGCGGCAAACAGGCTGCCGATGGCAAACACCTCTGGCGTCAACTTGGTGGGAAATTCGAACAGGTGCTCGACGACAACGGACGAAAGGATGCCTGCTAGCAATCCCAGCACACCTCCCAGCATGCTAAGGGCAACTGCTTCGCTGAGAAATTGCAGCTGGACGTCCCATTCGGTTGCTCCCACGGCCAGGCGGACTCCAATCTCGCGCGTCCGTTGGGTGACCGATACCAGCATGATATTCATGATTCCGATCCCGCCTACCAGCAACGAGAGCGAAGCAATGCTACCCAGCAGAATCGTCATGATACGGCTAGTGGCGAGTTGTGCCTGGATCAGGTCCTCCGGCCTGCGGACGTTGAAATCGTCGTCCTCACCAGGGTTCATGTGGTGGCGCTCGCGAAGCAGGCCGGTGATCTGGACCGTCGCTTCGGGCATCGCGTCGCGAGAGACGGCAGAGCAGAAGATGTCATCAAGCCAGAAAGTGCCAGCGATCCTTTTCTGCACCGTGGTGAAGGGCATGACCACCACATCGTCCTGGTCCTGACCCGTGGCAGAAAATCCCTTTGCACTCAGGACGCCTATCACTTTGCACGGCAGATTCTGAACCCGGATTGTCATTCCGATAGGCTCGTCAGTTCCGAACAGGTTGTCAACCACCGTTTGACCCAGCACACAGACAGGAACGGCTGCCTCGACGTCGGCCGCCGTAAAGAATGTGCCCAGGCGCATTCCCCATCTGCGAATCTGGACGAATTCCGGCGCAACCCCTCGGTATTGGGTAGCCCAGTTCTCTCCGCCGTAAACGACTTGAATGCGGCCATCTACGTTGGGCGACATGCTCCTGATCAACGGCACTTGCTCGCTGATGGCATGGGCGTCACTGAGCACCAGAGACCGGGTGCCGCGCGCCCCCGCCCGCATGCCATTCCTGGCACGACTGCCCGCCTCGATCCAGACAAAGTTATTCCCCAGGTTTTGCAGCTGGTCTTCTATCTTGCTCGTGCCGGCATTGCCGATGGCAACCACACAGATAAACGCGCCGACGCCAACCGAGATGCCGAGAATGGTAAGGACGCTGCGGAGCCAATTGCGTGTCAGGGTTACGAACGCTTCGCGAAACAGAGCCTTGGAGTTCATGTGAAAACAAGCGGAGGATGATTCTAACGCTGACCCCTTGGGGGGCAAAGCCTCCTTCTCGGGACGAATGGGCAGCGGGTTGTTGACGTAAAATCGCCATTACACTCGTTGACATCGGGAAGGGAGTTTTCGTGCTATCGCCTGTCGCTGTTGAAATCGCCGCACCGCTACCCAACTTGTATGGCGTGGCGCTCCAATACGAGGTTTCCAGAGGATTGGAAGACTGGTTATTTTCGATTCGATGCAAGATCAACAATTCGCGAGGATGCTTCGCAAAATACTCTAGGACCGACAACTTTCCAAACCACGATACTTCCGAGTTCAGCCGAGCTGCATCGAACTCCGCAAACTGCACCGCGTCTTTGATGAAGAATATCGGGCTGTCCAAAAGAAGAAAATCTTGCGTTTTCTCATTTTGCTGACCTGCCAACAGTTTTTCTCCGGTTACACCCATAAGCTTGACGGCCATGCCGTGGCCACCTGGCTCCTGGTCGTCCTGGTTTCGTGCGTTGCTAAAGCGGATCCAGGCAGGGAATGTCTTTCCTGCTTCGCTGAAGACACCGAATTGGAACTCAGTTGGGAGTTCGTTCGCGACGATGAACTCCGCCCGAACGCAGCCGTGGTGCTTTGGATGCTGTGCACGGGGTACCGGCCGCTTTTGACCGTTTGACTTTTGAAGGATTTGAAGTTCGAGGTCGATGACTCTCTTGATAGCTTCTTCTTCGCCATCGGGAATTTGTTCTAGATCGGAAGGGTAGGCGCCGTCGGGTCTGTTCATCGTTTTCTCCAGCGAGGATCTCAGGGCCCGTATTGCTGGATTCTTCCGAGAGCACAAGCATCGATCCCCAACTCGACGGGGTATGTCAGCCGAATGTGGTTTGATACTCTTTCCTTCTCAATTGCTCTCTGTCAGTAGGGTGCTCCGTACGTACGGTTTTTGCAGGAGTGCAGTTTCGTGTAAGCCGGAATTAGCTTCAGACGCGTTGGGTGATTTGAGGCAGGGCTTTTACAAAGCAATCTCAGACCCTTCTGCTAGAGGGCCTAGAAGCTACGGACAGAGGCCTTCTTCTTATGGCACTTCAACAAGGCTTGAAAGTGGTTGGGATCGCGGTACAAGGACGGTACAAGTTCCTAAGATGTCCTGGCGTTTCCGTTGCTTCCTTACCGGGCTTTGCAGAGCGACCGCTGCCTTGTAATTACAACGTTTTAAAATTTGTCTTTCACGGCGGTAACACGGGTTCAAATCCCGTCGGGGACGCCAATTCAATAGTTTACTGGGGAATTGTCTACTCTCCGTTTAACAAGAGGATCGGAAATCGTGGGTTCCCTGCAGTGGATCGGTTGATCAGATCCAGAGAACTGAGCCTCGCGCGCGTCCGCCCGAAAGCAAGAGCCAAATAGCTGGCCGGAACTGATCATGACTTTACGCCCAACGGCTCTGAAGTGCCCTTGCTCCACAAATTGTAATGAGGTTCTCACCGCGAATTGATGAAGATCGGCCTCACTCATCGGCAAATCAAAAACTCTCGCTCACATTGAGCAAAGCAAACGTTAAGCCCCGCCACGAAAAATCATGAATTTTAGCACACCATATTCGTGTTCCAGCCAAAAACTCATTCTTGTTCCGATTTCAGAACAGCCCAAAAATTCTTCCAGAATTAACTTGTTCGCACCATCTATTCCAACTACTATCAAAAATCTATAGGGTTTTGGCCAAAGCAAGTAGCTGGTATTTTCTGAGAGGATCGCGGGTCAAGCAAGTCCTCTCCGCGCGGCAGCTTCCTCGAAGCCGAGCGCTAGGTCTGCAAGCGTTAAGGGCTGGTCTCCAGGGACAACTCAACATTTCAATGTTCACGCGATTCGTGTGCATTGACACGTTTGCGCGGGGCCAGCTGCTCGGGTCAAAAGCAAGTGGCGAACCAGGAGAATGGAGGCGGTGTCTCAAGACGCTTCTGATCTCCTGGTAATAGCGAGGGACTTACTGCATGAAAAATCTCGCACTAACCGCTAGGAATAGGGTAGCTATATTTCTCGGTCTGATTGCATCGTCCTCGTCCCTTCGGGGCGGCGTAGTGGTTGTGCCGCCTTTGGAGTGACACTTCGCGTATAGTGCCCGTGCGGGTTCATTGCCCGCTTCTCTCGCAGCTTGTTAACTCACATCGGGGGAAGATTTGGATGGTGCGAGCACATAATTCCTGACGACACAGCCATGAGAAAGAGGATGCTCCATGGACACGTTCGCCATCTCGGGAAAAATCCTGCACAAGGAATCATCGAGCGGCATTTCCAACCTGTTAGTTGAACTTTTCGACATCGACAATTGGCCCGATCCAGAAAGTGCTGCGCCAATCATTCTGCGAGATAGCAGTGTTCCTGCGACACCGGCTGTATCACCGATCGATTCTTCGGCCGCCCTTCCGGACATCACTGCTCTATATAAATTCGCGGACCGCGTTGGTTCCTGTCTCACGGACAGTGCCGGGCAGTTTGCATTCGAGGTGACCGCGAAAGACTTCAACTTACCTGGAAAAAACGAACAGAAGCCGGACCTGGTGCTGGTCGTCCTGGGGCCTGACGAGCCGGGTATGGACATCACCAAGCGGGTTCTTCATCTCGCGAGAGATATCCGGCTCAATGCTGCAAGCCGAGAGGCATATATCATCCGTCTGTCGACGGCTATTTTGACCGCCAGAGAAATCCCGGTTGATTCGCAGAAAGACGCACGTCGGGAGACGGCGACCAATCGGGTAAGCGCTTACATTGACGAACGAGAGCGCGAGAAGGAATTCAACGCGGGAGTCGCACGTTATCACAATACCGAACTGTCAGGCCAGCGTGCGGCGCGCGACGCATTCCGCACCAATTTTGTAAAGAGCATCGCCCCGGATCCGGCTTCTCTTCCCGCCAATGTGGTTCTCGCTGCGGACGGAGACAGCATTCGCGAAAAGAGCAACGAAACAGTATCGAACGGTATTGCCCGCGTTAACGAGGCCCTGGGGGATCAGAATGCTCAGGGCGTTCCCGTCAATCTCTACCTAACGCCGGATGACATGAGTCGTCTGAACAACTATTTCGCATCCGCCACGGGCGACTACGTGGAAATCCCGGACGTAGATATCCGTGACCTCCTGTTTCGTACAAACAGTTCTGAGAACCCCGGGACGTTGCTTATTCAGAACAACCCGATTGCGAACTTCTGCAGCACCGAGGGCCACGATGTCGCGTGCGCGCGAGAGCATGCAGATGGGCACGAGCCAGACCATACACCAACCGCTGTCGGCACAACGCTCCCCGATGTCAGTATCGGCAACAACGACATTCCGACATATATAGGGCGGCTTGTATCGCACATGCCCACTCCCGACGCCGTGCTGCAACCTGACTTGCTACGCAAGCCCGCGGATCGCGCTGCGATAGAAAGCGCCGTCGACGAGTTCTTTTTGCCGAAGGGGCCTGCAGAAGTGCCTGCGTTCTACGATTTTCTCGCCCTACAAATCGCCTTCGATCATGTCTGGAAGCAGCTTTTCGATGAAGCCATTCCAAATCTCGCGTTCACGGCTGACAACCTCGGCCGCTCTCGGCTCGGAGTCGATTCTATCCTCACTGGGTTTCGGAACGGGCTTCTTGCCATCGACACAAGCTTCGTAGTTACCCCACTTGAGGTCCCGCCTGGAATCGCAAAGTTGTTTGATGTCACGGTTGAGGAATACAACGACATGTCCCCCGCCAACCGGCAGCAGCTTGGCTACATTGCCAATGACATCGATGAACGCTCCAGCCAACTCTGGGTATTCGGCAATGGGACATTTAAACACACGTGTCCAAAGATCGTGGACCTCCGTAGCATTCAAGCCCTCACTGAGCAGGGTGAACGGCTGATTGACACCGTTCGCCACGACGACTACTACACGCTCCACAAGACGCTGCGGGATCTTCAGGACCGGCTGAATAGCAAGTACGAGTTCACGGTGTTCGCTGCGGACAAGGACTACCACAGCGTCAACTTCGGCGTTTTGAACACTTACCGTCAGCAGTGGACACCGCTGACTTACCAGGCTGGGAAGCTTGTCAAAACAATCCCGCTTTCTCCGAAAGAGGAGAGAAAATACTCTGTCAAGAATACCCGGAACGAGAAGCGGGGAAGCAAAGAGGCGAAGAAAAACAACTCGTCGATCACCAATGAGCAGCATTCCACCTCTCGGGTCGAGGCGGACATCATGGCGAAGACTCAATCCAAAACGAATTTCGGGTTGAACACCGAAGGTGACTTCAATTTCAACCTTGGTGCGTATGGCGGTAGCGGAAAACAAACCACCACTTTTGGTGTTGAAGCCAGCAGCGAATCGTCGCAGAACAGAAAAGACTTCCGGGAGGCGGTTCTCAAAGCGGTGCAGGAATACAAGGAGGAAGTGAGCACCGAGGTTACGACCGAGGTGGACACCGCCAGAGAGCTCACGGAGTCGGG
This sequence comes from Terriglobia bacterium, assembly GCA_020073395.1. Taxonomy (GTDB): domain Bacteria; phylum Acidobacteriota; class Terriglobia; order Terriglobales; family Acidobacteriaceae; genus JAIQFF01. Next base: position 20,360 of record JAIQFF010000045.1, read on the forward strand.
CACGATCGTGAATCCGAATGACGAGCTGGCCGTCACCTACTTGTTTTATGAACTGCAAAAACGTTATCGACTCTCGGAGCAGCTTTACCGCGTGATGCCCGTCGTACTCGTCGCGCAGGAAATGCCCTCTCCTGACCAGATAACCCCTGCCTGGGTACTCGCAAACGATTGGATACTGAATCGCTGCCTGCTCGACGACAGTTTTCGCCCGACCCTGAGCTACCTGACCAACAACAGTGTTGGCGACGATTTTGCGGTCAGGGAACTGCGCAGAAATCTGCGTCAGCAGCGCAATCTGGTGGAGACGCTGCGAATCGAATTCTCGGCCGCAAGCGTCGAAGCAGAGAATCGCTACAAGGCGCTGGAGTCAGCAATCAGCAGTCGCATCGACGAAGAGCACCGCGAAAGAACAGACGGTGCGGTGATGGACATTTTTGATTTCTTCGGCGGGGGCGGCCAGGACCCGGAAGCAGCGAAAGCACGCGAGTTGGCAGCCAAAGATGCCCAGCAATATGCGCAGGAGAAAGCGGAGAGAGCTGCCGCGGCACTGAGGGAGGAAGTCAATACGCTCCACTCCCTGACAGAAGCCTACAACAAGTGCGTTCAAACAAGGCTCGATAACGAGACGAAGGTGAAGCGTCTTCTCGTTCACATTCGGAACAACATTTTTTACTACATGCAGGCAATCTGGAGCCTCGAGCCACCGGATCAGCGCTACCTGCGCCTCTACAAGGTGCAGGTCCCCGTTCTTGAGCTCGAAAGTCGTACCTACCGGGTGAAGGTACACAAGGAAAGCGCCGACTCGGATATCTTTGCTCGCTTCAGAGAAACAGGCACGGAGAAACACCGCGCTTTCCTGCACGGGACGCTCAAGCACAGTCCAAATGGCGCTTTTGATACCGTACCGCTGGTAGAGGTGGCGGATATCAACACGCTTCTCGGCTGCGAGGGAAACTATATGATCTTTCCGATGAATGAGCACAACGCTCTGACCGAGTTCATGGCCGCTCCTTACATCGACAGCGCGTTCGGGGCAATGGACCCGGACGAATTGAGTAACGTGAGTCTCGATGATTTCAGCAAGTACATCTGCTGTCTGCACGAGAAGATGACGCAGGACGAATTCGACGGAATCAAAGACCAGCTGCGCGCATGGCTCGACAAATTGTTGGCGTCGCCTTTGCGCAACGGGGACGAGATTGTGATTCCGACTGGCTCACTGTTCATCGAGTCGCTGGTCGATCCCAACACCGTTCTGGAGATCTTCAAGATGAAGCATCGCGAGCTCGACGTTTACAAGGTGCAGGAAGAGGTTCGCAAGGCGGGGCTAGAGAACCTGCGCCTTGCAGCTCGTCTGCTCAACGCCCGGCTCGAGGATCCGGACATCGAGAAGAAGATTGTGGTGGCCGGAAGCGGCATTGGAGTCGACCTCGACGTGGACAATCCTTAGCGACGTGCCGGAGCGGGCATGGGTGACAAGTCACTCATAGCGAAATTCTCGAGTGCGATCGAGCGGGCGTATACGGAAAAGCCCAAACCAGCCGATCGGCAGGAGGACTTCGACCGCTGGTACCCCACGTTCGCCAGTGCCGATTACAACACGGCGATCCAGATCATTGTCGGTGTCAAAGACGCACCGGTTCTGAACGACCTGCGGGATGCGTACGTGAAGCTCTACTTCAAGTACGCGACCAACAAGCTCAACGTTCACTTCGCTCGTTCCGATCAGATCTTCTTCGAGTTGTTCGATCGCTGCCGGCAGCTGTCGACCAAGAAGCGTGACCTGCTCTCGGAGTGGGCGGCCCAGCTGGACGACAAGAATGACAAGCAGGCCAAGAAACGATTTCAGGAGCTGAGCCAGACCTACCAGTCCAAGATACGTGCACTCATTCCAAAGCCTCCCGTGCCGGTCAAGACCATCCTCGATTTCTTGCGCGATGAGTTCCAGAAACAGCGCGGATATACACCGAAGAGCAACGTCGACCTCTACGACTTCGATCCATGTGGCGATACGCTCAAAGCCGGGTTTGAAGGAAATCTCCTCGCGCTTCAGCGGGCCTGGCAGGCGTGTATTCCGGCGAACGACGACATTTCGAACAAGTTCTTCCACGCTGTGCTCGGCACATATCGCGATTACCTCGCCGCGTTGAGCAAGCAGGGAATCCTCCAGCTCCTGCAAGTCATCAAGTACCTGCAGGACCGCATATTCCTGAGACGTGAAAACATGCGCTCGTGGACGCGTATCTCGGGCGGTGACACCGATCCGTTGACGTGCGAATTGTACGCCACGGCCTGTATTCAGCTCCTCAAGTTTGCCCAGGGCAACCTCGTCTTAAAAAGCAACCGCGACTCATTCACCCCGGAGGAGCGCGCATACTTCCTGGCACCACTTCGCAATCCAAAGCGGGAGTACGTTTACTATTCCAATATCGAGGATCGTTTCACCCGGCCTCTCCGTGATGTGCCTGCGACGTTCAAGCTCACAGACAGCTTTCTGGATGTCATGCTTCTAACGCGTTCCGAACTCGCGGGGACGAGCTTGGTACCGCTAGCTGAGATGCTGCGAGTCCGGAATCGTTGGAAAGTCTTTGAGGCGCTCGGCGAGAAAGCAATGAAGCTTGACGCAAACGCGGTCGCGCAGATCCTCGCCGAGCCCGAGAACAAGAAAGCGCTGGATGAATTTGCAGAACTGCTCGCCATCGAAGTGCCGATCGGGAACAAGGAGCTCGGTCGGGCCACCGCGAGGGTTGGAGCTTCTCCCGGAGTCCACAAGGCCTACGGGAAAGTGACAATCATCCATATCGATCCGAAGAACGCGAAGCGCAACGACTTTTATGTTGAATTCGAGGCGCTGAAACCAGGCCTTTTCCTCGTGCACACCGACTACATAACCGAGAAGGTTTACGGAAGTCGGGTATACGAGGTGCACTTGAGTACGGTCGGGATCACCCACGTCATTGAATTCATGTTCATGATGATGGGCTTCATGCCGGTCCTGGTCGAGGCGGGCTTCGCCGGGTTGATTCAGGAAATTCTCATTGCTTATGCGTCGGGTAAGGCCGAGGACGTAGCCGCCGAGATAAACCCTACTTTGGGCAAAGTTGTTGGGTTTGCCGTGCAAATCGTTGCTCCGAGAAAGAATTTCGCCAGGAAAATCGTCGAGCCGCCGCCAACGACCGTGCCTGAGCGGCCAAACATTTTCGAGGTGAAGGCCGGCCGGGCGACTGACTCCACAGGTGCAAAGCAAGTCAATCCCGACTGGCTGAACAGAAGCATTGAATCGCCTTCGTCGAGAGTGCCCGAGCGGCCAAACATTGTCGAGGCAAAGGCCGGCCAGGCGATCGACTCCACTGGCGCCAAGCAAGTCAATACCGACTGGCTCAACAGAAGCGTCGAATCGCCGTCATCGAAGGTGCCCGAACTTCCGCAGGCCCTTGAAGTCAAAGCAAGCAAGGCAACCGACGTTGCATCGCCGACGATAGGTCCGCCTCATCGCGGGGAGCCACCGCGTCCGAACTGGCAAGAACAGCGACCTCAACAACAGTTGACGAAGAAGCCGCCGTCGAACGAGTTCCAGGGATACATAGGAGATGAAGCGAAGCCTGCGGTGGCGTCCAAATCGGTGGCCAAGCCCGGAGGTGAATCCGTGAAAGCAAGTGATTTGCCCGGCGCACGGCATCCCTTGAACGAGAATCGCTCTCAGGAACTCGTGATCGAAGAGGCGGTGAATGAAGTTGCAACGTTGGAAGAAGCGCAGATTGCCGCCGACGAGGGTGAGATGGTTATGGCCGCTAAGGGGAAAGGCGGTTCTCGATCGCGAGCGAGCATAGGACGTAGCAAGGTGACGAACAGTCAAGCTCGTGGCACCTCCAAAGCCGCGCGTGGCAGCGCGGGGCGTGGAACGCCCGAAAGGATAAAGTTGGATCAATCGGCGATGAGGCGACTAAAGATCACCAAGCCGATGCAGGGTCTCGTTATTCGTGTGGCTGAATACTATCGTGCGGCGATGAAGCGGCTCGAGCGTTCTATGCCTGACATCACTAAGCGTTCGACGAAAGCGCACGAATTAACCAGACAGCACATGATTGAGAACGTCCCGCATGTGATACGTGGCAAGCAAATCACAGGAGTTACTGACCTCGTGGTGCGCGAAAGTGACGTTGCGGTGCACAATCCACGCTGGGGTCGAATGGTCATTGAACTGAAAGCGTGGGCACACGTTGGCAAAGGTGGTGCCCTCCGGACGACAGGAGGAGGATATCAAGAAGCGACACGTCCCCTCAGACCAGGAGATCTAGAAGCCGTGTCATCTCCTCAGATACAGTGTTACGAAGTTATGATGGACGAAGGAATTCCGGTTTTTGTGATTTCAGGGGACGGGCGCATCTATACTCGTGATTCCAGTCTTGACGCATGGGTACAGGTCGACGAGTAAGGTTGTCTTTTGCCATTCCTTCGTCGATATACTCGCCCAGATCTCCCACCGTCGACGCTCGCGTATTCGCGAAGCTCGCGCCCACCCACGTCTGGCCCCAGGGCGATTGGCCACACCGCACCGGGTGGCTCAGAGGCAAACCATACAAGTGCGGCGATCGGATCACGCCCACACGAGGGATGAGGAGTGAGACCGAAAGAGAACATTCTGGCCAAGTTGAAAGAGCAGATGGAATTCCTGCGCTAGTCTTTACTTGCATTTATGCGGGCAATTTCGCCGAGAGCGCGCGGATTGCCACCGCGATTAGAGCGCTGGTTCATGAGAGCGGCATGAGTAAACCACTGCTCAAGCAGGCAACTGCAAAAGGCGGGTTGTCAATGACGGGCTATTCGGAAGCAAAATAAAAACCGATCCGCGATGTGGCACGAAAAAAGGAGGAAGAGTTGCATAATGTTCCCAGCAGCGATGAAATTTCACCACATGGGCGCGGTACAAGAACGGTACAAGGTGATTCCGTTCCTTAACGTTCTTAGCTGTTCTTTACAGGGCATTGCAGAGCGACCGCTGCCTTGTAATTACTACGTGATCCAGCTTGTTTGCGCCCTTGTCACGGCGGTAACACGGGTTCAAATCCCGTCGGGGACGCCAACAAACTCAAACGGTTACCTCAACGCCAGTGCTTCTACATTTCGTTGGGAGAAACCAATGATCACGGACACAGTCGATGCTCTCAACCGAAGTGGACGAGTTGGTGGGACTGCAAATACAGGCACTCAGACAGGAATTATCTGACGGATACACAACTTCAGTGGCCGGGGGCACATAGTGCAACCCAAAACCAACCCAAAATAACAACTCCCGATCGCTCTTCTACGCTCTTTTCCAGTCTTTGATACGGACAACCACGCCCGCTAACTCGTTGAAAGTCTGTTTCTCCTAGAACTCATAACCCAAAGGTCGGTGGTTCAAATCCACCCCCCGCAACCAAACTCCACCGTTTGGTTTCAATGGGTTGAGCCGAATCCAACAATGGGCTCGGTAACTCTACACCCTGATTCCCAGCCAATTTTTCCGAATTTGTTTACGCAAAGTTTTACGCAAGAACCCGTGGAGGGCACCGTCTAGCTCGAACGAACGATTTCGTGCCGCCCCACGGTGCTCTGAATGCTCCTGATTTCAAAGCGCTGTCAGGCCGCAGTAGCAAAGCTGAGAACTCTCTCGACCTTCACTCGCTTCTTGTAAGGCTTTCTTTGCCTCGGTACAGGCTCGTGACTCAGAAAACATCTGCCCAACTGAAGCAGTCGGTCGTGCGTTCGATTGAACTGGGCTTCCGTCATGCCGAGGGACTGGGCAGCCGCTTCTTGCGTTCCGCCTACAAGTAGCGACTCAATTGCTGCCACGGAATTTGCGTCTTCCCGCCGAACAAAGCCGATGAACTCGGCAATAAAAGCTCTATCTCGATCCAGTTTCTTGGAAGCATTCGCAGCCTCACGCAAGCGTTCCTAGTGAGCATGGCAATACTCATCATCGACCGAGCCGGGATCGTGCCATTCCCTTCGCGTATCGAGGGACACGTTTCCGGGCTGGGATAACGCGTCTTTCATCCGCCTCGCATGTAGGCTGTTGAACTTATTCGTGAGGCACAGGTTGATGTAGTTCTGGAACCGGGCTTGGTTCGCCCCGTAGTGCTTTTGCGGATCGAATGTCTGCACGATGTCCTGCTTGCCAGACTCCCGGTGTCTGGATGCAGCGGGCAGGTGTTGCAGGTGACCGAGGGACTGAACTCACACCGGGACGCATACGTGCGGGCATGCGCAGTGAAGACGCGCCGCCGGTTTTGACTATCGACGATGCCGATATGTACGGCACGGAACTTCCATCTCTCGTTCGAGATGTCGTTCTCCGAAAGCCCCGACCACTGCTGATCATGGGGATTCGTTCGGGTCGCGTAGATCACGTGCTAAATCCTGTTGTCATGGAGGGCATCTGCAAGATTGAACTTGCAATGCCGCCGCTAGCAGATAGCGACATTTCTGGTCTTATCGACTTGTTGGAGCGCGAAAAGAGGCTGGGCATACTTACCGGGAAACATCGCAACGAACAAGTAGCGGCTTTCACGGAACAAGCTGGCAGGCAGCTCCTCGTTGCGATGCTTCAGGCTACGTCGGGTCGCCGATTCGAGGAAAAGGCTTTCGAGGAACTAGGTGGTCTCGAATCCGACGCGCAACTTGTGTATGCGATTGTCGCCCTCGCCTCTTCCTACCGTTTCGGTTTGGGAAGAGACGAAATCTTGATCGCCACTGGGAACAAATCGAATACCGCACTGAATTCAATCGACCAACTAATCAGTCGGCATGTCATCACCTTACGACCTGATGGTCAAATCTGGGCAAGGCACAGAGTCATAGCGGAAATTATTCGTGACGAACTGGCGGAGCGCGGACAGTTGACGCTACCCATTTCGGGACTAGCCTTACTGGCGGCTTCTCAGGTCAGTGCCTCTCTGAGCCGTTCCGCAAGACCGTGGCGCTTGTTAAGAATATTTATCAATCACGATTTCTTGTCACGTCATGGTGGGCCGGACTTCGCACGTAATTTGTATGGGACTCTGGAAGACCCGCTGGCTTGGGATTACCACTTTTGGTTGCAACGTGGCAGCCTCGAAGTGGAGTTCGGTGATCTGAAATTGGCGGAACATTACCTCAATACCTCACGAGCACTCGCCCCAGACGATCCGTATATCGACAACGAATATGCGTATCTGCTCTTCAGAAAAGCCATTGACAACCCAACGGCTGGCGAAGCGGAGGGATTGGTAAAAGAAGCCACACAATCGTTGGAATATCTAATGTCAAAGATAGCTACACCATACCCCTATCATGTTTTGGGCAATCAGGGACTTGCTTGGGCGCGACGCGGGATACAGAGTCCTGACGAGCGAGGAAAATACTTGCGCACGCTGCAACGCAGACTAGAAGAGGGTTGTGCGAAGTATCCCAAAGAGGTCGAACTGAGACAGCTTCTTGACGGCATAAAGAGAGAATATTTATCAATTGCTGTTCCTCAGCGAGCATTCTGAGATTCACTCATCTCAAATCACAAATCTCGCTATGACCGTTAGCGATTTTCGTCAATCGCTCACCGCGACCGAGCCGCCAGCCGGACTCACACTAGCCCTCACTGGATTGTGGTGGGATGCCAAGGGCGATTGGACGCGAGCACACGAGTCTGCTCAGCAAGACGAAGGCCCCGAGGGTTCGTGGGTGCACGCCTACCTCCATCGCAGGGAAGGCGATCAGGGCAATGCCGCTTATTGGTACAGTCGGGCAGGCAAGCCCGTTAGCCGAGAGCCACTCGATACGGAATGGCTTGGTATCGTCACGGCCTTGCTAGCCTGAAGGTGTCATTTCGGTGCGACGGAGTGTTCCCAATCCACAGAACTGGCTATCGTTCAGGCTCACGCTGTTACACTGCCCAACAAAAACCAAAATTGGGGCGACGAATAAAATGAGCGAACTCAGAATCCCGAAATCAGAGGGTGCGTTGGTCAAACGTCTCAAACTTCTCCACGAGCGCCGCAAGCTCTTCCCACGTAAGGCACGGAGGCTACACCTTCCCTCTGCTAAGCGCCGGATTGTGTACAAAAAGACGGGCGGACGTTGCCATCTATGCGGCGGGAAATTGAATGGGGAGGATTTTGCTGCGGATCACGTGCTTTCTCACGCAGCAGGCGGGAAACCCGATATCGGGAATTTTCTTCCGGCGCATGGGCTGTGCAATGGTTCCCGCTGGTTTTACTCAGCCGAAGAATTTAAGTGGATTCTGCGTATGGGTGTTTGGGCACGAAAGCAGATAGAGGATCAAACACGAATGGGTAGGTGCATGGTTCCCGAATTCCTTAAGAAAGAAAAAGAGAACGAAAAGCGGCGCAAATCCAAGAAGAAACGGTACACATTTGCGGCGAATGCTTGAACCTGCGGCTGCCCATCCTTGGGAAGCGTCCACGTCCCGAAGCCTGAGCGCAAGTGTGGCGTGCTAGTCTCATCAGTTTGATAGTTGTTTCAATTCACCAACAACCCTCCTCAGATAATCCACGAGATATTTCGGTGCCGCTGTTTCCTCCAAACTGCTAACCAGTGAACCGTAATACCAAACGCCCCCGAGATTAGCTGCTTACTTTAGCCTTCATCCCGACGCCAACGGCTTCTGGATCGACACCGTACGACAGCTTCAGAATCCTAAGCAACAAATCAGAAAGCTTCTTGATGTAATTCTTGCTGAGTCGGAGGCGGTACCGACCCCACTTTTTGTCATAGTCCATAACTTCGTTGGCGTCCGCGATGCCGCCTCCACCGCTGACGACGGGCCGCCCATCCTTCCGCGCCGCCAGTTGCTCGCTGCAATCAACATGCGACCCTCATCCACTCCAAGAGCGTAGCGCTTTCGCCTTGTATTCGCCCATGAAAAGATGTTACCTTTCTGTTGATAGGGCGTAATACGAAGAAAGCAAAGAGGGAACACTTTTCAACAGCCTTGCACACTCTGACGGAATGCTAGAATCACGCCGAATCCACATGCCATTTACTGAACTTGCGGCTCTTGAGATTTGCTCCGGTGCCGGGCGGCCAAGCAGCCGGTCTGGACGCATCAGGGTTCGACCTTGCGGCTGCTGTCTTTGTTTTTTATCTGTGAAAAGCCACTGAACTCATCGCGATGGATACCCTTACCCGGTTGGAGCGTAGTAAGCGGATGTCACTCATCCGTGGCACTGATACGAAGCCAGAACTCCTAGTCCGTACCATCGTTCACAAGTGCGGGTACAGGTATCGACTGCACCTCTCTAGCCTGCCGGGTAAGCCTGATTTAGTTTTCCCGCGATTCCGCAAGGCGCTCTTCGTTCATGGGTGCTTCTGGCATCGGCACCCTGGCTGCTCTCTTGCGCGTTTACCAAAGTCGAAATTGGACTTCTGGATTCCAAAGCTGACCGAAAACCGCCAGCGCGATATTCGGAATATCGCCGGACTACGGAGAGCAGGGTGGGATGTCGGAATAATCTGGGAGTGCGAGACTGCTGATCCCGAAAAGATTGAAAGAAAGATAAGAAAGTTTCTAGGACGGAGATAAGTGAGAAGCGTTGAGATCTTCAGTGGTGCTGGTGGACTTGCCCTGGGAATCGCAAGGGCGGGGTTTGAGCACCTCGCGGTAATTGAACGTGACGATGCATGTTACAGAACGCTGAAGGAAAACCAGTCTCGGCGTGTCGAAACGATGGCATCGTGGCCAGTACATCACTGCGATGTTCGAGACTTCGATTACGGCTGTATCCCTGAAGGCGTTGATCTCTTGGCAGGAGGCGTGCCGTGCCAGCCCTTTTCGATCGGCGGCAAGCATCGCGGCCACATCGACGAGCGAAATATGTTCCCCGAGTTGATCACCGTTATCCGTCGCCTCAAACCAAAAGCCGTTCTTGTGGAAAACGTGCGTGGACTAGCGCGACCGTCATTTGCCAAGTACTTTGGCTACATCGAGCTAATGCTCGCTTATCCAGAAGTCCGCCCCAGAGAGGCGGAACCGTGGTTCGAGCACCTTGCTCGGCTAGAGCGATTCCACACCAAAGGTAGGAGGAATGGGCTGTGTTACAGGGTCGTACACCGAGTACTCAATGCCGCTAATTACGGGGTGCCACAAAGGCGCGAACGCCTCTTCATGGTGGCAATTCGAGCCGATCTTGGCGTCGAATGGTCGTTTCCCGCGCCTACGCACGGGGTGGACGGCTTACGGTGGAGCCAGTTTCGCTCGGGCGAGTATTGGGAGCGCCATCGTGTACCCAAGACTCGAATACCGAAACCGAGCGACGGCTTACGCGAAAGCGCGGTTGGCCCGCAGTTATACCTGATACCACCCAGCGACAAGCCATGGCTGACAGTGAGAGACACAATCTCGAACTTGCCGCGCCCCGCCAAGACTCGAACCAGCGACGAACCAGGACTCACTCACTTCGCCATCCCAGGCGCACGACAGTACGTTGGCCAT
>JAIQFF010000234.1 GCA_020073395.1 Terriglobia bacterium
ACCGCGATCGCTACGTTCCGTTCCAGAGCCTCGATCTCGTCCGTTTTCACGGTGCTCCGGAGCTGCTCGACCAGGGCACGGCTCCGGTGCCCGAGTTCGCTTGAACTCGCTTCTGCCGCCGGAGCCGGAGGAGAATCTCCTTAGTTCGACAGCTCGCGGGAAACAGGACGAGACCTGATTCGAGTCACAGACACATAGACCGCGAGGACTGCAGAATAGGATTCGTAACTTCACCAGAAACTGGTCTCGTGATCGGCGGCCGGCGAGGCTGGAGGTTACGTGCAATGGCGTGCAATATCGCTATGACGGCTCTCTTTTATGACTTGCTTAAGCCGGCGGGCAGGAGCGTCTCTTTGCTGGCGGCGTTCTTAGGCTGCGCTGGCTGCGTCATCAAGACTTTTAGCCGCGTCTTTTTTATCACCCCCTTGTTCGTCCGGGGAGGCGCGCACTACTTGAGTGTATTCAGCGCGGAACAGTTGCAGGCACTGGCGCTCCTCTTTCTCAAGGTGAATGACCGGGGCGCCGCGATGGCCTTGGTATTTTTCGGATTCTATGCACTCCTGACGGGCTACCTCATTATCAGGTCCACCTTCCTGCCTCGGATTCTAGGGGCGTTGTCGGTATTGGGAGGTTTGGGTTGGCTGAGCTTTCTGTATCTGCCGCTCGGATACCATCTGTTCCCCTACATTGCAGCCCTCGGCCTCCTCGGGGCAGCACCGCTAATCCTGTGGCTCCTCGTGTTCGGCGTAAACGAACAACGATGGAAGGAGCAAGCGAGTGCAGCTTGGGAAATCCAGAACTGACTGTTCTTAATAGGCGTTTACACCAACAAACGGTTGTTGCTGAAATTGCGATGCTTCAACCGTGATCTATGGTTAGGCTCGCCGTGAGGCTGCGGCCGCAACGCTATTCGTACCGCAGGGCCTCAATGGGATCGAGACGCGAGGCCCGGATGGCGGGCACCATGCCGCTGACGAGCCCTACGGCACCGAGGATGAGCGTGGCCACGATCAGAGTACTCGGAGCAATGACCAGGCTAACATCTCCCGCTTCCGCGTTTTTCGCCACAGCGCTGTAGAGGGTAAGCCTCCCGACGGAGAGCGCGACCCCGTAGGCAAGGATGATTCCCAGAGCGCCGCCCACGAAAGTGATGGCGAGAGATTCGGCCAGGAACTGAAGCAGGATGTGTCTCCGACGCGCGCCCAAGGCCTTCTCGACTCCAATCTCGCGGGTCCGCTGGGTTACCGAGACCAGCATGATGTTCATCAGGCCGACCCCGCCGATGCCCAACGTGAGGGTACCGATGAAACCCAGCAGAATCGTGAGACCGAGCGAAACGAGTTCGAACTGGTGGACCTGTTCCATGACGTTAAATACGAACATGGCGCGGCGGTCGCTCGGGTCGAACTTGTGTTCAATGGCCATCACTCGGCGTGCGGACTGCTCTAACCCTTCGTACGCAGGGGTCTCATAGTTGAACCAGATCGAGTCGAGGTAGTGCGTGTCCTTGAGCTCGCTCATGGTGGTGAAGGGGATGTAGATCAAGCGGTTCGTATTGTCATCGCCCGCCTGCATTTTGGGACTGACGACCCCGATGACTTCAAGACTAAGGCCATCGGCGCGGATTCGTTCTCCCAACGCGTTACGTCCGGAGAAGAGCTTTTCTTTGGCTTCGGAACCAATCACGGCGACGTGGGCATGCTGCATCTCATCTTCCGCGTTGTAGAAGCGACCCTCCGCCAGTTTGAGCGCGCGGATGGAGGTGACGTTGGGGTAATTGCCGGTAACGCTGAAGTTGAATATCCGCGTCTCGTACTGGATGTTTGATTGTTTGGATGCCTCCGGAGTGATCCGAGCGATTTGAGGAATATTGTTCGTGAGAATGTCCACGTCGTCGAGGGTGAAGCGTAAGGGCACACCCGCCTTCTGGCCACCAGCCTGCATCGAGGTACGGCCCGGAACCATGATCATCAGCCGGGTGCCGAAATTGGCGAAGATATTGGCGCAGGCACGGCCGAATCCATTGCCATAGGCCAGCAGCAAGACAACCGTGGCAATACCCCAAGCCATGCCCAGCATGGTAAGGGCAGTCCGGCGACGGTTGTGCTGCATGGCCCCGTAGGCCTCGTGGATCAAGTCACGTAACACGTCTCCCCCCTGGTTCTATTCCTGTCGCAGCGCTTCCACCGGTTGCAGCATGGCGGCCTTGCGCGCCGGATAGAGTCCGGCAGCCACCCCCGCCAGCGTCAAGCAGCCAATCGCCAGAATCGCGGACGCGGGCACCAGCTTGGGAGGATCAAATCCTGCCGGTCCTTGCTGCAAACCGAGCAGCGCCATTAGGCCGCCGGCCAGTCCCATGCCGATCAGTCCGCTCAATAGTGTCAGCAGAATACCTTCCAGGAAAAACTGGACCAGTATGCTGCGGTTGGTGGCGCCCAGGGCCTTGCGCAATCCGATCTCGCGGGTGCGCTCGCTGACCGCCACCAGCATGATGTTCATAACACCAATGGCGCCCAGGGTCAGGGTCACCAATCCCACAGTACCCAGGAACATGTTCATGGCATCGAAAATCTTGCCTACCATCTCGGCTTGCTCAACCGTATCCAGGTTTTCGAATGCGTCTTCGTCGTGGTAGTCGAAACCGTGATTACGGGCGATGATCTTGTGCACGTCTTCCCTGGCCAGCAAGTGCTCAGCGGGCATGCGAGGCTGATAGTTGATCAGGGAGATTGAGTTTTCGTGGTTCGCGCCCTTAAGCGGGAAGTTGGTCGCCATTACTTGGAAGGGAATATAGCCGCGCATGTTGGTAAGGTTTTCGTCACCCCGGCCGATTCGCTTCAAGGTGCCGATGACCTCAAACCTGATGCCATTGAGGAGGACGGTGACGCCGACCGCGGGTCGTCCGGAAAAGAGGTTCCTCGTCAGTTCGTCGCCCAGGACGATCACGTTGCGCTTCTGAGCTTCGTCCAAATCATTGAACCAGCGTCCTTGCTTGAGAGGAAGATACCGGATTTCATTGTATTGCGGTTCGACGCCGACGATTTGTCCGTTGGCGCTGGCGAATTCGCTGACGGCGCGCACGTCATCGCGGGAAAGCACCGGCGAAGCATTACGAACGTGCGGAGCTTCCTTGCGGATGTCCTCATAGTCCCGGTAGGTAAGCAGATAGTTGCGGGCGGAGTTCATGCTGCCTGCGACCACTGGGGCACGGCCGGGAAAGATGAACATGATGTTTTCCCCGAATTCAGCCAGCGCACGCTTGTTTCCCGAACGGAAGCCTTCGCCCAGACCGACCAGCAGCAGCAACGATCCCACACCCCAGGCAACGCCGAACATGGTGAGGAACGAGCGCAGCTTGTGGGCCCACAGGGTGCGGAAGATTTGCGCCAGGATGTCCAGGACCATCCGCATAATCACCACCATTGTAGCTTTGACGTTCTCAACGAAGATAAGTTTCGTTCAAAGACCAGGCCGAATTCCCCCCCAGGGGCAGATCGCTTGAGATCGTCGGGGAGACAGACTACTCGGACGTAACTGACAGGCGTTTACACCAACTAAACGGCTGAACCTGGGCGGCGGAGCGCCCAACGGAAGGGGGTCATTGGTGAAATCGCGATGTTACGCCCACGATGCGCAGCCGCCTACTTTCTACGATGACTCCACAAGAGGAAAATGTCCTGGGCGGTGTAGGTCCTTTCCCCTCCGCTGATTGTGATTGCACCTAACTGCGACTCTGGCGTATAGTTCGTGCCATTCAAGGCTGCTCAAAGAGCTTGTTCCAGGCGCTAGGAGACCTCCAATGAAAAGGCTGATCTGGTGTTGTTTTGCGTTGTCGCTGATGGTATCGCTGGCGGCGGTTGCCTCGGCCAAATCGGACGCGGCGAAAGGGAAGTGGATAAAAGGATGGGTTAGTGACTCGAAATGCGGTGCCAAAGGAGCCGGTCTAGGTCATGAAGCATGTGGCAACAAGTGCCTTCAGGCTGGTGAGCACGTGGTTTTTGTCGACGACATTAAACACAAAGTTCTTAACGTCGACAATCAGGACGCGCTCAAGGATCACATGGGACACCGTGTGGCCGTCCAGGGTGCCGTAGACGAAGCGGCTGGCACAATTCACGTGGACAAAGTAAATATGATCACCCAGGGAAGTAAGAAGGCTGAAGCTGCTTCCATGGATGAGATGCATAAGTAGTATTTTGTGTGTTCAAGGCGACGAGGAGCCCAATCGCTCGTGAGGTAATTCCTGGCGAGTTTGAGGAATTGCGTGCAGGGACCTGAAGGCGCAGATCCCCTACCCCGCGTGGGGGCGGCCCAACGCAGCCTAGTGACTCAGCCGAACAGGGGATTTCAGCAGCGAATGCCACGCCACCGCCTTCCTCTTGCCTTTCCCTGCCCGAACTACGCGTTCCCGACAAAAGCTGCAGACGAGCCTAAGTGAGCGGTTTGGTCTACGAATTGCCCGATTCATGTGCTTCTTAAGTAATCCAACTTGCTCGTGCTCTGAATAGCAGAGGGGTGGCGCTTCAGTGAGCGACGCAGGGCCTGAAAAATGCACAGCGCATCGTCCAAACGCTCCCTTCTTCAGCGTCGTCCCCGACTGCATAAAAACAGTTCTCGCGCACATATTACGAGTTAGACGTTTGTTTTCTGGAGAGTAGCCGACAATTCACCTAGAATCCGTTCCCCTGGTCCAATGACAGTGACTTCACGGCCGCTGGTCCTTCAACATCAATCTGAGCATCGGCCCCGGCCAGTGGCTCTGGCATAATTGGGGCCGCCGCAGCGGGCATTTCAACCGATCCACATTGGAGACAACCATGAGCGACCCGGAAGAAACCATCGATCGGAGAAGATTCTTGACCAAGTCCGCAGCCCTACTTGGCGGAGGTGCCGCATTCGTTAGGACAGCTCTTTCGTATGACAAGATCCTGGGCGCCAACGATCGTATTTCGGTGTGCCACATCGGCAACGGGAGTCGGGGCGGGGACTTGGACTGGATCGTGTCTCAGCTGAAAACTCGCCAAAACGTGGAGACTACCGCGATCTGTGATCTGTGGCGACTGAACCGCGAGAAGGCGGTCGCGGTGAATGCAAAGTATTACGGCCGTGCGCCACGTGGGTATCAGTATTTGGAGGACGTGCTCGCTTTGAAAGACGTTGACGCGGTGATTATTTCAACGCCGGAACATTCCCACTCGCCCGTTGAGGAAAGCGCACGGCTCTTGCACGCAATTTTCCCTAACTACCCTGGTCTTAATCCCTGTCGGCCAACACCACCCATCGAGGAATGGCCATTGCTGATAAGTTCTTCCAAACAGCAGGCGCCCTCATGACTCGTGGGCTTCTCGGATGTTCATATTCCCCTATCTCAAGACAAGGAGGCGCAGAATTCCATAAACGGCGAATCCCAAAATGAGGCAAATTATGATGACCTCCAAGACTCGTCCCCATGTGTCCTGATCCATGCCGAAATAATATCCTT
>JAIQFF010000235.1 GCA_020073395.1 Terriglobia bacterium
GGGAAACCAGCCGACGGGCTTCGCTTTGAATCCTTCGGGTAAAACTTATGGATGAGTTTCACCGGTATCGACCTGGCGCAGGTAAGATCCGGTTTGGTCGGAAAATGGCAGGTATTTTCCATCGTAAGAAAGGGCAGCGCTGCTGATCGGATATTCGCTGGGATTGGCAGTCACGCGCCGCTCCACGACGGGCGGGGGTGCGGCCGGAGGCAACGATCCGCGCCTGCCCAGAAACAATCCCACGCCCAGACCCGCGAGCAGCAATATTGCTGCCGCAGCCGAGGCAATCCACCAGGTGCGCGCGGGCCGGGACGGATGAATCGGTATCCCGGCAACGACCGGTGGCGGTGTCCCATTGACCGGCGCCAGAAACCTGTATCCCCTTCGGGCGACAGTCTCAACAAAACGCGGGTTCTCCGCGCTGTCTCCCAAGGCATCTCTGAGCCGGCGGACGGCGGCGTTGAGACTGTGATCGAAATCGACAAAGGTGTCGGCGGGCCACAAGCGGGTCTGAAGTTCTTCCCGTGAGACCACCTCGCCGGGTCGTTCCAGTAAGAGGGTGAGAATCTGGAAAGGCTGTTCCTGCAGCTTTACCCTTGAGCCGTTGCGCCGTAGTTCTCCAGCCCGCAGATCGACTTCGAAGACCCCAAACTGGATCATCCGCGTCCCATTGCTGCTCATTACGGTCATTGGCCCTCGCCAAGACAACGAAGTTTAGCAGAAACGTCCATTTCTTCCCGTGTCACCCACGCTCCTAACCATTTGACGCAAAAGCGCTTAACAAGTTACCCACAAATAGGTTGCGGGTGACCGGCAAACCCTTGAGGCACCCTCCGCAGGCCCCGAAGATCGGCGCGGCGGAGGTGGTCCCGGGTGCTTCAATTTTCGAAAACATGCCTGTTAGTTACGTTCCTGCTGGGGGTTACGTTCCCCGCGTGGCCGGAATCTTATCCTGACGGAAAACCACAAGTGGTCGTCTCTGTCTATAACGACGCAGGCGTCGCGCCAACGGTGTTGACCGAGGCGGAACGGAAGGCGGCCAGGATCTTCCAGGAGGCCGGGGTACAACTGATCTGGGCCTACTGCCCCACAAACCAGGCAGGCCCGGACGCCCTCGTCCGGGCGGGCGAGCGAAGCTCGCCGGGTCCGGAATTCGACCAAGCTGGGCGTCGCCCGGCCGGGCCGGGGGCACCCGCTTCTACGTGGTCAGCTTTCGGCTGTGCCAGGTTCGAGTGGCCAACCCACCTGACGGTGCGAATCGTTCCCCAGTCCGTGAGCTCAACCCACGAAGTCTTCGGGGTGGCGTTCCTGTCAGCCGAAGGCACAGGCTGCTACAGCGATGTCTTCTACAGCCGGGCAACGGAATTGCACACGGATTGGAAGGTCGGTCTTTCGGACCTTCTGGGAAATGTGATGGCACACGAACTGGGACATCTCCTGCTGGGATCAAATTCCCATTCTTCCACGGGAATCATGCGGGCACATTGGCAAGGCGAAGAGCTGCGCCGCCTGTCGCGCGGCAACCTGTGGTTCACGGATGAGCAGGCCGAACACATGCACGGGAAGCTGAACGGAGTCCGTCCGGCGGTGGCTCTTGCCGCGCGCTCAGGCTTCTGAGTTCGGAGGCACGGTTCTTTGCATCCTTTGCGAGTCCTTTGCGAACTTTGCGGTTGAAAGCTTTTGGCGAAGGACGCAAAGATACCGACTCCCAGATACAATTTCAGGTAGCCTTGGCTGGCGACTTCACGACAACACCCGATCCTTCTTTCAAGCTGTGGATCGCGTCCACGGAGATGTTGTTCTCGAAGCGCTCAGTAAGCCCACTCGGCCAGCGAATCTGGATCCAATCGACTTTGGTGACCGCTCCCAGCCCGAAGTGGATGCGCATGTCATTGTTCGAATCGTAACTGGAGCCGCTGCGGACTTCGTCAACCAGGATTCGCTCTCCCACCTTCACCGAGACCCGCGCGCCGATTCCATCCCGATTGGATTTTGTTCCCAATGTTCTGATACCTATCCAGTGATTCGACGAGCGCACCTGGTTCACCAGCAGACTGGGAACTGCATTCATGTTGCTGATCACCGCCGAAAGGCGCCCATCGTTCCACAGGTCGCCGATGGCCAGCCCGCGCCCGGCACGAACTGCGGTAATGCCCGGCCCAGCGTCAGCCGAGATGTCGCTGAATGTCTTGTTGCCATTGTTGTGGTAGAGGATTCGGGGCTCCTCGTAGCTGCTGCCCAGGTTCTGTTTATCGACTTCGGGATAGACATGTCCATTCACCAGCAGCAGGTCGGGCCAGCTGTCGTTGTCGAAATCCAGAAACACCGTTCCCCAGCCCAGATATCGGGTGTAGAGACCCAGGCCGGCGGCAAACGTCACGTCGTCGAACGTGCCGTTGCCATTGTTGCGATAGAGGGTCGAAGTGTCGTCGGAAAAATTGGTCTTAAAAATATCCAGCCGGCCGTCGCCGTCGTAATCGCCGATGGTTGATCCCATTCCTGCCTGCTCGCGACCGTCTTCGTTATAGGCCGCGCCGGCCACCACCGCCACGTCGCTGAAAGTTCCATCGCGATTGTTGTGGTAGAGAATGCTCGGCGTGCTGTCGCAGGCCACGTAGATGTCGGGCCAACCATCATCGTCGAAGTCGAGAGTCGAAACACTGAAAGCATAGTGGCCACTGGTCTGATCAATTTTCGCTTTCGCAGTCACGTCCTCAAACTTGCCGTTGCCCTGGTTGTGGTAAAGAATATTCTTGGCGCCCGGTAAGCCGCGCGGCCCGCACATGACCGGAACACCCTTCCATACGCACGACGCTCTCTCGCCCGGGGCCGGAGCGCTGGATAAATCGAAGTCCACGTAGTTCGCCACCATCAAGTCGAGCCGGCCATCGCGATCGTAATCGACGAAAGCGCATCCTGTGCCCCAGGCTTTCCCGGTCCCGGTAACGCCGGACATCTCCGCCACCTCGGTGAAAGTCCCACTCTGATTGTGATAGAGACGGTTCTTTCCGTAGTAAGTTACGTAGAGGTCCTCCCATCCGTCGTTGTCGTAGTCGCCCACGCAGACGCCCTGGCCCCATCCGTTCGCAGTCAGACCAGCTTTGGCGGTCACGTCGGTGAAGGTTCCGTCGTGCTGGTTGCGATACAGGTGATTGGTCGGCGCAGTCCCTGCCGGAAATCCTTCGAGTGTGGTTCCGTTCACCAGAAAAATGTCAGGCCAGCCGTCGTTGTCGTAGTCAAAAATGGCTACGCCGGTTCCGGTGGTCTCGATGATGTACTTCTTGGTGTCCTTCCCGCCGAAGACCTGAGTCATGGTCAGGCCAGCTTTTTCTGCGGCGTCAACGAAGTTGGCGATGGGCGGGGCCTTTGCCGTCTCAGCGGCAGAGGTGGTCAGAAGAATGAAGAGCGCCGCCAGTCTTGCAGCAGCTGGGAGCGCACGAAACTGCGGCGGAAAAACTGGAGTCATGGCCCAGCCTGCATACTAGGGCGCGGCCATGAGAGGGTCAAGCCACGCCAGGCGCAGAAGAGTCGATCTAGGCTTTCAGGAAATCGTGGCGGCCGCGACCCGGCCCGCTTCAGGGGTGCTGTTCTTTGGCCATGACGGCCAACTCTCGCACTATCTCCTGAAGTCGTGTCCTGCGCTCTTTGTTGGCGCGGGAGGCCATCGGAGCTGGAGCATCTTGTGCGGCGTAACGGTCGTTCATGTCACGGATGTTGGCGATCTCGCTTCGCAGGGCTACAACGTTTCTCAACACATCGGCGGTGTACATAGTTACTAGAATACGCTATTGACGCCTCTCGCGCCGGAACCAATAGAACACTGTCCCTTAGACCCAACAATCCAGCAATAATTCTGCCCGCCGGGGCATAGTAATATTTCGTAGTGACCCCCGAATCATTTCATCCGGCAATCCGGACCCACGGGCGCACGCTGAACGACTCGGGACTGGTTCTCGGCTGGTTGGTTACGCTGGCGGCATGCCTGCTCACCTTGACAGCTTCCGTTCTTGCTCAGCAGCAAAGTACTTCCCGGCAGACGGAGTCACTTTATCGCCAGGGACTTGCGGCAGTGCAGGCCGGCGACCTGGGCAAGGCCCGCGCGGCCTTCGAACAAGTGGTCAAGCTTGCGCCCGGCAGCGCCGAAGCACATAACCTGTTGGGCTGGGCCCTCTTTGCGCAGGGACAGACTGCTGAATCCATCTCCCAGTTCCGGACTGCACTCCGCCTGAAGCCTGATTTGGCGGCGGCGCATATCAATCTTGCCAATGCGCTGGTGAAAAATGAATCGCTGGCGGAAGGCGAGTCCGAGGCCCGAACCGCCCTGCGGCTGGCCCCCAACGATGCAGAGGCGCACCGAACCCTGGGACGAATCGCCAGCTTTCGCTCCGACCTGGCGACGGCCGCGACTGAACTGAAAAAGGCCGTGGACCTGCAACCGCAAAGGGCCGACCTGCGCGACGAACTGGGGTCCGTGCTGGCGCAGACTTCTCTCTCAGACGAGGCGGCAAAACAATTTTCCGAGGCTTTGCGCCTGCAGCCGGATTTTGCTCAGGCCGCCTTGCATCTCGGTGTTGTGCGCTGGCAGCATAAGCAAATGGACGAAGCCCTCAGCCTGTTGCAGCGCGCGGTCCAGGCTGCCCCACAAAACGCGCAAGCCCATTACTATCTGGGACGCGTACTGGAAGAAACGGGGCGACCACAGAAGGCCGTTGAGGAGATTCAAACCGCGGTCAAACTTCAGCCCGAGTTCATCGAAGCCCAGACCCAGCTCGGAAAAATACTGCAGCGGTCGGGAGATGTAGCAGGGGCGATCGCGGCATTCCGGGAGCTCGCGCAACTGCGTCCCAATGATCCCGATGCGCACAACAATCTGGGCCTGGCCCTGATCCAGACCGGCGACGCGACCAGTTCCATTTCTGAGTTCGAGGCCGCGCTTCGTCTTCGACCCGCTGACACCGGCTACCGCACCAATCTGGGGACAGCCTATTTGCAGAAGGCTGATTTCGACGCCGCCATCGCACAATTTCAAACCGCTTTAAAGGCCACACCCCAGGACGCAACTTTGCACTACGATCTCGGCCTGGCCCTGAAATTGAAAGACCAATTGCCCGAAGCCATCCTCGAATTGCAGAAGGCCACCGAACTCGATCCCACCCAACCTGACGTTCACTACACCCTGGGCGTAACTTTCTGGCAGCAGGGCCAGTTCGACCAGGCCGCCAATGAGCTGCGCGCCGCCATCCAGTCCAAGCCCGATTACGCCGAGGCGCACTACACGCTGGGCACCGTACTGAAACAGCAGGGCAAATTACAGGACGCCGCCGCATCCTTGCGCGAGGCCATCCGCCTGCAACCCGATTTTGCCGGGGCTCATACCACTCTCTCCACAATCCTGCGCCAGCTTGGCGATGAGGAGGGGGCCGCCAGAGAGCGCCTGCTGGGAGCACAGATCAGCAAGGACAAAACCAATCTGCAGGCCGC
>JAIQFF010000046.1 GCA_020073395.1 Terriglobia bacterium
GTGGAAGATGGTGCCCGTAGTGGCCGAAAACTGCTGTTTGCACGTCGGCTCAAGGCACTGATAAAGCTGCGCTCGTTTGTTTTTCGATGCGCTCTTGCGCGTGATGCGAGAATACTTAGCAGAGCCGCAGGTCAGGCAACGTACACCTTTAGGCCAGCGGGAGGCTTCAAGGTAGGCTAGGCACTGTTCATCGGTGGCGAACGCTTTTGCTGTGTCTATCAGTCTCATGGTTAGCCACGCTTCAGAAAGAATCGAATTGCGAAGATCACGACTATGATCACCACCGCAGCTTCAACTACTGTTGTCAGGCTCATATGCCACCTCAACAAGCCTAAATATACGCTTGACAGCCATCTGTGTCAAGTGCATAATCATCTTCTTGACTTGGCAAATCGAGAGCTATACGATCAGCGACCTGTATAGCTATTTATCCTTGAGGGGGAATTTTACAAACCAAGGGCACAACAGGTCATGGTCAGCAATTCACGATCCGAGGGCGAGGAAAACAGCTTCGTGGAATTCCGCCGCAAGGTGCGGGCCGCGGAGATGCTTTCTTCCGCCATGGAGCGGCTATTGCGGGAGCTCCAGTTTACGGGCCGGCTCAGCGTCGTGGTGCAGAACGGCCGCGTGCTGAAATCCGGCTATGAGGAGGGCTATTTCCGGCAGCCGACGGTTTACTAGGTCAGGTCGGCCGATAGTTCCCCATCCCGGCACTGCAACGTACTCATAATTAAATAATTCCAACAGGTCATCGTAAGAGAAACGAGCCCTGTGACCGAGTAATCGGCACGGGGCTTTTTATTTTGCTCTCAGCTGAGAAGCGATGGAGGCAATCATGAACACCGAAGATCCGGAAGTGATTCAATTGGAGCTCAAGTACTGTGAACGTTGTGGGGCCCTGTGGTTGCGACTCCGTGGAGCGCAGGAAATCTACTGCGCTCCGTGCGACCTGGAGATGTTGGATCTGCCCTCCCCGCGCAGAGTGACCAGCCGGCCGCGCTTGCCGGGGAACCACAAGATCGAGATCAAGGCGCAGGCGGGCGAACCGTCGGTCTATTGTGGAAAAGGAGGAACGGCATGACGGTCACCTCCTGCTTTCCGTCAGACCCGCCCGCCCTCAGAGAATCGGATGAAGTTGCAGGCCCATCGCATCTCCGCCGGGCGGGCACGGGACCGGGGCCACGTTCGCGAAGCCAAGCGGCTGAACTGAGAGGGCACGATCCCGACTTATGGTTGTACCGGGAGCGGACGCTCGGCATGCTCAGGCGCTATCAACGGCTGTCGGTGGAGGTTGGGCGACTGCCGTCTTTATTGGGTCGGGAGTTCTTCCGAACCCGGGTTACGTCATATCACGCCGGGACATTCGAAGATGCGGTGATCTTTGTACATGATGTAGCACGCGGGTTGGATCAACTGGGTGAGTTCGAGCATAAATTGATTGCGAAGATCGCGCTGCAGGACTATACACAAAACGAAACGGCACAGGTCCTGGGCTGCTGGCGGCGTACTGTGGGGCGGCGGTTTCCGGAAGCCCTCGACCGGGTGACCGCGATCTTTCTGGATTCCGGTTTATTGATTCGGCTGCCCGCCACCGACGTTGCCCGGGCGAAAAACTGTCAAGAGGGGAGCGGCGGAGAAATTCCTGCAAGTGCTTCTGCACAGAGGGAATAAATTTGCGGAAAGCATGTCCCATTCCTCCCGATCGATTTGCTATTCTAGATTTAGAGATTGAGAAAAACAGAATCTGTGGGCGCGCTCAAGGGCGCGCCCTTTTCTTTGGCCACGAACATCAGGGACAAACACGCAGCATGAAGAAAGCGAAAGTGCGGACGGGAACAACCAGCGTGCGGGTGGCGTCGCCGGCAAAGTCGGCCGGGCGCAGAACTCCGGACCTGGCAGAGATCCGGCGACAGATCAACGATATTGTGGGAAACGGCGCTGTAGGCATGGTCGAGACCACGATCGACCAAGTGGGCAAGGGCCATTATCTGGGGATGAAGTACCTTTTCGAGATGATTGGGCTCTATCCCGCGACATCGAATGAAGAGGCGCCGACAGAGGATTCGCTGGCCGCAATCCTGCTGCGCAGGTTAGGTCTCCCCGACGCGCCGACGCCGGAGCCAGGAGTTACCAAAGATTCAAGCCCCTCCGCTGCGGTCGTCGAGGATAGCTTAGAATGAAAGCCGGTAGTTGGGCGACGGCAACCAATCGTTGGGCGCGGGCAGCGGATCGTTTATCGGTGAGCTTCAGCAGCCGGACAACGACGCACTCAAGCTTGCCGGTGGCACATCAGCCTTTACTGCACGGGGCTTTCAGGATGGACATGACGTGGGTGACCGGCCGAATCGCGGTCGGCGGCGGAATCTGGACGGCAGAGAACATGGCGGCGGTGGCCCGCTCGGGGATCACGCACATCATCGACATGCAAATCGAATTTGACGATACCGAGCTGTCAAGGCCGCATGCCATCGAGGTGCTTTGGAACCCGATTGACGATGATTTTCAGCCCAAGCCGCCCGAGATATTCGAGCGCGGAGTGGAATTCGCGACCGAAGCACTCAGCCAGGAAGGGACAAAGCTGTTCATACACTGCGCGGCCGGAGTCCACCGGGCGCCGATGATGACCCTGGCTGTGTTGTGCTCGACGGGATGGACGACAGATGCGGCCCGGGACTTGATTGAAAAAGAGCGCCCGGTGGTGGATTTTGCGGATGTGTACTTGCGTAGCGTCGAGAGGTTTCTGGACCAGCAGGTGAGAGCGGGAAAGTAAGAGACCAGTTTCTGGTTGCTGGTTCCCAGTTTTCAGTTCTTCTTAACAATCCAAACATTTTTGCGAGGCTCATTTCCCTCCTTGGGTAGAGGGGAGAGTCTGCCCTGCGATGGTGAAACTCGGCAAGGGAGGAAGCATGTTCGACGAGCACCGCCGCCCCTGGGGGCGGCTTTTCTACTTGCTGGCGTCTGTAATGGTGTGGCTCACGGCGTCGTGGGCGCAAGCCCCTTCCACCACTACGATCAACGAAGGATTATTTGCCAGCCGCTCCGGAGTTGAAAAGAAAAATGCGGCGATGTCGTTTGTGTCAGCCGCTCTGCAACTGACCGATGCAGTGACTTCCCGTCATATTGTTGACCCGGAAAAATTCAAGCAGGGGCTGAGCGCTGTGATCGATGGCACGGTTTTGTGCCTGAATGCTTCCACCTGGGCGAAGCCGACTCAGCCGTAAGTTATCCGATTTCTTCGCTCCAGTTCTCGAGCGTTTTCTTGACCTCGGCCATGAACTGGTCGGCGACGGCGCCGTCGATGATCCTGTGGTCGTAGCCAAGAGTTAGATGGACGAGAGAGCGGATCGCGATGGAGTCGTTGCCATCGTCATCGGTAACCACTACCGGCGCCTTGGTGATTCCGCCCACACCCATGATGGCCGAGTTGGGCTGGTTGATGATGGGCAATCCGAAGACGGCGCCGAACTGGCCGGGGTTGGTGATGGTGAAGGTCGAGCCCTCAACTTCTTCCGGTTTGAGTTTCTTGTTGCGGGCCCGTTCTCCCAGATCGCTGATGCTGCGCTGCAGCCCGAGGAAGTTGAGTTCGTCGGCGTTTTTCAGCACCGGAACGATCAGACCCCAGTCGAGTGCGACCGCGATGCCGACATTGACGTGGCGATGGTAGCGGATGCTTTCGCCTTCGATCGATGCATTCACGATGGGAAACTGCTGCAGTGTAATGATGGCGGCACGGGTGAAAAACGGCATGAAGGTGAGGCGAGCACCATTGCGTTTTTCAAAGGCGGCCTTGTTCTTGTTGCGCAACTGAACGATGCGCGTCAGATCCACCTCGAACATGCAATGAACGTGGGCGCTGGTGCGGCGCGACTCGATCATGCGGTGGGCAATGATCTTGCGAATATGGGACATGGGCACCAGGTCGCCGGGAATCGCAGGCGCCGCTGGAGAACCGGCATCAGGCTTCGGAGAAGGAGCAGGCGCAGCGGGAGTCGCCGGGGCAGCCGTGCCTTCCAGAAACGCAGTGATGTCTTGCTTGGTGATGCGCCCGCCCAGTCCGGTTCCGGTTACTTGCGCCAGGTTGATATTGTGCTCACGCGCAATTTTTCGGACCAGGGGAGACGAGCGCGCGTGGTCGTCTTCCTCATGGGAAGTTTGGGCTTGTGAAACCGGGGCAACCGCCTTGGGTTCAGCCACCGGGGCAGACACCTTGGTTGGAGCGGCTTCCTTTTTCGCAGGAGCGGAGGGGGCGGCAGGCTTGGCAGCAGCACCATCGCCGTCAGAAATCGTTCCGACTACAGTGTTCACCTGCACGGTGGCGCCTTCGGCAACCTTGATATCCTGCAGGACTCCCGAAGCCGGCGCGGGAATTTCGGCGTCCACCTTGTCGGTTGAAATCTCGAACAGGGGTTCGTCGCGCTGCACCTTGTCACCCGGCTTTTTCAGCCATTTGGTGATGGTCCCTTCAAAGATCGATTCGCCCATCTGGGGCATGACGATATCAGTCGGCATAATTCCCTTCCACGCGGCTCCATTCCCGGCGCGCGCAATCTTTCATTATATATTCAGCCAATCTGTCCCAGTGAGCCGTGTCTAGTCGTGGTGGCTGTGCTCTCCTCCCTGGGGATTGACAGGAGGAGGCGCGACACCGGTAGATTTCTTCCAATAATCCTGCACCGCAGGCGGCAATTTTTCGATGCGCGAGAGGAAGGCTGTGACTTTCCACATGTCCTGGTCGCTCAGAGCCTTGTTCCAGGCGGGCATGCCGGTGTAGCGGATACCGGTGCGAACGGCGTAGTAGATATGCCACTCGGGATCATCCAGCGGGTAGATGATCAATTGAGGAGGCGGCGGGTAAAAGGAGCGATCGAGCGGACTGGGTTTGTTGTCGAGTCCCCCATGACATCCGGCGCAGTTCATGGTGTAGATCTTCATTCCGTCGATCAGATTTTCATCAGTCGGAGGCACAGGATTGGTCAGGCGCGGGGCGTGGCGCTCCATGGAGGCATCCATGGCGGACATGGCGATGCGGCGTTCCATCTTCGGCGGCACGGAATCGGCATTGGTGGGCAAGAATCCGAGCGTGGCGATGGCCAGCCCTCCCAATAGGAGCACGAGCAAGGTAATGACGACGCCGAGGATGAAATTGCGCATGCTTGCCTCCTGTAGATGGTTCACTGATGCGTTAAGAAGCCGTTACGGATTGTCCAGCGGCGCTGTGTGATGCAGGATGGCACGGGCATCCTGCGCTTCCGATTCTCTCACCTGCAGCTTGATGCCGCCGAGTATATGGGAATGCCAGCCGCCGATGCGAAGCATGTTTTCATCATACGCGAAGCACTCGATATCAGCTGATTCCAGGCGGGTGCGGGCCAGCAGAAATTCCGGCTGGCTATGGAAGACCGCGATGGTAACCAGACTCTCGCGCATTCAATTGCTCTTGCCGAGCCATGGCTCGGCTGGATAGCCGAGGGCGGCTGTCCCTACGTGGGCTGTACCAGCTTCAGTATGCCCTCAGGCGCCGGGCTTCTCGCAACACATCGCTCACCTGGGGCAGGAAGTATTCCTCCTGGGGCGGGGAGAACGGTACCGGAGAATCCTGGGCGGCGATGCGGACGATGGGGCCGTCGAGATGGTTGAAAGCGTCTTCATTAATGATGGCCGCAATTTCGCCTGCCAGGCCTCCGGTGCGGGCGTGCTCGTGCAAAATGATGACCTTGCCGGTCTTGCGCAGGGTGGCGACGATGGCTTCGCGATCGAGTGGCGCGAGGGTGCGCAAGTCCACAATCTCGAGGTCGATTCCTTCCCTGCTTAGAGTTTCTGCCGCTTCCAACGCTGTGTGCACCATGGCGGCATAAGTAATGATACTCAGGTCGCGGCCTTCGCGGGCGATGCGCGCCTTGCCCAGCGGGACAATGTAATCTTCGGCCGGTACTTCTTCCTTGGTGCGGCGATAAAGATACTTGTGCTCGAAGAAGATGACCGGATTATTGTCGCGAATAGCCGCCTTGATCAGACCTTTGGCGTCGTAGGCACTGGCCGGGCAGACCACCTTCAGGCCGGGCGCGTGCACAAACCACATTTCAGGATTCTGGGAATGAAACGGACCGCCGTGAACATTGCCGCCGCTGGGCCCACGAATGACCAGAGGGGCGGGGGCGCCCCAGCGATAGTGAGCTTTGGCAACCATGTTGACGATCTGGTTGAAAGCGCACCCGATAAAATCCATAAACTGAAACTCGACCACCGGACGCATGCCGGTGAGGGAGGCGCCGAAGGCCGCGCCGACGATGGCCGACTCCGCAATGGGAGTGTCGATGACGCGCTCGGGACCGAAGCGGTCGATGAAGCCGTCGGTAACTTTGAATGCGCCGCCGTAGATGCCGATGTCCTCGCCCAGGCAGAAGACGGTGGGATCGCGCTCCATTTCCTCCCAGATGCCCTGGCGGATGGCTTCGAGATAGGTCAGTTGTGGCATTGCGATGGTTACTTCTCCCGCTAAATTTATGGCCGCTGCATGCCCGTCACTTCAAATGTACTGCTGCCTCTGTACCTCCGGGGCTGGCAACCGATCCCTTCCTGGCTTTCGGAATCGCGTACTTCGGTTTGATTTCGTGGCAGCCATGCTCGCAATACACACCGCCCGCGGCGGATTCCGGTTCCGGCATGGGGCTGGCGACTGCGAAATCACGGTCGGCCTCCAGTTGTTGATCGACACCAGCGATCAGTTCCCGGTTCTCAGTTGGAGTCAGCCACTTTTTTACGTTCAATAAGAAATTCTCGAAGCGGGCGATGGGGTCGCGTTTGCGCCAGTACTCGAATAAAGGTTTGGGGACGTAATCGGCGGCGTCGTGGATGGCGTGGCCTTTCATGCGCATCATCTTGGCTTCGATGAGCGTGGGGCCCTGGCCCCGGCGGGCGCGCTCGCAGGCTTCGTGGGCGGCGTCGTAGACCTGGCAGGCGTCGGTGCCATCAACGATCACGCCGGGAATGCCGTAGGAGATGGCGCGCTCGGCGAGGTCTTTCACGCGGAACTGCATATCGGCAGGCGTGGAGTATGCCCAGAGATTGTTTTCGACGAAGAGGACGAGGCCGAGATCCTGCACCGCGGCGAAGTTCAAGCCTTCGTAGGTGACTCCGGTGGACTGGCCACCGTCGCCGATGTAAGTCATGACGGCGATGTTGCGTCCCTGTAAACGCGCGCCCAGAGCGACGCCCGCAAGAACCGGAAGCAGGTCGCCCAGAGTCGAGATGGGCGCAACCACATTGCGGTCCTTGATGTCACCGAAGTGCGACGATGCGTCGCGGCCCCGGGTCGGCGAACCGGCCTTGGCCATATACTGCATCATGATGTCGCGTGGTGAGAAGCCGCGGACCAGCGTCGAACCCTGATTGCGAATCAGAGGGCCCATCCATTCATCTTTGTGCAAGGCATAAGCCGAGGCGCAGGAGCAGGCTTCCTGGCCCAAGCCAAAGTAAACCCCACCGACTACTTTTCCCTGCTTGTAGAGATTTTCCAGCGCGGTCTCCATTTTCCGGTTGAGCAGCATCCAGCGGTAGATTTCGATGCATTGCTTCTTGCTCAGATATCTCGATTCCCGGATGGGCGGGACCGTCGCGCTGAGGTCGCCGGTGACCTCGTAGCTGACTTTGCCAGCTTTGCGAACCTGGCGGATGGTAATGCTGGGTTTTTCCAGTCGATGATCCGGGATGGTGTAAGTGCGCTGGTTCGTGCCTGGGGCTTGTGCGGACTTGGCAGCAAGTCTTTCTTTTTGCTTTTTGGCCATTTGCGGCTCGGCGTCATCCATGCTAACGCGGAGGGTTCGGTTCTGTCGCCTCCCAGGACTTCGCTGCCGCTATGCCCAGAAGGTATCGTCTTCCTTGTGCAGCTGGCGCAGTTGTGCTGGCGCTTTTACCGGCACTCCGACGGATTGCCCTAATAGCGCATCCAGGTTCTCCAGCCAAAGTATCTGGCTTTCGAAGAGAGCACCGAAGTTGCGGGAGACGGAATGGGCCACTTCCTGCAGCGAGAGTTTCCTGCTTAATTCTTTCGCCATGGAGGTGACGGGCCTGGTGGCGATGCCGCAGGGGACGATCAGGTTGAAATAATCGAGGTCGGTGTTAACGTTGAGGGCAAAGCCGTGAGAGGTCACGGCGCGGGAAATGTGGACGCCGATGGCGGCGATTTTGGCTTGCGGGGACAGCAGGTCCCTCGACTCGGCAGGGCGATTCGCGAGCGAATCGTCCTGCTGCGCTCGGGATGACACGGTTTGGGGATTAGTCCAGACGCCGGTCAGGCCGCAGATGCGGCCGGCGGGAATGCCGAAATCGGCGCAGGTGCGGATCAGGACTTCTTCCAGTCGGCGCACGTACTCGATCGCACCGAGGGTTTTGCGCTTGCCGTCAGGGGTGGCGATGGCGCGCAAGTCGAAAATGGGATATCCAACCAACTGGCCGGGACCATGAAAAGTGACGTCCCCGCCGCGGTCGCATTCGAACACTTCCACGCCACGCTGGGCCAGCAGTTCGGGTGACGCGACGATGTTTTTCTGCCTGGCATTGCGGCCGAGAGTGATCACCGGCGAGTGTTCGAGCAGAAGGAGAACGTCGCCGATGCGGTTTTCTTTGCGCAGTTCGACGAGGCGCTGTTGCAGGCGCAGGCCCGTGGCGTAGTCGATGGTGCCGAGTTGGAGGACGCAGATCAAGGGCGATTGGGTAATTTAGTAATTGGGTAATTTTAAGATTACGCGGTTTTCAAATTACCCAATTACTAAATTCCTCAGGCGTTGATTGCCATTCCGTACACGCTGTTTGAGGCGTCCAGCATGGCCTCGGCCAGTGTGGGATGGGCGTGAATCGTCCACATCAAATCTTCTACGGTGGCCTCGAGTTCGATGGCGGCGACCGCTTCCGCGATCAGTTCCGTCGCCTGCGGTCCGATGATGTGCACTCCTAGAATCTCGCCATAGTCGGCATCGGAGACAATCTTGATGAAGCCTTCGTGCTGTCCCACGATCGAAGCGCGCGAGTTTGCAGTGAAGGGGAACTTGCCGACCTTGACGTTGTAGCCCGCCTCTTCGGCCTTGGCTTCGGTCAAGCCGACGCTGCCAATTTCAGGATGGCAGTAAGTCGCGTTGGGGATATGCTCGGGATTGATGGGCTTACCCTTCTTGCCTGCAATTTTGGTTACGGCAACGATACCTTCCATGGCACCAACGTGGGCCAATTGCGGCGTCCCCAGCACGATGTCGCCGATGGCGTAAACCCCGGGCTCGGCGGTTTGCATCCAGCTGTCGGTCTTGATGAAGCCGCGGTCGGGCTTGATCTTCGTTCTCTCCAGTCCGATATTTTCGGTGCGCGGCTTGCGGCCGACTGCGATCAGGATTCTCTCGGCCTCGATTGTTTGTGGCTTGCCATCCACGCTGAAGTTTACGGTGATGCCTGACTTGCTTTTTTCGACTTTCTCCACCTTGGCGCTGGTGTGGAAATTGATTCCGCGCTTGCGGTAAACCCGAGCCAGTTCTTTGGAAATATCTTCGTCTTCGACGGGAACAAGTCGGGGCAGCATCTCGATGAGGGTGACTTCGGCGCCGAAGGAACGGAAGATGGACGCGAATTCGACCCCGACCGCGCCTGCGCCAACGATCACCAGAGACTTAGGAATTTCCTTGAGCGCGAGGATCTCGATGTTGCTGAGGATGCGGTCGCCAGGCTCCAAGCCTGGCAGCATGCGGGCTTCCGAGCCGGAACACAGGATTACGTTCTTCGCCTTTACCTGGCTGGTCTTGCTATCGGCGGAAACTCCGACCGTCAGCACGCCGTTTTGCGCAGGGCCGGTCAGTTTGCCATAGCCTCGGATGGTTTCCACCCTGTTCTTCTTCATCAGGAAATCGAGGCCCTTGGTGTGCTTGGCCACGATTTTCGACTTGCGCTCCTGGATGGCCGCCCAGTTCAGCTTGCGGGCATCGACGCCTTCGATGCCGAATTCTTTTGCTTCTTTGAGGTGGTCCCAAAGTTCGGCGTTGAACAGCAGGGCCTTGGTCGGGATGCAGCCCACGTGCAGGCAGGTGCCGCCGAGGACGTTGTCTTTCTCGATGAGCGCGGTTTTCAGTCCATATTGGCCGGCGCGGATGGCGGCGGTGTAGCCGGCCGGACCGCTGCCGATGATGGCGATGTCATAGATGATTTCGGGCAAGGAGTGTTCCTCACTATCAAGAGATGCATGATGGCAAACGTTTGATTCTAGAACAGAAAGAGTCAAAGGTGCGATAGCGGCAATGCAGGGTCGCTCATTCCGGAGATCAAGGGGGCAATGGGGGGAACTTCCAGTTCACCTTGGGCGTAATATTGTCTGTAAGGAGGCCTCTATGCACGTCTTTGGCTTCTTCCTTTTCCCGATCTTTGGATCTGGGTTTCTCCTCTATTTCCTGCCCACGATCATCGCCTTGGTGCGCGAGAAATACGACAAGCTTTCCATCTTTCTCCTCAATTTCTTTTTAGGATGGAGTGTGATTGGATGGATCGTGGCCCTGGTGTGGGCATGCAAGAATGACCGGGTGGTTTACGTCCAGAGTCCGCAACGTTATTAGCCCCGTAAGGGAGCAAGACCTGCCGAGCTTCGCTCGGCCCGGACAGGTCGGAGACCCGTCCCCAGACGGCGATTGCTAACCCAGCAGCTTGGCCGCTTCCTGCGCGTAATAGGTGACGATAATGCTGGCTCCGGCGCGGCGAATCGAGGTCAGCGATTCCATCATGACGCGGTCGCGGTCGATCCAGTTATTACGAGCGGCGGCTTCAATCATGGCGTACTCGCCGGAAACCTGGTAGGCCGCCAAGGGCAGGTCGCAGCGCTGTCGGGCCGCGGCAATCACGTCCAGGTAAGGCATCGCGGGTTTCACCATAATCATGTCGGCGCCTTCTTCGATATCGGCCTCGATCTCGCGCATGGCTTCACGCAGGTTAGCGCCATCCATCTGGTAGGAGCGGCGATCGCCGAATTGCGGCGCCGAGTCGGCAGCTTCGCGGAATGGGCCGTAGAAGCCGGAAGCGAACTTGGCTGCATAAGAAAGGATGGGGGCGTTCGAAAGACCGGCGGCGTCGAGGGCTTGACGGATGGCGGCGACACGGCCATCCATCATGTCGGAGGGGGCCACGATGTCAACCCCCGCGCGGACCTGAGAAACCGCGGTCCGGGCCAGCAGTTCCAGAGTGGCGTC
This sequence comes from Terriglobia bacterium, assembly GCA_020073395.1. GTDB lineage: Bacteria > Acidobacteriota > Terriglobia > Terriglobales > Acidobacteriaceae > JAIQFF01. The sequence goes on from JAIQFF010000046.1 coordinate 11,214, forward strand.
GTTGAGAATTTCGAATTCCTGCCCGGTGGTACGGGCTGTGACCGCGGCCAGCGCGTCAATCGCCTTCATTTTGTCCTGAGGTTTCACGGCAATCGCAGCCATCGAATTCATGGCCGCCGCCCCGAGCGATTGCGGCGTTTGCGGCGTGCGCACGACGCCGCAGTGTCCGTGAGACATGTATTCGCACAGGCAAACATCTCCCAGGATAATGAGGTCGGGCACTTCACGCTTGAGGGCACGGGCGGCTTGCTGCACGATTCCGTTTTCCGCCCAGGCGCCGGTCGCAACTTCATCTTTGGTCTCGGGCAAGCCGAAGAGTATGACGGCGGGAACACCCAGCGACGCGGTCTCGCGCGCCTCTTTCACCGCTTCATCCACCGAAAGATTGAACACGCCCGGCATCGACCGGACTTCCTTGCGCACACCCTCGCCCGGACACACGAACAGGGGGTAAACCAAGGCTTCAGGCGTAAGCCGGGTTTCGCGCACCAACGTGCGCAGGCGGTCATTCTGACGCAGGCGTCGCAGGCGTGTGACCGGGAAGGTCATGGGCTGATTCTAGCAGAGCCTGTCAGTCGTCCGTCGTCGGCCAAAAGAGCAACGCCGACAACTGCAGGCTGAAAACTGGACGACTGACGACTGCTCCCAGCGCGGTACTAAAGTAACTCTTTGTCTCCCTGGGAACTGATCCGCAGCAAGCTCAACCACTAAAATGCGAAATATCAATGATCTCAAGGCGCAAATGGCGGATCGCCTGCATTGTCGGCATAACCCTGATCTATGCCAGCGTATCGCTGAGCATGTCGGCCGGGTTCGGGTTGCTCGCCTTCGGTGATATTGCCCAGTTTTCATTGCTGTTTCTTGCCTTCCTGCTCATGGTAGCGAACGCGGTTTCGAGCCGCGGCCAGGTCCGGCTGTTTTGGGGCCTGATGGCGCTGGGCTGCCTGTTGTGGTCGGCAAATCTGGCCTTATGGACGCTGTACGAAGTGATTTTGCGGCGCTCCATTCCTGATCCGTTCATCGGAGACGCAATCCTCTTTGTTCACGTCGTGCCGTTCATGGCGGCGGTGGCACTGCGTCCCCACCTGTCAGAGGAAAAGAAGCTCTACTTCAGCACTTTGAACTTCCTGACGCTGCTGGCGTGGTGGGTCTTCCTCTATGCCTTCATCGTGTTCCCGGACGAGTACGTGGTGCTCAACGTTGCCGTTTACAGTCCGCACTACGATCTGCTTTATCTGGTGGAAAATCTGGCATTCCTGGTCGTGCTCGGCATGCTGGCGTGGAACGCCCGGGGCGCGTGGAAGGACATCTACTGGAACCTGTTTGTGGCGTCGGGACTCTACGCGGTGAGTTCGCTGGCGCTGAATGCCGCCATCGCTCGCGGTCAATATCACACGGGCAGCATTTATGACATCCCATTCATCGCCTCGGTGTGCTGGATGATCTGGGCCACCTTGCTGGCCCGCGAAACCAAGCCGCCTTCCCAACCAGCGCCATCAGAGCGCTCGCGCTGGCAAATGCTCGCTCCCCGGCTGGCCATGCTGGCGATGCTTTCCCTTCCGGTGATGGGTTACTGGGCATGGTTTCGCGACACGGCGGCGCCCAACCTGCGACAGTTCCGCCTGCTGGTCACGCTGGCAGCCATGGTGGTCCTGGGGCTATTCGTATTTCTTCGCCAATTCCTGATGGACCGGGAACTGGTGCGGCTGCTGGAAGAGTCGCGCTCCAGCCTGGAAAATATGAAACGCCTGCAGACCGAACTGGTGCAGAGAGAAAAGCTGGCATCACTCGCCCAACTGGTATCAGGAGCGGCGCACGAGATCAACAACCCCCTGGCTGCGATCCTCGGATACTCCGAGTTGCTGGCGGCGCAGGCGGGTCTGGAATCGGACCAGGCCAACATGGCGCGCAAAATCGGCCAGCAAGCGAGGCGAACACGGGAACTGTTGTCCAGCCTGCTCAGCTTTGCGCAGCAGTCGCCGGGAGAAAAGACGCTGCTGGATATGGGCTCCATAGTGCAACGCGCCCTGCAAATGAAGATGCTGCGCACAGAAAACAAGAACATTCATGTCGAGAGCCGGATCGCTCCCGAGCTGCCGCAAATATGGGGCGACGTCAATCAACTCTTCCAATGCTGCGTGGAGATCATCGGGAACGCGACTGACGCACTGGAAGAAGTACACGGCGGGACTCTTTCAGTGAGCGTGATCGAGGAAGGCGATGAACTGGTGATGGAGTTTTCCGATTCCGGCCCGGGCATCCGGGATCCGCAGCGCATTTTCGACCCCTTCTATACGACCAAGGAGGTGGGCAAGGGCATGGGACTCGGGTTGAGCGTTACTTATGGTGTCGTCCAGGACCACCAGGGGGAGATCAGCTGTGAGAACCGTCCTGAGGGCGGCGCGGTTTTCGTACTTCGCTTCCCCGCAGCGAAGCAGGCAGCACCGAAGATGGCCGAGGCCGCGCAGGCGTAGGGTCTGATTTTTGATTTCAGATTTTAGATTTCAGATTTTGGATTTCAAAGCACCCCAGGACCTCTCGACCGCACCCTCGATGTCGCCTGGCCAAAGTGTACTTTGGCTGCACGCCAGATCCTTCGGGACTGGAAGTCCCTCAGGATGACACATCAACTTAGCGGCCGACGTCTTCACACCCCAGCTGCTGCTGGACTCTTCTGCGGCGGGGCGGGCGGCCTTCTTGTAACATGAAACCCGATGCAGTCTCCTCTCATCCACAGCAGCGCCCGGGTGTTGGAGTTCGAGTCTCTGCGCGATTTAATTCGTGGATACGCCTCTTCGCCTCTGGGACAGGAACGAGCTGCCGCGCTCGCTCCGTCGGTCGATCGCCGGTGGATTGAAAATCAGCACCAGCTCACCAACGAAATTCGCGAATTCCGCCGGGTGGGAGGGCGCTTCGAGTTCTCCGGACTGCTGAATATTTCCACTCCGGTCGAGAAGGCGCGCATTGATGGCGCGGTCCTCGAAACCACCGAGATTCGCGATGTGGTGCTGGTCGTAGACCGCGCGGCCGAGTGGCGCGAAATCGCCCTGAGTCCGCCGGCGGCAATGAAAGTGGAGTGGAGCGCGGTGGCGGAGCTTTCATCCGGCATCATTGACTTCACCGAGTTCCTGCGCAGCTTTCGCAACAAGATCCAGCCCGACGGCACACTCGAAGACCGGGCCTCACCAGAACTGGCTCGCATCCGTCGCGAGATCGAACGGCAAAAGCGGACAATCCAGGAGTCACTGCGCGGCTATCTCCGCCGGCTGGCCGAAGGCGGCGCGGTGCAGGACGAACTGATCACGATCCGCGGCGAGCGCTTCGTGATTCCGATCAAGATCGAACAGAAGCGCCGGGTGCAGGGCGTGATCCACGGCGCCAGCTCCAGCGGACAGACTGTCTTTGTCGAGCCCCTGGAGACTATCGACCAGAACAATGAACTAGTGCGATTGCTCGATGAAGAACTGGTCGAGATTCACCGCATCCTGCTGGAGATGACGCGCCGCATCGGCGAAAGCTCCGAGCCGATCCTGAAGGCTGTGGACGTGCTGGGTGAACTGGAGTTGCAATTCGCCAAGGCCCGCTTCGCCGAAGACTACAGCTGCGTGCCGGCCAGGATCTACCGAGAGCACGGCAATGTGGAGCAGGGCAGGGTGGAGCAGGGCTTCAGCCCTGCAAATCCGGGTGGCACGACATCCGGGGCTTCAGCCTCTGAGGGAGCGGCACGCGGACTGGTCCTGCGCGACGCCCGTCACCCGCTGCTGGAGCGCAATCTGAGGGCAAAAGGCGGGCACGTCGTTCCCATCAGCATCGAACTCGAAGGCGAACGCCTCGAACTGGTCATTACCGGACCCAACACCGGCGGAAAAACGGTGGCGCTGAAAACGGTTGGCCTACTGGCCCTGATGGCGCAGGCCGGCATTCCCGTCCCCGCGGATCGCGCCGAGTTGCCGGTATTCGATGCCGTGCTGGCCGATATCGGCGACTACCAGTCCATCGAACAGAACCTTTCAACGTTCTCCGCCCACGTCACCAACATCGACTTGATCTCGCGCACCGCGACGGCAAACTCGCTGGTGCTGCTGGATGAACTGGGTTCGGCCACCGATCCCGAGGAAGGAGCGGCGCTGGCGGTGGCGATCGCCGAGTATTTCCGTCGGATTCGATGCATCACGGTGATCTCCACGCACCACACTTCGCTGAAAGTATTCGGCGCGAATACGCCGGGCGTGGTGAACTCGTCGGTCGGATTCGATGAAGCCACGCTGCAGCCGACATACGAGCTGAGGATCGGCGTGCCAGGTGCGTCGGCGGGCATCAACATCGCACAGCGGCTGGGACTGAATCCGTCCATCATCGAGGCGGCGCGGTCGAAGCTGGGAACGCAGGCGCGGGATGTCGGTCAGTTTCTCGACAGCCTGCATGCCAACTTGCGCGAGGCCGAAGCGGAGCGTTTACGCCTGAAGGCCCGCGAGAAAGAACTCGATCGCGAAAAGGCGGGCCTTGCCGCCGAGGGGCGGAAAGAGCAGCAGGCGAAAATCAAAGAGATGGAGAAGAAACTCGAGACCCTGCTGCGGGATTTCGAGTATCAGGCGCGGGAGATGGTCAACGCCATCCAGGACCGGGCCGCATCGCAAAAGTTATCAAAAGACGCCGAGCGGCGCATATCCAAACTGCGGCGGGAATTTCGTGAGCAATTCGATTCCAGCGTGGTGGCCCATTCGACCGGGGCTGACCAGGGCGATCCCAATGCACAACCGCAGGTGGTAAAGCATGTTTCCGAGGGCGATACGGTGAAACTGAAGTCTGTGGGTCGGCCCGCCGTGGTGAGCCGGCGCATCGACGAGAATCATTTTGAAGTCGAAATCGGCGCCATGAAGATGAAGATTGCCCGTGACGACATCGCAGAAGTGCTGTCGCGGGCGGCGGATTCGCCAGTCATGGCCGCTCGGGCGCGCGGAATCTCGGTATCGCTCTCGAAAGAGGATGCGAGTGTGCCATCAGAGATCAACGTCATCGGCCGCACCGTGGACGACGCCACCCGCGAAGTGGAGAAATTCGTCGATCGCGCGTTCCTGGCCGGACTGCCGCGAGTGCGTGTGGTGCACGGGAGTGGCATGGGAATTTTACGGAAAGCGCTGCGGCAGTATTTGCAGAAACATCCGCACGTGGAATCGGTCACCGAGCCTCCGCAGAACGAGGGTGGCGGCGGGGCGACCGTGGTGGAGCTGCGGGTGTAGGCTCGCGGTGGTATAGAGGTGCTTCGACTGCGGAAGATCGGTCGCCAAGGACCGCTCTTCCTCTGCTCACCATGACAAGGGTTTCCTAAGTCGGGAAAGGCTAGAAAGTTTGTGACGTCTGTCACAGCCAACATCCTCAACTCTCTCTACTCTGTCATCCTGAGCGAAGCCGCTTCTTCGCTGGCGAAGAAGCGGAGAGTCGAAGGACCCCCTATACCCTCATGCGCACTCGACGAACGTATTGCGTTTACATCGTGGGCAGCCTATGCGGAACGCTCTACATCGGGATGACCGGCAACCTGCACAAACGCGCCTTCGAACACAAGTTTCATCGGATTGAGGGTTTCACGGATAAGTACGATGTGGAGCGTCTTCTCTACTGGGAGTCTTACGATGATGTTCACAACGCGATTGGGCGGGAAAAACAACTTAAGGGCTGGCGCCGGGAAAAGAAAGTCGTGCTGGTCGAATCGATGAACCCGCAATGCCTGGATTTGAGCAAAGAGTGGTATCCGTGGATGAAGGAGTGTGAAGAAGGTAGGGGTGCTTCGACTGCGGAAGATCGGTCGCAAGCGACCGATCTTCCTGCGCTCAGCATGACAAAGGGTAAGTAAGCGAGCACTTGCTTGTCAGGGCCCAGGTTTTCCGCTGCAATCAACCGAATAGCGGTGCCTTCCACAGCTTCTCCACAGCAATCGGCTTCCGGTATATTCAAATCAGCGGCTTTCAGCCTCACAATTCCTGCGGACAGCTGTGCCTTCGACCATGACCGACTCTGGCGACTTCAAGGAAACCGTCAAGCTGCAGGCGGACATCGTTCGCATTGTCGGCGATTACGTCAAGCTGAAGAAGGCGGGGGCGCAGAACTACTCCGGACTCTGTCCTTTTCATAACGAGAAGACACCCTCGTTTTCGGTCCACGCCACGAAGCAGTTTTATCACTGCTTTGGCTGCGGGGTTTCGGGCGATGTTTTCAGTTTCGTCCAAAAGGTCGAGAACATTACCTTCCCTGAGGCCGTGAGGGTGGTGGCGCAGAAGCTGGGGATCGCGCTGCCCAAGGTGACGTTCTCAAGTCCCGCTGAGGCCAAGGAAGCCGGGCTGCGCACCGTGCTGCTTGATGTGAATGAGCGGGCCTGCGTTTTTTTTCAGGAATATCTGCGGCGGCCAGAGGGCGCACATGCCCGCGAATATCTGGCGGGGCGCGGGCTGAACGAGGAGGCTATCAAGGCTTTCCGGATCGGCTACGCGCCGGATTCCGGATTTCTTTTGCGCGACCGGCTACGGGGCGAGTTCGAAGAAGATGTGCTGCGGGAAAGCGGGGTGTTCTCCTGGAAAGCGGATGACAGCCGTCAACCCTCAGCCGTCAGCCCTCAGCAAAACAACAGGTCCCTCGACTCCGCTCGGGATGACAACAGTGGGGCGGCAGGGAGGCAAAGTGATCCCGCGTCCAAAGATCTCGGATCCAAAGAGGTGAGGCCAACGGCCAACGACCGTTTTGAGCCTGCCCTGAGCGGAGCGAAGGGGCCAACGACTGCTTCCATGTATTCCAAGTTCCGCAACCGGGTGATGTTCCCGATCACGAATGAAGCCGGGCGCGTGATTGCCTTCACTGGACGCACTCTTTCGGCTGATGAGAAGGCTGGGCCGAAATATTTGAATTCGCCGGAGACTGCGATCTATTCCAAGTCGCGGGTGCTATTCAATCTCGACCGGGCGAAGGAGGCGATTCGCAAGCTGGACTACGCCATCCTGGTCGAAGGGCAGATGGACTGTATCTCGGTGTATGCGGCCGGGTTCCACAACGTGATCGCGAGTTCGGGGACGGCATTTACCGAGCTTCAAGCCAGGCTCCTGGCGCGCTTTACGAAAAATGTTGTGGTCAACTTCGATCCGGACACGGCGGGTGCCAAGGCCACGGAACGCACTCTGGGCTTGCTGGTGCAAGAAGAATTTCAGGTGAAGGTTCTTACCCTGGAGTCGGGCTTCGATCCTGACCTGTTTATCCGGCGCAAGGGGAAAGAAGCTTATGCTGGCGCGCTCAAGAACTCGCAGAAGTATTTTGACTATCTCATCGAACGGGCGCGGGCGCAGTTCCCGGTTCGCAGCGCCGAGGGCAAGGTGAAAGCGGTGAACTATCTGCTGCCTCACATCCAGCGCGTGCCCAGCCGCATTGTTCGCGATGAACTGGCGCGGGAGATGGCGCAGAAGCTGGGCATCGACTCGGCTGTGCTGCGTCAGGAGTTGAAGCATGCTGCCGCAAACCGGTCCACGGCCAGCCTGAAGGCACGGGCGGAGGTCCAGATCACGGATGCGGAAAGAATACTGATCCGGGCGCTGGTCTCGGCCACGGAAATCCAGACTTCGGACGAACATTTTTCGGCTCGTGACGGCGTGGAAGAGGAGTTCGATCCGTGCCGCCAGGCCCAGTTCGCCCTCAAAAGCGAACTCCTGCACCAGGGGGTGGCCGCCGAGTCGCTGATCGAAGTGCTGCTTCGGTCGGAGGCGCTCCATGTTACGGATCTGCCCTTGCCCGAGGCTGACCGCAACCTGCTGGCTTCTATCCTTATGAAGGATGAGGAGGAGCTCTCGGCCGAACGGCTGGAGGGCGCGGTACGGGCCCTGCGGCGCATCCAGCTCAGGCGCAAGCTGGAGCGGGTGCAGCGGGAGTTGCAGGTCACGCGAGGGCGGGAGGCCGGCCAAATACAGGCCCTGTTGGAGGAAAAGATGCGGCTGAAACGGGCGCTGATGGATCCCAGCCTGGCCGACGACAGTCCCACGGCCCGACTGGCATAGGGCCAAAACACTATGAAACTAAATGGAGTTCCATAACATCTAAGTTAAGAGTTGACGGGAACATGGGCGGGGTGTGTCAAAAATCAGCAGGCCACTGATGTCCGCTAAACCCCTCCGATGCTATAATTCGAAGGTTTGTGCCTGGCGCGCAGCTCGCCGCTTCACGTTCCCACCGCTAAAAAACGCTCTCTGTCCTTTCCGTAGGACAAAAAGAAGGTAATCCGTCTTGGCTCTTGACGACAAGTACGACGATATCAAAAAGCTGATCGACACAGGTAAAGAGAAGGGATATCTGACCTATGACCAGGTCAACGACCTTATCCCGCACGACGTGCATTCTCCCGAGGACCTGGACGATCTGCTGACCACCATTGGTACGCAGGGCATCGATGTGCTGGAGGGACCAAAGCTTCCCTCCTCCGCGCTCGATAAGAAATTTGAAGAAGAAGGAGAAGCCGGCGAGGATGTCGAACTCGATCTCACGCCCGGCGCTCTGGAAAAAACCAACGACCCCGTCCGCATGTATCTGCGCGAGATGGGAACAGTTCCGCTGCTTACGCGCGAAGGCGAAGTGGAAATCGCCAAGCGCATCGAGCGCGGGCAACTGCGGGTGCTGAAAGCGCTCTCGCGGTCTCCGATTGTCATCAATGAACTGCTGGCGATGGGAGAGGACCTCAAGAAGGGTGTTCGTTCCATCAAGGAGGTGGTCACCTTCGACGAGGAGGAGATCACCGACGAAATCCTCCAGAACCGCCTGAAGGAGTTCACCGGGAAGATCGACGACCTGGCCAAGGCCTACAAAAAGGCCGGCCAGTTGATCGAGAAGTTCGCCACTGTCTCCCAGAAAAAGCGGCCCAAGGATTACCGGCGCTATCGCCTCAACCTGGCGCGCGCCGTGGTGGCGGTTTCCCTGTGCGTACGCAAGCTGGGCTTCACCAACGCCGAGCGCAAACGGTTGATCGACCGGGTGAACAAGACGGTCGACACCATGCGGTCGCTCGATCGGCAATCCCAGAACCTGGAACGTAAAGCGGAAGCGACCCGCAGCGAAGAGCAGAAGAAAGACTATCGCCGCCAGTCGCGTTCCGTCCGTTCCGAGTTGGAAAAGTTGGAGGGCGAGGCCGGAGTTTCCTTTCAGGAGCTCAAGCGGACCCAGCGGGAAATCATCCAGGGGGACATGGATGCGGAGCAGGCCAAGCGGGAACTGATCGAGGCCAACCTCCGCCTGGTGGTTTCCATCGCGAAAAAGTACACCAACCGTGGCCTGCAGTTCCTGGACCTGATCCAGGAAGGCAACATCGGCTTGATGAAAGCCGTAGACAAATTCGAGTACCGCCGCGGGTATAAGTTCTCGACCTATGCCACGTGGTGGATTCGGCAGGCGATTACTCGTGCAATTGCTGATCAGGCGCGTACGATTCGCATCCCCGTGCACATGATCGAGACCATTAACAAGCTGATCCGCACTTCGCGGCAGCTGGTGCAGGAACTGGGACGCGAGCCGACGTCGGAAGAAATCGCCAAGCGCATGGACATTCCCGTGGCCAAAGTGCGCAAGGTGCTGAAGATTGCACAGGAACCGATCTCTCTCGAAACGCCGATTGGCGAAGAGGAAGATTCTCACCTGGGCGACTTCATCGAGGACCGCGCCGTGGTCTCGCCCGCCGAGGCCGTGATCAACGTCAATTTGAAAGACCAGACTTCGCAGGTGCTGCGCACGCTCACTCCACGCGAAGAGAAGGTCATCAAGATGCGCTTTGGTCTGGAAGACGGTTCGGAACACACGCTGGAAGAAGTGGGTCAGTCGTTCGCTGTGACGCGCGAGCGCATTCGCCAAATCGAGGCGAAGGCGTTGCGCAAGTTGCGGCATCCCTCGCGCTCGCGGAAGTTGCGGGCGTTTCTGGATGGAGTGCGCGACTAGGCTTCACCACGGAGACACAGAGGCACGGATAAAATCTAAGCGAATGAAGGGCACGATTTCGGTCGTGCCTTTTTTCTTGTGTGGGTCGGACACTCTTGTCCGACGCTCTTGACTGTGCTTTACACATCTGAGTCCAGCTATCTTCATTTGCACGGAGATGGACGGTCGTGAAAAAAAAGCAAAGTCAAAAGCGTCGGACAAGAGTGTCCGACCCACAACAAGTCGGCAAAATCTTCCCACTTTTCCTTTCCTTTCCACAAGGAAGTCTCATCGTCCACAGTTTTCGCACAACTCAACACCAATTTTCCGTTGCGCGCGATTGGGTATTCGCGCAAAGTGCTCACAGTGCAGCGTGAGATGCATTGAGCCTGCTGGCGACGGCAATAGAGCTGGCGGAGACCGGCGGTTCTCGAGGGTGAACCACCGGGAGGGTTTTTAGAAATGCGCTTCGGCGCGTTTCAGGAAACTCGGGCGTTGCGGCCTCCTCAGAGAGTCCTTCCCTAAAAAGCAGGACTGACGCCGCCCACTCTCGCAGTCGCAGCAGGGCAATATCTGCAAATCGAGTATTTGCGGATTGATGGCCTGCAGGTGGGGCAGCAAACGGGCGCTCCTTCGGGAGTGCGGTTTTCTGAACTCACCCTTTACTGCTAACGCGGTGAAGCTTGCGGGCGCGGCACTCACGAGCGATGCGGCCCAGGTGGCTGGCCTGGGCCGCATTTTATTTGATGGTTGAGTTTTCTGCCTGTTCCAGCTGAGTGAGCGGGACGCCCACTCGACAATCGGCGGGACGCCAGCGCTGCTTTGCTGCGTTTTTCTTGAGTTTCGCTTTTTATTCACTATAATACTTTCAAAGCTACTATTTGATCGAGTACGACTTGGCGACCACTGACTACAATCTCGCGCACAGTCTTCCAGCGAATGTTGAAGCCGAGCGTTCCATTCTCGGCACTATTCTGCTGGACAACTTTGCTTACAACCAGGCGGCGGAGCATCTCAAGCCGGAAGACTTTTCTCTCGACTCCCATCGCCGCATTTACACCCGCATGATGGATCTGGCCGAGTCTTCCCGGCCGATCGACATGATCACCCTGGTCGAAGAGTTCGATCGCCACAAGGAACTCGAGGCCATCGGCGACGTGGGCTACATCTCCGGCCTGGTGGATGGCGTACCCGACCGACCCAGCATCGAGCACTACATCAGGATTGTCCGCGACAAGGCGCTGATGCGTGGACTGATCCACGTTTCCAATTCCGCCATTGCCCGCGCCGCTGATCAGAGTGACCCCGCCGAAGAAGTTCTCAACGATGCCGAAGCCGCCATCATGCAGCTCTCCGAGAAGCGGATTGGCCGCGGCTTCATGGGCGTGCAGGAGATCGTCAAGGAATCTTTCGGATCGGTAGATGCTCTGCTGCAGCGCGGCCAGCGCATCACCGGACTGGCCACGCACTACACCGATCTGGATGAGATGACTAGCGGGCTGCAGCGCTCCGACCTGATCATCATCGCGGCCCGTCCTTCCATGGGGAAGACCGCCTTCGCCATGAACATTGCCGAAAACGCCTCCATCGAAGACCAGAAGGTGGTGGGCATGTTCTCCCTGGAAATGTCGCGGGAGGCGCTGCTGCTGCGGCTGCTGTGTTCGAAGGCGCGAGTGGACTCGCACAAGATGCGCACGGGTTCGCTGTGGCGCGACGATATGGACAAAGTAGTCCACGCCATGGACCAACTGGCGCACGCGCCGATTTTCATCGATGACACTCCCGGCATCAGCCTCAGCGAAATGCGCGCCAAAGCGCGGCGCCTGCAGCAGTCGCAGGGCAGACTCGATCTGATCATCGTGGACTACCTGCAGCTCATGTCAGGCGGGGGAAGGCGCTACGAAAACCGGACCCAGGAGGTGTCTGCGATCTCCCGCGGACTGAAGGGCCTGGCCAAGGAACTCAAGGTGCCGGTGGTGGCGCTGTCCCAGTTGAGCCGCGCGCCCGAGAGCCGGGGCGGCGACCATCGTCCGCAGCTCGCCGATCTGCGCGAATCGGGATCGATCGAGCAGGATGCGGATGTGGTGGCGTTCATCTTCCGGGAAGAGGTTTACAAGCCGGACGAGCCCGAACTGGACGGAGTCGCCGAGATCATTATCGCCAAGCAGCGCAATGGCCCGACCGGCAGAATCAAGCTGGCTTTCGTCAAGCGGTCCACCCGCTTCGAGTCCATGGCCCAGGATGGTATGGGGTCACCGGAGGAATAGGCCCCTGGGTTGAAACCGCACTACAACTCCACTACCACACCCTGTGGAAAGCTTGTGGAAGCCAGGGTCTGTTCCATTTTGGGAAAAGCTGGTTGACGTTTGGCGGACTTCTAACTGGACCCTGAAATCCTCGTAACCCGCGTGGATGGCGGCACTTAGTCCTAAGCCCGGCCTGGACCTCAAGGGGTTTGTCCTTTCCGCCCAACATGTACAAGCTTTGGGATTTGCACATTCAAAGGGACATTGCCCTAATGGCTGGCTTGGCGTCTGGATGGGAAATGCGCTGGTGGATTCCGCCGGGAAGGCACGCCAGACCTCGTAGCCGCAACCGTGCCGTTGGTGCTTTCGGCCAACAAAACGAAAGCGCCCCAGACCCAGGTTTGAGTCTTGGGACGCCCGTCGAACAGCCCTCCCCCAGAACTGCTCAAGTGCAAACTAAATCTCTTCCTGGACAAGGTAAATGGCTCCGTGGTGCCAGACGGACGGCACTATCGGGCTACGGTGGAGGAACGCTGCCTTCGTTTCGGGGAAGGCGGGTTGCGGCGGGAAGAAGTATCTAGGGCATGAGGCTCCACATCTCCCAGCATCTTGCATGTGGAGCCTCAGGCCAGGACGACTGCCGCATTGTGTCATCGGAAAAAGTTTCGCGGCTGAAAAGAAATCTAAAAGTCGGTTTACCGACGCCGACGACGAAATGTACCTCCGGCCAGGAGCATCGCTATATTGAGCCCACATATTGAGCCGACTCAGCCGTGCGGCGGAGGGGGTCGTCTAACGCTCCTGGGAAGAAATGCCGATTAAGCCCTTGGGGCAAGGTCCCCAGTCCCGAAAGCGGAGCGCTGATCCGGCGCCGGTTCGAACGCCTGGACAAAAGCACAGCCGAGAACAAGCTATGACACGAACCGCAGGAATCATTCGCGCGCTGACCTTGCCACCGACGGGCTTTGTACGCTCCCTGTTCAAGCGCCGTGAAATGGTACTGCCGCATACTGACCCGCGACATTCTGATGTGCCGGTGCTGCGCCGGGCGGAGATCGCTGCCGTGTACCATAGCCAGCGCGTGGCCGGTGACTTCTACGAATTCCTGCGCGTGGGCCCGTCGCGCGTACTGTTCGGCCTGTTCGACGTGGCCGGCCGGAGGGAGGACACGCGCGCCATCCTCATCGCCGCTCAGAACACTTTTCGAACTCTTGCGCCCAAACTTTTTGCGGGCGAGGACTTCAACGAGGCGGAAGCGATGGTCGGGCTCTGCCATGAAATCAACTGCACCATCCTGCAAGTTGCCGGCGGCATTCGCAGCTGTCCCGCATTCATCGGTTGCTACAACGAGGACCTGGGTACGGTCTGCTACACCAACGCCGGTCACACTCCCGGACTACTCCGCGACGAATCCGGCATCACCCAACTGGAGGCCAGCGGCCTGCCCCTGGGCATCTTCTCTCATGCTACCCAAAGCGCCTCCACCTGCGCCCTGGGACCCGGCGCGGTGCTTCTGGTGGTCTCGCGCGGAATTGTCGAAGCGGAGTACAACAACGAGGAATTCGGCCTGGAAGGCGTGAAGAACAGCCTTCTGCGAGCGTCCGCCCGCACGGCACAGGACTTGTGCCTGGCCACTCTCCAGGCAGCGCAGAATTTCATGGACACTGCGCCAGCCCACAACGATGTCACTACGCTGGCCCTGCTCCGCCACCGCCCTGATCCGCTGGGGGAACGCGCCCCGGGCGAAAAGCGGCGCCCTACGCCCGCGCGGGCAAGAGAAAGTGAAACACGGAGCCGCATTCAAGCTGGCTGGTGACGCCGATTTTGCCGCCATGGGCCTCGACAATCGCCCGCGCGATCGCCAAGCCCATGCCCGTGCCCTGCACCCGGTAGCGCTGGTTCTTTCCGCGATAGAACTTATCGAATATCAGCCCTTGTTCCATGTCGTCAATGCCCGCCCCCTGATCGGCGACACTCACTTCAAGGTTGGCGCCTTTCAACTCGGCGGTGATCCGGATAGGGGACTCGGGCGGTGAATACTTAGCGGCATTCTCCAGCAACTGGACCACAACCTCCTTGATGCGGTCTGCGTCCAGACGCACGGTAATCGCTTCCGGCACCCTGATCTCTATGGGGTGCTTGCCCAGAATCTGCTTAACGTCTTCCACTGCGGCCTGTACGAGTTTAAGCACGGAGCAATCCTTGAGGTCGAGTTGAAATTCGTGGGATTCAAGTTGCGCCACCTCCGCGGCTTCACCGACCAGACGGTTCAAGCGGTCGCTTTCTTCGTTGATGACGGTCATCAATTCCTGGCGATCGTCCGGACTCAAGCCGGTGGGGGAAAGCAGGCTGGTAATCGAAGCCTTGATCGAGGTCAGCGGGGTACGAAACTCGTGGGTGACCGAGTCCAGGATCGCGGAGCGTAAACGTTCGCCTTCGCGCGCTGCTTCGGAACGGGCCAGGGTCTCCACCGCATTGGCGCGCTCCACTGCGATGGCGATCAGGCTTCCGATGGCCGCCAACGTTTGCTGGGAGAGACTCCCGGCTACGCCGATGGCGCCGACCGTCCTGACGCCCATCTTGAGCGGCGTGAAGCTCAGGTTTTGGGCGCTATCCACCACCGGCTCGCCGCGAGCGATGATGGACTTCAGTTGCTCGCCATCCAGACCGGGCGCATCGATACCCGAACGATAGATGTTTCCCTTGTCCGGAACATAAACCGCCGCCGCCGCCACGCCGAAGGATTCGACCACATGGTCCGGGACCGCATTCAGCAGTTGCAGAACATTGTCCGCCGTCAGCAACTGTTGGCTGAAGCCGTAAAGGCGCTCCAGTTCGCGGCGCCGTCCGACTGCCTCGTCGGTTTGCTTGCGCGCCCGATCTGACAATTGGCTGGCGATCACGGCGGTAGTGAGAAAGGCAAAAAGGGCGATCCAGTTCTGCGTGCCCGTAATGGTGAACGTCCTGACGGGGGGGAGAAAATAGTAGTTGAAAACAGCGGTGGCGAAGAATGCGGTGAAGAGTGCGTAGCGCAGACTCCACAGGGCCGAGACGATCAAGACCCAGATCAGCAGGGTCAGGGCCACGGTGGTGGGATTCACGCGGATGACGGAGGTATAGACGCGCGCAACCAGGAAGAGAACCGCAGCACAAGCCCCAAAACGGAGAAGCGTCTTGATCACTGACCGGTTCACGTCCAAGGATTGTAGCTGAATGTCGACAAATCGAGCGTCGTCTACGACAATGGTCGGCAATGGTCAAGACTCCCGAACAATGGCTGGAGGAAGCTGCGCCCGCGAAGAAGGGGGGCACGCTCAAGCTGTTTCTCGGATATGCGCCGGGCGTGGGGAAAACCTACAACATGCTGAGCGAGGCCATCCGGCGGAAGAGCCGGGGCGAAGATGTGGTCATCGGCATGGTCGAGACCCATGGACGCAAAGGGGTGGTTCAACTGACGGAAAAACTCGAAACCATCCCGCGGAAGAAGATTGAATACAAAGGCACGATTTTTGAGGAAATGGACCTGGATGGGATCCTAGCCCGCAAGCCCGCAGTGGTGGTGGTTGACGAGCTGGCGCACACCAACATCGAAGGCAGCAAAAACCGCAAGCGCTATGAGGATGTCCTGCAGCTGCTGGACGCCGACATCGATGTATTGACGACCATGAATGTGCAGCACCTGGAGAGTGTCGCGCCCAGCGTGCAACGCATCAGCGGCATCACGGTGCGGGAGACCGTGCCGGACTGGGTGATGAAGCGGGTGCGGGAAGTGGTCATGGCCGACCTCACTCCGGAGGCGCTGCAGACCCGCATGCGGCGCGGTGATATTTATCCGCTGGACCGGGTGGAGAAAGCGCTCTCGAACTTCTTTCGTCCGGGAAACCTGATTGCCCTTCGGGAACTGGCTCTGCAAGAGGTGGCCCAGGAGGTTGACCGCAGCCTGGAAAACTACCTTGAACAGGAGGGGGGAGAGCGTAATCTTGGCATTCGAGAAAGATTCGCGGTTGCGATCAGCTCCAACCCTGCGGCGCAGCAGCTTATTGCCCGGGCGGCCCGAATGGCGAAACGGCTGGACGGCGAGTTGTACGTGGTTTACGTGGATATTGGAGTGGACAACAACGAAGCCAACCAGCGCTCTCTGGCGTCGAACGTCCGTTTTGCCGAGGCGGTAGGCGCCCAGGTGGTCAAGTTAAAGTCGCCCACAGTGGCCAAGGCGGTAGCCCAATTTGTGCGGGAGAAGCACATCACCCAGGTCGTGTTCGGCCATTCCTCGGTGAAAGGCTGGAAGCGATACCTGTATCTGAATGCCATCCACAAGTTTCTCCGGGACGCGCCGCCGGTGGACGTGCACATTGTCACCCAGCAATCCTCTTAAACATAAATGGCCGATAAGAAACGCATCCTGGTGGTGGATGATGAACCGCAGATCACGCGGGTCCTGCGCACTGCTCTCACCGGCAGTGGCTACGAAGTCCGCACCGCGGATGACGGTCATGCCGGCCTGCGGACCGCACGAGAGTGGCAGCCGGACCTGGTGATCACGGACGTGTCCATGCCGAACATGACTGGGATTGAGTTTTGCCGCCAGCTCCGTGCCGAGTCTGCGTTGCCGATTATTGTGCTGTCGGTGAAAGGCGTGGAGAAAACAAAAGTCGAGGCGCTCGATGCCGGGGCCGATGACTACGTCACCAAGCCGGTCGGCATGGACGAACTACTGGCGCGGGTGCGAAGAAATCTGGCGCGGACCCAGGCAACTGAAGACCCCACCAAGCGGACCATTGCCGTCGGCGATTTCAAGATTGATGCGGATGCGTTCCGGGTCGCAGTGAAGAATAGCGAAGTCCGGCTTACGCCCAAAGAATTCGAGCTTTTGCTCTACCTGGCCCGGCACGCGGGCCGAGTGGTTACGCATCGCACCCTGCTTCTTGCCATCTGGGGGCCTAACAGCCTGGAGCAACCGGAACATCTGCGCGTGCTGGTGGGACAGCTGCGGAAGAAGATCGACCCCTCGGAGACGCCGCGCTACATCATCACCGAGCCCTGGGTAGGGTATCGTTTCGAGCCTGCCGGCGGCGATTGACTTTATTTCCTCTACGGACTCGCCGCCGCACGAGCGGGAGGCTCGCGCCTACATTGGTTGGGCACGGGCCTTCTCTTAGCTAACTCTTTCCCCTCCAATCTGATGAGCCTCTTTACGAATTTTTTATGCACTTCTTATACAAACTTTATATCCAAAACTATCCAATGCTATTGAGAGATCACAATGCTTTACCTGCAGACAGCCGCGAGTCCCGCCATAGTCACCATGCTGCTGGGGTGCGTCCTGGGCGCGGGGTTTATGGTCCGTTTCCTTATCGCCCTGACCCTTGATGCGAGGCAGACCTATTCCGAGCGCACGGTTCGGCCTGGGGGAGTACACTACGCAGCAGATGTACCCCGCACCCAGACTCCGTACCGCGACACGGTCGCGAATTCCGCTTCCCACCTTGCGATTGGAGTTGTCCGAATCACCACTGCTCTCGCCTCAAATGGCGGCCACAGGCATAAGGCTGCGGTTGACCGTCTTCATGTGGTGACGCTGGGAAGGCCGAGTCAAGGACCTGATTTCACAGCCGAACGCCGATATCGCTCTGGCTGAGGCTGAGTACCTATCGGAGAACCCCAAGACATGCGAGACATCATTTTGGTCGCAGTGACGGTTGCCTTCTTTTTAATTTCCATCGCGTATGTGAAGTTCTGCGATCGCATTCGCTGAGGTGAAATGCCATGGATGCTGAATCAATCATCATGCTGATTGTGAGTGCAGGACTGATGGTCTATCTGCTGTATGCCCTGCTGAGACCGGAGAGGTTCTAATTCCAATGACCGTAAATGGCTGGCTACAAATCATCGTGTACCTCGCCGTGATACTGGCGGTAACCAAGCCCATGGGCGTGTTTATGGCGCGCGTGTTCAACCGCGAGCGCACCTTTCTCGACCCGGTGTTGCGTCCGGTGGAGCGCCTGTTTTACCGCCTGACGATGGTGGACGAAGAACACGAGATGCGCTGGACCGAGTACGCGTTTTCCATGCTGCTGTTCAGCGGCGTCTCCATGCTGGTGCTGTATCTGATCCAACGCACCCAGCAGATCCTGCCCTTGAATCCCCAGAAGTTTGCGGCAGTAGGTCCCGATCTTGCCTTCAATACCGCGGCCTCATTCACCACCAACACCAACTGGCAGAACTATGGTGGCGAAGCCACCATGAGCTATCTCACCCAGATGGCTGGGCTGGCGTATCACAACTTCACTTCCGCGGCGGTCGGCATTGCCCTGGCAATTGCGTTCATTCGCGGCATCTCGCGGCGGGAGAAAGAAACCATAGGGAATTTCTGGGTCGATCTCACGCGGACCACGCTGTGGGTCTTGCTGCCGACCTGCATCATTTACGCGTTGATCCTGGTCTCGCAGGGCGCGGTGCAGAACTTCAGACCGTATGACACGGTGAAACTGGTCGAACCGCAGCAAGTGCAAAGGGTCGCTGACGGCAAACCCGTGGTGGGCCCGGACGGCAAGCCGGTGATGGATACGGTCACCGACCAGGTGATCGCGCAGGGACCGGTCGCTTCCCAGGAAGCGATCAAGATGTTGGGCACTAACGGCGGCGGTTTCTTTAACGCCAACAGCGCGCATCCTTTCGAGAATCCCACGCCCCTGAGTAACTACCTGGAGATGATTTCCATCTTCGTGATCCCAGCCGGTCTGACTTACACCCTCGGCCGGATGACGGGATCGCCACGTCACGGCTGGGCGGTATGGGCAGCCATGGCGATTCTGTTCGTGTGTGGCGTGACTACGGCGTACTGGGCGGAAGCCAAAGGCAATCCTCTACTCAAGGGAGTTGACCAGCACGCCAGCCTGATGCAGTCCGGCGGCAACATGGAAGGCAAGGAAGTCCGCTTCGGCATTGCTGACTCGACCTTGTTTGCCACCATCACGACCGACGCCAGTTGCGGCGCCATCAATGGCTGGCACGATTCCTACACACCGCTGGGCGGGATGGTGCCGCTGGCCAACATCATGCTCAGCGAAACCGT
>JAIQFF010000236.1 GCA_020073395.1 Terriglobia bacterium
CTGATTCTAGTCCAAAACCTTCCTAGCGACTGGAAAACTCCACCTTGGCCTCTGACTCCGTTGGTACGCCGTTGCACAGCGCTGGACGGTACCGCCAAAAGCGCACAGCATCAAGGATGGTCCGGTCTTCATTGGGTCCCGCGCTTTCCAGTATCAGCGCGCTGTGTACTCGGCCGTCAGTCCCAATGATGAAGCTGACGCTGGCTCTTGAATTCAAATCCCTTTCGTCCAGCAGAGGATCGGGCGTGGCCAGTGCCTGCGGCGGCTGTACCGCTCCACACGCGGCCAAGGCGGCGGGATGCGACAGGGCAGCGAATTCCGAGTCATGCACTGGCGAACTCCACAGATGATGTTCCCTTTCGGCCAGAGAAGCTTTCCCGCCCGCGATTCCCGCGGGGACCGAATCGACAAAGGCAAGGCACAGGACCGGTGCTGAAAAGATCAAAGCCAGAAACCACAATCTCCGCAGCGCCATGGTCTCGCTTCCCGCGCGGGGAGCGGCTTACAGCCGGCCCGGCGCGCATGCCCTTATCCAGGGGCAATCGGCGTGCCAGGCGGCGTTGTGGAAGTAATTGATGCTGCGGGCTTTGCATTGACGTTCGGGTTCAAGCCGGGATCGGAAGGTGAAAACAATTGCAGCTATGAGAAGAGCGCCGGCTGCGCTCCTCCTAGGGCAGCGTTGTGAGGTATGATCCAGGCTGATTTTTCGGTACATTTTCATCAGCCGCGGGCTTGCGATGCCGGGTTAAGGCAGAGGGACCATCCTCTTTCCACACATGCTTTCACCACTATTCCGACTGTCGTTTATGGCCGTTCGATGCCTGCTGATCGGTGGGCTTTGCCTCTTTCTGCCTCTGGATCTGCAGTGCCAGGTTTCGGCGCCCCGCCAAGTCTCCGGAGTGGTAATCGACCAAACTGGCGCCGCTGTTGTTGGCGCTGAGGTCGTCTTTGCCGGTGGACCTTTTTCGGCCACGCAGGTCACCGACGACCGCGGTCATTTTGTATTTTCCGCAGTATCGGCGGAGTCTGGAGTGCTGAAAGTATCGGCGCCCGGATTTCAGGTCCGCAACCTGGGTTGGCAAAATAGCGACGGGCGAAATGGCGACGGGCAGGCCAGCGTCAGAGCCCTGCAGATCACGCTGCTGCCCGCGACTGCTGCCGAGCAGGTTACGGTCGCGGCCAATCGTACCGGCGTGCGGGTAATTGAGAATGCGACCAGCGTCACTGTCCTATCAGCCTCGGATCTGGGCGCCACAGCCGCGTTCAGGACCGACGACATCCTGCGCCAGGTGCCGGGATTCAGCCTCTTCCGTCGCACTACCAGCCGCACCGCCAACCCGACGGCGCAAGGCGTCTCCTTGCGCGGTCTGGGCGCGAGCGGCGCCAGCCGCGCTCTCGTGCTCAGCGACGGCTTCCCTTTGAACGATCCCTTCGGCGGGTGGGTGTACTGGGACCGGGTCCCGCGCGTCAGCATCGGCAGCATCGAAGTGGCCAGCGGCGGCGCGTCTCATCTCTACGGGTCGGACGCTCTCGGCGGAGTCATCAACATTATTCGCGCACCGGTGGACCGCAATGCAATTTCGCTCGAAGCCGCCTACGGAAATGAGGACTCCCCCGATCTCTCTTTGGCCGCCAGCCGGCGCTTTGGACCCTGGGCCATCGGCCTGACTTCAGAACTTTTCCGGACCGACGGCTACATCGCCGTACCCTCTGACTTGAGGGGTACGGTGGACACGCCTGTGAATTCGCAAGATGCCAGCGGCGACCTCACCGTGCAGCGCAAGTTTGGCGAGCGCGGCAGTGTCTTCGTCCGGGGATCTCTGTTCGGCGAATCGCGGCACAACAGCACCCCGCTGCAAACCAACAGCACCACCATCCGCGAACTTGACCTTGGCGGAAACTGGGATGCGCACCAGGTCGGCGCCTTCCAACTGCACGCCTACGTCACCCGTCAAAGCCTGCATCAGTCGTTCTCAGCGATCGCTTCCGACCGCAACAGCGAGAGCCTGACTCGCACCCAGGTTGTCCCCGCTCAGCAAGTGGGATTTTCGGCGCAATGGCAGCACTCTATAGGGACGCGCCAGCACCTGGTCGCCGGCCTCGAAGAAGCGCACGTGCACGGCCAAACCAACGAGCAAGGATATTTCGGCGGCAACCCGACCAGCACCTCCGCCGGCGGAGGGCGGGAAGTGAACTGGGGCGCGTACTTTGAGGACATCATCCGCGTGACCGCGGACTGGCTGCTGACGGCAAGCGGACGGGTGGACCATTGGCAAAACTTCGATGCGTTCGCTCCCCCCGATCCGGCGCGGCCGGTCGGCGCCGCTGCCCTACCCGATCGCAGCGAGACCTTTTTCAGTCCGCGCCTGGCGCTTCTGCACAAGCTCACCCGCAATGTGTCTCTTACCGCTTCGGGATACCGCGCATTCCGCGCACCCACTCTGAACGAACTCTACCGCGGTTTTCGCGCCGGCAACGTATTTACCGAGTCCAACCCCAATCTTCACGCTGAACGGCTGACGGGCGCGGAAGGTGGCGCCATCGTCACCGGCTGGAACCAGCGCGTAATGCTGCGCGGAAATTTTTTCTTCAACCAGATTACGCGCCCCGTGGCCAACGTCACCCTGACCACTACACCCAGCCTGATCACCCGGCAGCGCCAGAATCTGGGGAGCACTCGAACACAAGGATTGGAATTGGAAGCCAGCGGAAGAATAAGTGATTCGTTGAGCATCTCCGGCGGTTACCAATACACCGACGCCACCGTGACCAGTTTCACCGTTGACCCGGCGCTCGCGGGCCTGAATCCGAGCCTGGTGGGTCTCGACATTCCGCAGGTTCCGCGCCATCAGTTCACTCTCCAGGCTAACTACTCACGGCCTTTCATCCTGCTCGGAGTGCAGGGCCGCTTCGGAGGGAACCAGTTCGACGACGACCAGAACACCCTGCTGCTGAGACGCTACTTCGTCCTGGATGCCACCGCGTCGCACCACCTGCGTCATGGTGTGGATTTGTTTGTGGCGGTGGAGAATCTGACCAACCGGCGTTACGATGTGGGACGGACCCAGGTGCTCACCGTCGGTCCCCCGATTCTCGCCCGCGCTGGCCTGCGCCTGCAATTCGGGTCCCGATAGATCTTGTGTGGTGCGGGCGCCACACAGCTATCCGCACGCGCGACGACAACGTCGCGCTCACTGGGGACAACCATCTCAACCGCGCGACCGCAGCCCGGCGCGATTCGATCCAACCACTATTGGACGGAGCTGGCTACGTTCGAAAAAACATTGTTGGCATTGCCGCCCACCAGCCGGACGGTGCCAACTACAATCACCAAAATCACCGCCAGCATCACCGCATATTCCGCGATATCCTGGCCCTGGTCTTCACGCCACAAAGCACGCGCGATACTCATCATGGTGTCGCCTTCCTGTTTGAACCAGATTCGCCTTCCGAGGCGGTCTGATCCGGGGGGAGTTTTGAGGCACAGTACTGCAAGGCTGGTGGGCAAAGCGGCTGGCGTGATTGCTAACGATTCTGTGCTCCCCGGCTCGCGATGTCAAGACTGTAGTTCAGATTTTTTCCACACTCACCACGGACTAGTCGCAAACCTGCAAGGGAAATGGCCAGCGGAGACCGGCAATCGCGCAAGCTCACATGCGATGGATCATCTTGTGCGACCAGGGCAACAAGTCCCACGCCTTCCAAAAGGCGACCATCTCAGCCGGGGTGCCCAGGGAGACCCGCATGTAAGTATCGAGGATTGGGAAACGCCGTCCAATCAGGATGTTGTGCTGACGAAAATGTTCAATCACCTGCTCCACCGGGTGCTGAACGTCCACCATTACGAAATTGGCATGAGGATCAATTGGTTTCAGGCTCCTGATATTGGACGAATTCAGGAACTCCTGGCGTTGGTCGCTATTGCGCTTCACCGACTCGGCCACCCCCGCAACATCGTCGAGGGCCACTCCCACCACCTCAGCAATAATGGCATTGAGGCTGTCCGCGGTCAGGAACTTGCGCATTTCCTCAATTGCCGTTGGAGCCGCGACCGCGTATCCCAGCCGCAGTCCCGCCAATCCATACACCTTCGAAAATGTGCGCGTGACGATCACTCGGTCGTCGTTCAATGGCTTATCGATGAAAGAAGCATATGTCCCGGTCCGGACTACGTATTGATGATAGGCCTCATCAATCAGGACTCGAGTAGTCGCAGGCGAGCGCTTCACGAAGTCCTCTATCTCTTCCCGGGGAGTAAGCGACGACGTGGGATTGTTGGGGTTGCAGATGTACACCAGCCCCGCGGAGGCATTCGTTCGGGCCCGCATGTCTTCGAGGTCATGGGCGAAGCTTCGATTGAGCGGCACGGACACAACTTCCGAACCCACGGCTTTGGCGTAGCCTGCGATCGCCTCGTAGGTCGGCACCGCCTGAATCAGTTGCCGCCCGCTGCCGGCGAACGCGCAGGCTGCCACGCGCAGGATTTCCGTGGAGCCGCAGGCAAACAGTACGTTCTCCGGTTTCACCCGGTGGAAACGCGCGATCTGCGCCGTCACTTCGTCGTACTTGCGGAAAGGATACCGGTTCACCTTGCCTAGGGCGGAACGGATGGCTTGAGCCACTCGGGCGGACGGGCCATAGGCATTCTCATTGCTGTCCAGGTGAATGAATCCGTCTGACCCCTTAGCTGTGGCGGGCTCGGCAGCATTTGCCGCCGGGACTTCTCCCAGAGACCAATGTGCGGCCACCCCCGCGGCAGTGCCAACACCCAGGGAGCGGAGGAAGCTTCTGCGCGAACTGGTCAATCCCCTCTCCTCGCAAAGTCTTCAACAGTGATCACAGCACTTCCGGACCAAATACCTCTGCCTCTCGAAACGAACCTCCCAGACGATCCTTGTCGGAGATTGTCGGTGGTCCGGCGAGCTGCCAGTCGATGGCCAGCACAGGATCGTTCCACGCTATGGTGCGCTCCGCCTCGGGATTGTAGAAATCGGTGGCTTTGTAGAGTACGTGAGCACTCTCCGACAGGACCCGAAAACCGTGAGCGAATCCCGGAGGGATCCATAACATCTGCGGCTTCGCATCCGAAAGGTTCAGGCCGGACCATTTTCCAAAAGTCGGCGAACTCCGCCGCAAGTCCACCGCCACATCGAGGATCTTACCCACCGCAACCCGTACCAGTTTGCCTTGCGGCCGCACCTGATAGTGCAGTCCCCGCAACACGTCGCGGGTTGAAAAAGAGTGGTTGTCCTGCACAAAGTGTTCGTGAATACCCGCTTCCGCCATGGTTCTTTGGTTGTAGCTCTCCAGAAAGAACCCTCTGACGTCACGGAAGACCTTGGGCTCGAGAATCAGCAATCCGGGCAGTGTGGTTTCGGTGACCTTCATGGCCGGGATGGTCGCTGAATTATTTCTCAGAACACCCTTTCCCGAAGCAATTGTTGCAGGTACACGCCGTAA
>JAIQFF010000047.1 GCA_020073395.1 Terriglobia bacterium
TGAGGTCGCCTGGGCCGCCCGGGCCATAGCCGTACATCATGCCAGGGCCGTATCCGCCGCCGCGGCCGTAGCCACCCATCATTCCGTGATTTCGTGGTCTGAGGTCTGAGGTCTGAGGTCTGCCGTCCGAGGTCTGACGCCGGACGTCCGATTAGCCCGCGACCGCGGGCTAGTTTTTCGAACCTCAACCGGCGCGGAAGTCGGCTATCTGCTCATCTTTGCGGAACAGTGGCCGGGGCGTGACCGCCGAGGCTTGCGCCGCGCGTTGGTTGAATTCTTCCATTTCTTTTCTTATCCAACCCACGCTTGAGATCTCGATTTCGCCGTCCTCTGCGATCCAGAAGATGGTCGGGACGTTGGTGAGTCCGTAAGCATTGGACACCGGGTAGGAACTTGTGTCATCCAACAGGACAGGGAAAGTTATTCCATATTCTTTGATGAAAGCGGCCGTGTCTTTTTTTGTGTTTTGTGAAATGCCTACGATGGTGCAGGCCTTGTTTCCCTGAGCTTCGTAGATGCGTTGCAGGAAGGGGAACGCGTACTGGCAGGTGGGGCAGGAGATCTTGAAAAATGCCGCCAGGACCGGACCCCGCCCCAGCGCCTCGCGCAGCGAAAACTGGGTGCCGTCCATCGCTGGCAAGGTAAAGTCTGGAGCTGTCTTTCCCCGTTCCAAAGCTGCCATCGCGCGCCCTCCCGTGGGTCCTCCGAAGATATGGTGAAACCATTTCATGGACCTAACTTTTGCCCTTCTAGTTAGATGACGTGCGCCTGGCGCAGGATTTTTCTGGTCAATCCAGTCAGCGGCAGCATCAGGATGTTTTTCCTTGCCACCCACCGTCCCTGGTTTAACACCGGTGCCGGACCCCGCATCACGCGAACGGTGTAGTCCGTCACAGTAATGGAGTGTCGCAGAGTAAAGCTGGCCGGGCTCGACCTGTTCGTAGCAGGTATTTCCGGCAATTCCCACATCCCCGGCATCAGTGACGAGTGTTTCGGCCGCTGTACCAGGAAAACCGAGCTGTTGCGATGATCGAGCGCGTAGCAGATATCGCGCTGTTTCTGATGAATCACTTTTTTTGGCTGCTCGAGGTGTCCGCGCGTGGCGCACAAGCCGAACACCGGGCAGGTGGAACATCGTGGCTGGCGGGGCAGGCATACGGTCGCGCCCAACTCCATCATGGCCTGGTTGAAATCCCCGGGGCGCTTGTGGCTGAGCAGGGCTTCGGCGGTCTGCCAGAAACTTTCGCCGGCCAGGCCCGGCCCGAAAACGCGTCCCAGCACGCGTTCCACATTTCCGTCCACCACGGCTGCTGGCGCATCGAAGGCAATGCTGGAGATGGCCGCCGCCGTGTAACGGCCGACGCCGGGTAGAGAGCGCAGCTCCACAATCCCGCCGGGAAACCTCCCGCCGTGTTGCTTCACGATGACTTTCGCAGCGGCATGCATCATGCGGGCGCGCCGGTAGTATCCCAGCCCACTCCAGGCGGCCAACACCGCCGGCTCCCGTGCCGCGGCCAGCTTCTGCACCGTGGGAAATCGTCGCAGGAAACGGCGATAGTGCTCCAGGACCGCGGAGACGCGGGTTTGCTGCAACATGATTTCTGAGATCCATACCCGGTAGGGATCGCGATCCTGGCGCCACGGCAGGTCGCGCCGGTTGCGGTCGTACCATGAGAGCAGTCGCTGCCGCCAGCGACGAGTCGTCAACCCATCGAGTTTCTGGCGGTTCACTGGGCGCATTGCGCGATGGTTGGTCACGCGAAAACTTGGCAACGACGTTCCTGTTACGGAAGCAGGATTATTTTTTCTCCGGCCCAAGGACGGAATGGGCAATCGCCATCCAACCGGCCTTTTGCTTCTGCCAGACGGTCATCATGCGCACCGGTCCTGGGGGCAAGGGCTGGCCGGCAAACGTGCCGCGCATGGCGATGGTATAGGTCACGACAAAGGTGTCAGAGTTCATTTCGGTCTGGACATCTCCGAGAGTGTAGTCATCCAATCGCAACTGCTGCAGGTGGGCAAGCGCGCCTGCCTTGTCGAACCGGCCCTCTTCCGGCGTGATCGCGATGTAGTTTCCGGCGAGATGGTGGTCCAGTTCATTCCACCTTTTGTCTTTCACTTCTCTCCAGAAACTGCGTTCCAGGCCTTCGCCGCCGGTCGCGTCCGTCCACTTGCTGCTGCCCGGATGCTCGCGCCACATGGTACAACCGGGCAGCAGCAGCATCGCGGACAAGAAGACAAACATCGCAGAGCGACTCTTCATGGGCAGAATTCTAACAGCAGTCGTCCAGAAGTCTTCCGTCGTCAGTCTTCGGTCGTTGGCCAACCCAACTCCTTTCATTCGTTCTTATAGCCGACGCTTGTGGCTGGAGGCCGACGACCAACGACCGCCAGGCCTTTACTGCCTATGTTCCCCTGTTGACCGTGGCGGGACTGGGGGGAATAATGGCCAGACCTGCCATCCACCACGCGGCGGGTACGCATTTTTGTGCTTCGACAGTTACACTGTCAGCATGACCGACTTCAATCGCAAGGTAGAGGACGCCTCTGCACGCGTAAACAAATCGGTGGCCGAGGCTGCTGACCGCATGGAGAAGGAGACAGCGGAATTCATCGCCTATCTCAACGACGAAGTAGTACCGGCAGTCCGTCAACACTCCACCAAAGCGTTGCGGGTCGCGGCCGAAAAGATGTCGAAGCTGGCCGACTATCTGGACGAGATCAAGTCCGACCGCCGCTAAGGGGCCAATTGTCCATCTGCATCCTGGCTCTGCTGCTGGCCGGGCTGATGCTGTGCGGCTGCGGCGGAAAGAAGCAGGCTAAGGTCAGCACGCCACCCCCGCCGCCAGCGGCCGCACCCGCGCCTGACTCCGTTCCGGCAACCAACCCCTCCCTGCCCAAACGGCCTGAAGTAGCGCCGCCATCCAACGAACGCAAGCAGCAGGAGAAAGTGGCCGAGGCTGCGAGTGTCTTCGCAATTCCCGAAGGAACAAAGCCTCTTTCCGTTGAAACCGGCAAGGCCAGCTGGTACGGGGCGCCTTATCACAATCGGCGCAGCTCGAATGGCCAAATCTATGACATGAATCAGATGACCGCGGCTCACCGTACTCTCCCTCTGGGATCGACGGTGCGAGTCATCAACCTCAAGACTGGTCATTCGACCATCGTGCGCATAACCGATCGCGGACCTTTTGTGGAAGGACGAATTGTCGACCTCTCACTGGCCGCAGCGAAGCAAGCGGATGTCTGGAAGGCGGGCGTGGCCCCGGTCCGGCTGGAGGTCCTGCGTACGCCTGTACCTTTCGATCACGGCGGGAAATGGGCGGTGCAGATCGGGTCATTCCACGATGAAGATGACGCCAACAAATTAGCCAGCCGGCTCACCCGACGGTACAAGACCGCCAAAGTATTGCGCTTCAGCAGCCCGGTCGGTGACTGGTGGGTACGCGTCCGGGTCCTGCAAGATGACCGCAAGCGGGCAGAGGAAGTCGCTCGCGACACCCAGACGGATGAGGGCAAAGTATTCCTGGTCAGATTGGACTGAGGCGGCCGCTGCTGTCGGTCGTTGGCTTTTCGTCTTCGCGGTCGGAGCAGGTTAGGTCAGCGTCACAATCCTTTTAGAAGTGGCAAGCGGCCTGTATTCAATGCCAACCTGACTGCCTGCGTTATGACTAAGAGCCATGGCCCTGTGGGTTTGACTGGTGCCTGACAACCAACGACCATTAACGGTTGGGAGGCTCACAGTGCGCTTTGGTCTTGCTTTGTCTCTTGTCCTCTACGTAGTGCTGGCTCCTGTGGTTATCGCTCAGAATGCTTCGCTGGGACTCAATGCCCCGCAGCTTTACGAAAAAGGAATGAACAACCTGATGGGCGTTGGCATCAGTCGAAACGACCTGAACGCCATCGACTATCTTCGCCGCTCGGCGGAATTAGGCTATCTTCCAGCCCAGGTTGTGCTTGGATATTTCTATGAGACCGGGTCGGTGGTCTCGCGGGACTTCGGCCAGGCTTCCGACTGGTACAAGAAAGCCGCTAAACAAGATGATCGCCTGGCTGACTGGCTGGTGGGAAGGCTCTATTACACCGGAAACGGAATTCCACGGGACCTGAGTGCGGCCGAATCGTGGCTGCAAAGGGCTGCCAGCCAGGGCGATCCGTTCGGGCAATACTTGCTGGGGCAAGTCCGGCTGGAGAGAAATGACTATCCCAAGGCGGCCGAGTGGTTCCGAAAAGCGGCGATGCAAGGCTTACCCCAGGCGCAGGCACAACTGGGTGAGCTCTTCAAGCAAGGCCAGGGCGTTACGGTGGACAAATTCGAAGCTTACATCTGGCTGCTAGTAAGTTTCGATGCGGGCAATCAAACAATAGCCGCTGACCTGGCGGCCCTGGAGGGCGAACTGGGCAGCAACCGGGTGGATGAAGCAAAAAGCAAAGCTCGCGACCTCGAACAGACCGTGAGCCGTGCCGTGGTTTCCCGGGGATGCGATTGGGCAGGCGCGTTTGACCCGGTTCCTACGCCCCCTCCGCCAGACATCCAACGATTTTGCCGCTAGTGGGCTATGGATTCTCCGCCGCTTGTTTGTAAGTGCCAAACTTCTTAGCCACCGGCTTCAGCGTGGGATAAAACTGCACAAAACTGTGCTCCACCGCCGCATGGTCTTCATGACACTGCCAGCACGCGGCCTTGGGATTGGCCTGAGCTGATTTGCTGGACTCGTCGAAATTGAAGTAGGCCCACTTCTCCGGGAAGCGGGCCTCGTCTTTCACTTCCACGCCGTATCCCATGAGGTCGGTTTGAAAGTGCCCAACCTTGTTGATCGAGCCCTTGGTTTCCGAGCCGCGCTCCTCCACCACGAAAATGGTCTTGTCCGGCCACTTCCCGCTCTTGACGAATTCGGAGTAGGCCCACTGCGGCACAAAAACGTTGGTAAACATCTGGTGATCGGCGCTACCTGGGGTGTAGCTCATGCCCAGGCCGGACGACAGGAAGATCCATTCCCGGAGGTTCTTGGGTGGAAGCAGATGATTGTCGCTGGTGTACTCCGGCTTGCCGGAATCGGACTCCGGAGCGGCCTGTATGAACCCGATACACATAACAATTGTTAGACCCAGCAGGGCTCGTTTCATGGCGATTCTCCGTCACTATTAGACGAGAGGCAGACGCAAAAGGACAGCAGCCTCACAAGTAGCGCCGCCGCCCCGGCGCTACGAGAACGGCGCTACGAAAGCCTATACCTAGGTTATTTCGGTGCGCTTGCGCAAGAACGCCGGCACGTCGAGGTCTTCTTTCTCGAAGTTGGCGATCATGGCATCACGCAGGGTATCGACCGCTACGCCTTCGTTGTGGGGCGCGGCCATTTGCCGCGACGGCGCCTCCTCCATCACGATGGGCGGACGCACCGGCTCGGGCCGGTACTCGGGCTCGGGCTCCGCCACATGCGAGGAAACGGCAAAGCCAGACTGCATCTCCGCCTGACGGCGCCTGATATCGGAGTCTTTGAAGCCGGTTGCGATCACCGTGATCTTGACCGCGTCCTTGGCCTTTTCGTCGAGCACGGCGCCAAAGATGATGTTGGCATCTTCGTGCGCGGCCCCCTGGATGATGCTGCAAGCTTCCTGCACCTCGGCCAGTTTAAGCGACGTGGAACCCGTGATGTTGATCAGAATGCCGCGCGCGCCGTCGATCGCGCCCGCTTCGAGCAACGGAGATGCAATTGCCTTTTGCGCGGCGTCAATGGCTCGTCTTGTGCCGCTGGCCGTCGCCGTGCCCATGACGGCGTAGCCCATGCCCGCCATGATGGCCTTCACGTCGGCAAAGTCGCGATTGATGATCCCGGGAATGGTGATGATGTCGGAGATGCCTTGCACGCCTTGGCGCAGGATGTCATCGGCGACCCGGAAGGATTCGAAGAAGCCCGCGTCCTGTGCGACCGCCAGCAGCTTTTCGTTGGGGATGACGATGGTGGTATCGACCGAATCCATCAGCTCCGAGATGCCGCGCTCGGCCTGCTGCATGCGGCGCTTGCCTTCGAAAGCGAAAGGCTTTGTGACCACCGCAACCGTCAGCGCTCCCATTTCGCTGGCCAGCGACGCAATGATCGGCGCAGCTCCAGTTCCGGTGCCGCCGCCCAGTCCGGCAGTGACGAAAACCATGTCGGCGCCTTCCAGGGCCTCGATGATCTTGTCCGAGTCCTCGAGCGCCGCCTTGCGTCCGACTTCGGGATTGGCGCCAGCTCCCAGTCCGTTGGTAAGCTTC
This sequence comes from Terriglobia bacterium, assembly GCA_020073395.1. Lineage (GTDB taxonomy): Bacteria > Acidobacteriota > Terriglobia > Terriglobales > Acidobacteriaceae > JAIQFF01. The sequence continues at coordinate 6,257 of JAIQFF010000047.1, forward strand.
ACCCCCAGCTGGATTTTCATGGGCGCGCGCGATATGCGCAGCGCCTGCAGGTCGGTGTTCGCCACCACGAATTCAATGCCCTCCATGCCGGCATCGATCATGCGGTTGACCGCGTTGTTCCCGCCTCCACCCACGCCGATTACTTTGATCTTGGCGTCGTTGCGGGTGTCTTCGTTGAAGCTGATGCGAATGTCACTTTCTCTTTTCATGTACGCCGCCTTCTGTGGATTTTGCTTGCTTTGTTCTAAGTAGCGCCGCCGTCCTGGCGCTACGAAAACCTACGCACCTTTCCCTACAAACATGGCCTTCAGCTTTGCACTCCAGCGCTCGTTCTGAATGCCGCGAGCAATACGGGCGCGGTGTCCGTAGAACACCATGCCCAGGACAGTTGCAAACTCGGGCTCGGCCAGCGTGGACGGCATTTTGGCCAGCGGCGCGGGCCAGGCCAGACGTAGCGGCCGGTGGAGGACGGACTCCGCGATTTCGAGAATGCCGGGCAAACGGCATCCACCGCCGGTCAGAACGATGCCACCCACACAGAGTTCGAACATTCCCGCGTGACGTAAATTGTCGCGCAGCATTTCAAACAGTTCGCGGGCGCGGGGCTCGAGGATTTCTCCCACCATGCGCTGCGAAATCAGCCGCGATGGCCGGTCACCGACCGACGGAACCTCGACTTCGTTTCCTTCCGGGATCAACGTGACGATGGCATTGCCGTAGAGCCGCTTGATCTTTTCCGCCTCGGCGACGGGAGTGCAGAGGCCCACCGAGAGATCGCTGGTAAAGTGATCGCCGCCAACCGGAATCACTCCGGTGTGAGCGACCGCGCCCTCCTGGAAGACGATGATGCTGGTCGATCCTGCACCCAGGTCGGCCAGGCATACGCCAAGTTCGCGCTCGTCGGCACGCAGCACGGCATCGGCGCAGGCCAAGGGCTCGAATACGGTGTCGTCCACATGTACGCCGGCGCGATTCACCGCCGTCACAACGTTCTGCAACGCGCTAGACGCGACCGTGACCATGTGCACTCGCACTTCGAGCCGCGCGGCCATCATTCCCAGCGGATCATTCACCCCGGTCTGATCATCGAGAATGAACTCTTGCGGCAGCAGGTGCAGAATTTCGCGATCGTCAGGGAGAGGAATGGCGCGAGCCTTGTCCACTGCCGCGCGCAACTCCTCGCGGCCAATCTCACGCGCCCGGGCGCCGAAGCTGAGCCCGCCATGGCTGTTGAAGCCGCGGGCGTGCGCCCCTGCCATGCCCAGCAAAGCGTGCTCAATGGGCGCGCCAGCCACGTCTTCCGCCTGCTCCACCGCCTTCTGGATCGAGCTGACAGCTTTGTCGAGGTCCACAATGACGCCCTTGCGCGAGCCGCGCGATTCCGCGACACCGTGACCGCGATAACGCAAACCGTTGTCGGTAATTTCCGCTACCAGCGCGCAGGTCTTGGCACTGCCTACGTCAATTGCGGTCAGAAGGTGCTCGTGCTGGTTCGCCATTCCTATTGTGTTTCTCCCTTGGCAATTGCCGGGCTTGGTTTCGCCGACGGCTTCACTGCGGCAACAGACTTTGGCGCGGGCTTGGTTGTGACGCCCGAATTCTTGGCCGCCGAAGCAGTACGCGGCTTGGCTCTTGCTCTGGCCTTGCTCCAGGCCCGGGCCGGATGGACACGCGCTTTGCGATGTACGGCCTTGACGCTTTTTGCGCTGGCGGCCGGCCGGGATGGAGTCGGTTTTGCAACCGATGTCCCAACTGGTTTCACGGTCAGCGTTGGCGATGGTCTGGGAGCGGAACTGATGCGAGTGATCAACGCGGCGGGCTTTACCCCAGCTGCCATGGCTTTCCTGGCGGCTTCGGCGGAAAGCGGTGGCTGCTTCATCGGGCCTTGCAAATCCGGATTGACGATGATCTGCCGGTCGTAGCGCAAGTCCACCGATTCCAGCTTGTCGAACTGCTGTTGCCATTCCTGCACGTGCGTGACGTAGATTTTGTACCGTTCCAGGTAATGGGAAGATCCCAAATGGACGAGCACTTCGCCGGCGTGATTGTTGGCGGTCACTTTCACGTCATCCGGATCAGAGAGATCGATTTCACTGAGCTCCTGCGAATAGCGCGCGCCGCCGGAATCGAGTTGGCTGACCACGTCGTTGTAGATCCTCATGCGGGCGGCGCGAGTGGAAGGCGGCTCGCCGCTGTTCATGCCCACGACCACGGGAAATGAATATTTTTTTCGACCCGGCAATTCCATCAGCGTACCGCCGGCATCGGTGAGCAGTATCCTGGAGCCAACCCGCGCGAAAGCCACCGGAGTGCGCTCGTGAACTTCGACCTTAAGCCGGTTGGGGATGAAGCGCATCACGCTGGCGGATTCGACCCACGGGATCTGCTCCAGCTGCGCTTTCCGCTGGGCCAAAGGCACGAAGAAAATGTTGCGGCCAATGTCTCCGCCCATCACTTCCATTACCTGGGAGCGGGTAACGTTCTGCAGCCCGCTGATGTCGATGTCGTCGCTCGATTCAACCCGGAAACGCCAGGAGCGCTCACCATAGTGATAAAGAGCGGCTACCGCGATTCCGCAAACCAAGACGATGCCGAGGGCGACGGCGGCCCAGGTTAGGCGAGTCACGGTTTTCTTCGGAAGTGAACCGCGCCGGACGGAGACGCGCTTCTGCACGCGCAGGAACGGAGGTTCCTGTTCCACGTCCAAGTCGAGCAGGCGCGCATCGTGCGCTTCTTCGCGCCCTGGCTCGTCGGCCAGTGGATACAAATCTTCCTGCGAGATGGTGGGGCCGGATTTCCGCGCCATCAACTCAGGTCAGTTGTCGTCAGGGAATCGCTGAGCAAAATCACTATAACTGCTTTTGCCCAGCAGAGATAGAAAAATTTGGCAGGTTTTGCACAGGCAGAGCTGCGGACCCCACGCTCACGAATGACGTAGGGACAGATGTCCTCATCTGTCCAGTCGAGCGCGGCTCGACAGGTCTTAGCAGACCGCGAAAGACAGCCGCGAAAGATATGAAAGATCGAGGAGCTTTGCTCCGCCGGGCAGATGAGGACATCCGCTCCTGCGTGGTGCTCTGCCCTAGAAGGTGTCTTCGGGCGTCTGCGGAGCCTGGGGAATTTCAATGACCATGTTCCGGGTTGGCCAAACGATGGTGCGTGGGGCGCGTTCCAAAGCCCGCACACGGATTCTCATGGCCTGCAAGCGGACCAATTCCGCCTGACGCCGCACCAGAACGCGTTGCACACAAGCCTGGCGGTTCTGAGCTTCGACCACAGTGCGCACAGGTCGCACTGAATCTTCTTCGCCGCTTCCCAACACCACCCGCGCTATCTCCGCGTAGCTCGTGGCCTTTGCAGAAGCCCGCGACATCACTGCGATGGAGCGGTCGGCGAGCTGCTCGCCCCATCCCGCGTGCCCAGTCACCGCGCTCGTGATCGCGGCCATCGCGAGAACTCCCAGGGTCACCCAGTACATCATTTTTTCCGATTCCATGGCATTTCCCTTTGCCCCGTTAGACGGGCCATCTAAAAAGTCGTTATCAGGCGTGGGATGTTTTGGGCGCGGGTCGAAAAGCCCTTAAGTGGCCGAGACGGCGGTTCGGGGTCGGGATGCCTCTGCCTCGTTTTCCTGCAATTTCGCCAGGATTGTCGGGCCCAGCTGGGATACGCTGCCCGCGCCCAGGGTCAAAATCATGTCTCCGGGCTGGGCGGCAGCCACCGCCAACGCGACCGCATCGGCAAACGAACTCACGTACGACGCCGGCCGCTTCCCTTTCTCGCTGATCTGTCGCGCCAGGGCTTCGCCGGTGACGCCCTCGATCGCCGCTTCGCTGGCGGCGTAAATATCGAGGACGGCCAGCGAATCGGCGTCCTGAAATGCGGCGGCGAATTCGTCCATCAGATCCCGGGTGCGAGTGTAGCGGTGGGGCTGGAATATGACGTGGATTTTGCCGAAGCCACACTGCCGGGCAGCGGCCAGGGTAGCGCGAATCTCGGTCGGATGATGGCCGTAGTCGTCAATCACGCTGACCCCGGCCGCCTTGCCCCGCAACTGGAAGCGCCGGTCCACGCCGCGGAAGTTTTCGAGAGCCGCACGGATATCATCGGCCGTGATGTCGAGGCCGATTCCTACCGCGATGGCCGCAGTCGCATTCAGGACGTTATGCACGCCTGGCACGTGCAAACGGAACTCGCCGAGGTCGCGTTCACCATAGGCCACCCGAAAATGGCTGATCGGCTGCCGTTCTGCGGACCCAAAGGTCGGCTTCCCCAGTTTGATGTAAAAATCCGAGCCTCGCCGGGTGCCGTAGGTCACGATGCGGCGCCTGATTTGCGGAAACAGGCGGCGCAGCGGCGCATCGTCATTACACACCACAACCACGCCGTAGAAGGGCACGCGATCCATGAAATCGAGGAAAGCTTTTTTTACGTCCCGCATATTGCGGTAGCAATCCATGTGCTCACGATCGATATTGGTGACCACTGCGAGCACGGGAGACAGTTTCAGGAACGAGCGATCGCTCTCGTCAGCCTCCGCAACCAGGTACTCCGACTTGCCCGTGCGGGCATTGGAGCCCAGGGCGTCCACGCGCCCTCCGACCACGACCGTGGGATCAAGACCTCCAGCGGCCAGTACCGCAGCCACCATGGAAGTCGTCGTCGTCTTGCCGTGCATGCCCGCGACCGCGATGCCATATTTCAAACGCATTAGCTCCGCCAGCATCTCGGCGCGCGGAATTACAGGTATGTGGAGTCTATGAGCTTCGACGACTTCGGGATTCTCCAGCGCGACGGCTGAGCTGGTGACCACAACTTCCGCGCCGGCGATGTTCTCCGCAGCATGCCCTTCGAAGATAGTGGCGCCCAAGCCCGCCAGGCGCTGGGTCACGGACGAACTCTTCAGATCAGAACCGGAAATCCTGTAGCCCAGAGTCAGCAGCACCTCGGCAATCCCACTCATGCCGATGCCGCCGATGCCGACGAAATGAATACGCTGGATTTTGGCGAACATCTAGATCAGCTCTTCCGGCCTCTCGTCCTGACTCCGACCTCTTGCCATCCTAGCCGAGGTTTCGCGTCATCACCAGTTCATCTTCTTCCGCAACTCCGTGATGTGGGCCACGTGATGCCGGCCGTGCCAGGAGTACAAGGCCAGGTTTTTCTCCAGCGGCATGGTCCCCATTTCGGGATGGTTGAAGGTCCGCTTCCACTCCTGCGGCTGCAGCCCGTGCAACAGGCGCACCCAGCGGTCGTGCAACGATTGCAGCAGCGACAGCGACACTTCCAGCGGTGTGGTCTGGACGTCGGGAAGCTCAGCCCATCGGTCTTCCATGTAGGGCTTGATGGTTGGCGCATCTTCAGTCAACGCCAGTTTGAAGCGAATGTACGCGTTCATGTGGCTTTCGGGAACGTGGTGGACCACTTGCCGAACTGTCCATCCGCCGTCGCGGTAGGGAGTTGCGATCTGCTGTGGGGTGAGACCCTGCACTGCGGCGCGCAGGGCAACTGGAGTCTGCTCGATATCCTTGATCAATTTCTGACGCTGTTGCTCGTCGGGCGGACCGGCAAAGGTAAATTTCCCGATGGGGTAACGGGGATCGCTCATCTTTCCTCCATCAAAAACGCTAGTCACAACGGCGAGAACAGGAAACGCGAAAATCTGCGGAAAAGCAATGGAGAACGACCGCCAGGGCGAAATTTTAGAGACAGATGTTGTTGAAGCGTGTTGGTTGGGACTACAGATTGAATCAGAAACTAAAGACAGCAAGCTATCTCAATTAGGTTGCCGGCCAAGATCAGGTGGCGTCATCTCCTGATTTCAACAGCCTGGCGTATACTGACGCGGCGCAAATTGGGGCGCAACACCTCGGGCCGAAAATCTCAACCCCCAGAGTTGAAGAATTCTGCAGAGGCCAGACTCGAAACTAAAGGAATTGCGAATGGAGAATGCCTCCGGACGAGTGAGCTATATCTTCCTTTGTCTGACCCCAGTCCTTGCGATCATGGTCGCAGCCCCACGCTCACTTCGCGTCCCGGGCGTCTATCAGGCCATTGGAGGAGTATTGTTTGCCCTGATCGTCCTTGCCGCATGGAAGCTTGGTGGGCGGGCAATCAGAAACGATGCGGAAGGTGAGCAAAGACTTGCTCTTGCCGGCGGATTTCTGATAACGCCATTTGCGCTGGTGGCCCTCTTCTGGGTCGGTGTTGGTCCCCCCTGGATTGCAAGCCCGGCAGAGAATGTGATGCGCTATCTCGTCCTCCTCGTCAGTTCGATCGCCGTATCGGGCGGATTCATAGTTCTTAAGAACGCACTCAGCGAAGCCGGTGAACGTCTCTATTCGACGCTCGGATTCGCCGCGGTCATGCTCGCCAGTTCTCCGTATCTCATCTGGATGTGCGTTCTACTGGGGACCTACATTGTGAAGGTCCGCGACGGGCAGGTGTCCGCCGCGATCGGTTCGCTGAATGACGTGCTTGATGTCATGCTTTCGGTCGCATGCCTTCTGACCTATCTCGCGACCGCAGCATTCGCGGCATCCTTCGGGCGAACCCACTGGCTGGGGCGCGGCGCGACACGCGGGTATGTGGCTGCGAACCTCGTCGCGGCACTGTGCCTTGTGATGAGAGGTATGTCATTCCCGGACCCGTCGACTCTTTCCACCCCCTGGTATACCCAACCCGGATTCGTTGCCGGAATCCCCGCGATCCCATTCATCATGCCGTTCCTGCTGGGAGTCGTTTTACTGCGACGCGCCAGCTATAAGCAAACATGACGAAACCGGCCTAACTACTATTTGACGGCAACGGGCGAGGTTCAACGACGTGAACGGTGGGCCGCTTGCAGCGGTGCGCCGCCCACGCTAACGAGGGCTACCGGCGTCCCATCCTCTTCGTAGGTGAGGTCCATGGTGAAGTCGCTGACGGCGCCGGGTGCGGGAGGCCGCAAGGCGATGATAATCCGTGCGTCCTGTTGAAGGGGAATGCGGACGTCGTACTGCGTAGCTGCTTCCATGGGCGCGAAAATTGGAAGCGCCATGGTACGAGTGATGGCCTGGCCATCCAGGGTACAGGACACCGTGGTATTTCCGCTGATGCCATGGAGTTGCATACGGGTGAATTTCAGACTTTTGTCGCCCGCCTCGAAATGCCCGGCAATATCCATCAGTGACCTGGGATTGGGGATGGTAGCGGTGCACACACCGTCTGGAAGGATAATAGGCGTCCATGAGTATGTGACCGGAAGCGTGCCTGCGAAGTCGCCGCTCTCTCCCAGGGCGAGCCTGGCTTCCCCTTCCCAACTTCCCGTCCAGATCAGGTCCTGGGTCAGTTTGGTCTTGGCTTTCACTTTGACCTTTGGGGCACACGGTGTCACCTGCTCCATTAACTGCTCGAGGGTGTGTACGGCTTCGTCACGCAGAGCTGTGGCCCGATCGCCCTCCAGAAGCGTCTTGGAAATTACGCCCGTCTGGGTCGCGGTTCTCTTCCCGGCCACCCAGATCATCTCCATCACGAAGGCGTCACCATCAGGATGACGGCCAATGGCCACGTAGATAAAAGCTCCGGTCGGGCGGAATTGCTCGCCCAGATCACCCAGGACCTCGTCGGACAAAGTTGGGCTGCTGACACAGATCCAAGGCGTCTTCTTGCGATTGAAGTCAACGGCAGACTTGAGACCTCTCTGGATCTTGGTGATCTCGTTGTAGGTAAGGTCAGGGAAGGTATCTGATACGCGGAAGTTGATGGTTGACCCGATCTGGTCGGCTGCGGCGGGCTGTGCGATTGTGTTGGCGAGAATTGCCATCGCAGCCACGCTCGAGAGCACGCGGAGTATGCGACCCATGACTCCTCCCCAAGAGGTGCCGCCGATTATCGCTCAAGGGACGAGCCCCGGCAACGTTGTAACACTGGTGTTTGTCTCGGTGGAACGGGAAGACGAGCTCTAGGAACGCGCCGCCAGAGAACGCCCGCTAGCGCACCAGCGCCAGAATGCGGACCGGAGCCGCCGATCCTCCCGCTACTTTCACAGGAGCCACCATCGCCACTGCGCCATTGGCGGGCATGCGATCGAGGTTGGCCACATTGGTCAGAAGATAGAGCCCGTGCTCCAGGGCGTATTGACCTACGGTCGATATTTGAGCGGAGCCGTGATCGAGATTGGCAGTGTCGATGCCCAGACCGAGAGCGTTGCGACCTTCCCCCAGGAAACGGGCGGCGTCTTCGGAGTATCCGGGAAAGTGCATCGCCCCCTTAGCATCAGCGTTACGGTAGCTTTTTATTGAGTTCCAGCGCGAGCCCCAGCCAGTTCGAACCATCACGATTGCGCCCAGCGGGATCGGCCCATTGTCTTGCTCCCAGCGTGCGATGTCCTGGACCGAAATCTCATAATCCGGATTGGTTTTTACGCTGGCGCTTACATCGAGGACCACCAGGGGCCCGATCAGCCGGCCCGCTGGAATCTGGTCAACCGTCCACTGGCCGCGTCCCAAACGGGAGGGAGCATCAATCCGGGTGGAAAATTCTGAAGAGGAGACCCTCGACGCGTACGTCTTTTCGGAGAGAGCCACGGTCTCCACTCGGTAGGCTGACCTATGAGGCTTCTCGAAGCCGTCGGTTGTCAGCGAGTGGGTGAGATCCGCGACCTCGCGGAAGCCGGCAGGCTGGGTGGTGGCCGGACGCTGCTGGGCAAACAACAACAGGGCCAGAGCCACCACATAGCCGATTACAAACTTCTGGATCTTCATTTACTTCTATAGTCTTTCGCGCTTTTCGGGTTCGTCGAAAAGGTTTCTGGAAAACCCGGCCAAAGCAGTGAGATGCAAGCACTCTTAAGTGAAGATGCTTTATAAGATTTTCGCGCGCAGGGTAACCGCCAGCAAGGCCCATCAGTACATGACCTGCCGGGGTAAGACGCAGAATCTACAGGTGAATTCGCGCCAACCAGACTGCAGCCGCCGCAGCTATCAAGGTGCCGAGAAAGTTAACCAAGTCGTTATTAACCAACCTACGCCTTTCGAGCCCTGCGCCTAGGAAACTGTCAGCAATCATGCCCAGGATAGCGGTACCCGTGGAAATCACCAGCCATCGCCGGGGCAGCAATCCGCCCAGAACGCAGATCGAGCTCACCACTCCAGCAGCCACGACTCCAGCCGTGGTCCCGATCAGACTCACCCCACCATCGGTTCCCGCAGGGACGGAACGCCAGGTCGTGATCAGGCGAGCCTGCTCCCCGAAGGCCTGGCCCACTTCGCTGGAAACCGTGTCGGCCGCAGCCTCCGAGAGTGTCGCCGCCATCGCGAGCAGGAACAGCGTCCGGTCATGGCTGAGGATGGAAGCCGCGGCACAAGCCGTAGCTATTCCGAGATTGGCCAGGATCTGGGATGCCTTTCGGCCCTCGCGGCGTTCCGCAGTCCCCAGCTTCTGTTTGCGCGAATAGCCGAGCCGGGTCGTGATCCAGGCCAGCGCGAAAACCGTGACCAGGGCTGCGAATGCACCCGGCCCCCCTCCCAGGTAGAGCACAAAGCAGATGAAAGCCCCTGCGACCGCTCCCGAGTTGGTCACACCGCGCACCAGGCGAGCCAGCACCGTGAAGCCAACAGTGAGCAGACCTGCGACGGCCCACTGCCCTTCATGACCCCCAAAGTCAGGTACGGTCAAAGCGCTGAATGGAGAAAGGTCGTACACCATCGGTCACTGTTTTAGAGCGCAGCCCGGCTTTCGATCGTCCACAAGATATAGTGTAGCCGTGCTGATCGTCCTATAGATGGGGCTTGTTCTTCAGATTACCCGCATCTAAGCACTGCATCAAATACTCTGCGTAGTCTAAACTGCACTACGCTTGGGCCTTTTCTGCTTCGAGGGGAACCTATGGCAGCCTCGGTTTGGTCGGGATACCTTACTTTCGGTTTGATCTCCATGCCGGTGCGTCTTTTCTCCGGCGCGCGCAGCAGCGGCATCTCCTTCAACATGTTGCATCGCGACGACCTGCAGCGGGTCAAGCAGCAATATTATTGTCCCGCCGACAATCGCGTGGTGGACCGCAGCGAGATCGTAAAGGGCTACGAATTCCGCAAAGACGAATACGTAGTGATCGAGCCCGAAGAGATCAAGAAGATTGAGCCGCAGACCGCGAAGACCATGGAGATTTTGGAGTTCGTGAAGACCAGCGAGGTCGATCCGGTCTTTTTCGAATCCTCCTACTACATGTTGCCGGAAGAGGCGGGACGCAGGCCCTACGCCCTGCTGACCAAGGCCCTGGAAGAGAGCGAATACGTCGCCATCGCCAAGCTGACCATGCACAATCGCGAGTACACCGTGTTCCTGCGTCCGCACCAAGGCGGACTCATGCTCCATACCATGTACTACGCGGAAGAGGTTCGCAAGGTGGAAGGCTTTGGCGCCCCCGAGGTCGAATTGAAAGACGCGGAAGTCAAAGTCGCTCACCAGTTGATTGAGGCTCTGGCCGCCGAATGGGACCCCGAGAAGTATCACGACACTTTCCAGGAGAATGTAAAAAAGCTCATCGAGACCAAGCTGGAAGGCGGCAAGATCACTGAAGTAGAGAAGCCGAAGAAACTCGCCCCCGTGGTCGATCTTATGGCTGCCCTCAAACAGAGCCTGGCCGAGATGGAAGGAAAAAAGAAACCAGCAGCGCCGGCCCGGGAAGCGGCTTCCGGAAAGCGGTCCAGAGGCAAGGCGTAGGGCCAGCATTTAGCAGTTGGCACTTGGCAATTGGCGCTTAGCAATCTAGTGTTTCCGCACGTTCATCTTTACAGACAATTCCCTGCCAATTCTTAAAGAGCAGCCTTTTGGCTGCCAGAGGGCATCAGACTGCAAAGGCAAAGTGCTAAGTGCTAAGTGCCAAGTGCCAGGTCCTCCGCTGGCGCATATTCCAACCAACCATTAAAATGGAAACTCTTCCGGATCATTGTGGGTTCATGGATGGTTCTGCTGGGGTGGGGATGACTTTTTGGCGTGGTGCCCGCTTGCTGGGCATTCTGACTCTTGGCCTGATTTGCGTCAGCTGCGGCGACCAATACCGTCCCGTGGCTATTCCTATTGTCCCGCCCCCACCCGATCCCGAAAGCGTTCACTTCGTTCTGGTGCTCAGTAACAACGGCATCATTGATCCCGGCGCCAGCAGCCGGCTGGATGTCTCGGGCGACACCAACATTGGAGTGGCTCAACTCGGCCTGGGTCCGGCCCACGCCACCCTGACCTCGACCGCCGTTCGAGTGTATGCGGCGAATACCCTCGAGGACTCGGTTTCTTCATTTTCCCCAAACCCCGGGTCAACCGCTACCGTGGTTACGACAACTTCACTGCCTGCGGGTTCGCATCCCGTATTTGTCCATACCACGGAAAGCGGGACGGTTTACGTGGCGAACTTTGGGAACAATACGGTCGCGGCAATCTCGACCACGACCAATGTGGTGCTGAACCCGCTGATTGCCGTGGGCAATCAACCCGTCGCGCTGGCGGAGACTCCTGACCAGAAGAAACTCTACGCCGTGAATCAGGGCGACGGCACCGTGAGTGCCATCAGCCTGGTGGACCGCACCGTAACGCAGACCATCGCCACCGGGACCAATCCGGTGTGGGCGGTGGCACGCTCCGACAGTGCGAGAATTTACGTGCTCAACAGCGCTAGCGGCACCGTGTCCGCGATTGATACCGTCACCGACTCAGCAGTGGGCTCCACCTCCGTGGGCGCGGGCGCGAATTACATGGTGTATGACGGCAAGCTGAATCGCCTCTACGTAACCAACCCGGTCGCCAACACTGTGACCGTACTTAACGTTTCCGTTGACCCGCCGGCTGTCCTGTTTGTGACTCCGGTTTCCGCCGGCCCGCTAACGGTGGCTGTGCTGCCTGATGGCAGCCGGGCTTACGCCGTGAGTTCCATCAAGAACCCGCCCTGCACCTCTGATCCCAGCGATGCTCAGTCTTGCATCAGCTCGGGGGTCACCGTGATCAACGCCAGTGATGGCAGCGTCAGAAAGACGATCCCACTGGAGTCCACAGTCAACATAACGGCCGCCTTGCAAAGCGGCACGAATACCACCTACACCTATACCTTGATCTCCGGTCCGGCTCTCCGGCCCGGCATGAAAATAGTGGTCGCAGGCATGGCCGACGCGGGGAACAACGGAACATTTACTCTTGCGGCGGCAAATGCCGGAACGTTTACGGTTGGCAACAGCGTCGGGACTACGGCGAGCAGTCAGAGTGGGACTGGAGCTGTCGTCGTCGAGATCTCTACAACGTTCCCGACCGGTTGCGACGTCAATGGCCTGGGCATTCCGGGAGGAGTGCCGGGCGGAGTGCGATTCCGTGTTTCTTCGGCCGCCTCGGCCGAGAGTACGAAGGTAATTGTAGGCAAGTGCGATGCGGGAAGCACCGCAATCATTCGCACTTCTGATGACACTCCGGTGCTTGACATGCCTGCTCCCCTGGGCACCGTCACTCCACCCAACGGTGGAAACGCATTACCGCAAAACCCCGTGTTCGTGTTGGCAGGACCCTGATTGGACATCGGACTTCAGACCTCGGACTTCTCTGTCGTGCTCTCTCCCCTACTCTGTCATCCCGAGCGAAGTCGAGGGACCTGCATTCTGCCGGCGCTGCATCTGACGTGTGCGGAGATCGCCGGCCGCTTCTGTTGCGCCCAACAGCAGGTCTTTCGACTGCGGGAACGGACTCGCAAGAGAGTCCATTCCCTTCGCTCAAGAGACGGTGGTTCAAGGGTCCAAACCGCTCGGCACACGAGTCGCGAGAGATTTGAGGGCTCGAGAGTTGAGTCTGAGGTCCGAAGTCCGAAGTCCGAGGTCCGAAGCTACTCGCCGGCGGCTGCCGCCCGTTCGCCTGGTAACTCAACGTTGTAGCGCAGGGCAATGTTCATGAACAGGCTGCCGCTGGCAGTCTCGCAGCAGATGACCAGGGCCTCGGTGTCCTCACTGCTGGTGGGACCGTGATCGGAAGTGTGTAGAACCGGGGGATGCACGCGGAAGTGGAAGCCCTGATCATTCAGGGCGGTGACCGCATTCCCGGTCACTTGATTGGCCAGCTCACAAACTGTTTCCCGCACCAGTTCATCGGATTCGGGCAGCTCACCGCCGGCAAAATGGCCGGCGACACGCACCGCGGTCTCGGGATCGAGGTCGAACACGATTCGACCCTCGATGTCGCCCGTGATCGCAACCAGTGCGGCCACTCCTTTGCGCCGGTAAGCCTCCTGCTCCATGCTCAGGTTCCCAATGGACATGGGAGACTGCAGGCCCTGGGCCAGGACGGCGTCTGCCGCGTTGATGAACGGCTGGATCAACTCCATCTTCATAGATCAGGCTCCCGCGCCTGCGGCACTCACTACAGCCCCATCTTCGCCCAGAACGTACTTGATTACTTCGTACAGAACTTCCGGTTTGACCGGCTTCTGCACAAAGTGCCGGGCCCCGCGCTGTAACGCGGCCACGATGTTCTCCTGATAACCCACGGAAGACACCATGACAATACGCGCCTCAGGATGCTGGGCTACGATCTTTTCGGCCGCTTCGATCCCTTCCATCTGCGGCATGGTGATGTCCATGAGCACGATGTCGGGATTGGTGCGATCGTATTCGGTGATGGCGGTCATGCCATCGCCGGCTTCGCCCGCCACCTGGCCGCCGAAGGTTTCAACGATTCGTGCCAGGTTCTTGCGGGCGAAGACGGAATCGTCCACTACTAGGTACCGGACCGGTTGACCGTCCTTGCTGCGTTTTAATGATGCAAACTGCTCCATAACCCCTCCTGCCTTTGTTGCGAAATCGAACCCTGCCATTCAGTTCAAAACTATTCTCGCCCCGCGCCTGCGGCTTTCCCACCTTCGCCGGGGTCGTTTCCAAATCCGTTTTTGCGATCTGCCATGCACTGGGCCTGCAAGGTGTTGGCCAGAACATCCAGCCCGACAACTCGCACCGCGAAGCCGCGATCGATGGCCGCTTTAGGCATACCATAGACAACGCAGGACTCCTCGCTCTGCGCTATTGTCATTCCTCCCGCCGCTTTGACCACGCCCATACCCTGCGCCCCATCATCCCCCATGCCGGTCATCAGAACAGCAATGCCTTTGGACCCGAATTCGTCGGCCAGGCTCTTGAATAAGACATCGGCCGAGGGACGGTGCCCGTTGACTCGCGGCTCATCGCTCAGCACCGCAACATCACCGAGGGGCAGCCGTTTTACCTTCAAATGCCGGCTGCCCGGGCAAATCAGCACCCGGCCCGCCAGCAGGACGTCTCCCGATTGCGCCTCCTTGACCCGGACGGCGCAGATTTCATCCAGACGCCGAGCAAACATTTCGGTAAAGCCTTCCGGCATATGTTGCACCACCACAATCGCGCCGGGAAAATCCGCGGGCAATTGAGAGAAAACATACTGCAAGGCCTGCGGCCCTCCGGTAGAGACGCCGATGGCGATTACCCTGGTAGGAGCTTTCTTGGCATCGAGCGGCGCTTTTTGCCCGGAACGAGGGGTCGCGCCAACTGGTCTCACGGTCACGCCCCGGCTCTGCGCGGCGGCCTTGATCTTGCTGATCAATTCGGCTGCGATCTGGGGCATACGGGCGGAGACGTCACTCGGCTTGGCGACAAAATCAAACGCGCCCAGCGACAAGGCCTGCAGCGTTACCGAAGCTCCCAGCGTGCTGTGGGAGCTCACAACGATCACCGGCAGGCGGTGGTGGCGCATGATCTCTTTGAGCATGTCGATGCCGCCCATGCCCGGCATCTCCAGATCAAGAGTCACGACCTGGGGCTTCAGTTCTTCGATTTTCCTGAGGCCGAAGTTGCCATCCATGGCGGTGCCCACCACCTGGATCGAGCTGTCGCTTTGCAAGATCTGTGGAATCAGCTTGCGCATGAGCGCGGAATCGTCCACCACCAGCACGCGCACGGGGGTCATAGACGCACCTCCGCCGTGCCTTCGCGCAGGCTCTTGCGGTCGGCGTGCGAGAGCAGGATGCCGGAGACAATCCCCTCTCCCTGTTCCGGACGAACCTTGCCGTGACGATCCACAATCGCGGGCAGGTTGACGATGAGCACCACCCGTCCATCGCCCAGGATGGATGCTCCGCTGATCAAATCGGTGGCCACGGTCTGGTCGTCGAGCGCCTTGATCACAAGTTCTTCTTCGCCCTCGAGGCTGTCCACGATCATTCCCAGCTTCCGTTCGCCCATGGAAATCACGAGCACAAAAATCTTTTCGGATCCCGCCTGCGCCCCCCTACCTGGCGCGCGCCCCAGTCGCACCAGGGGCAGGACGCGGTCGCGCAACTGCAAGACTTCATGGTTATGCACCTGGTGCACGTCGGATTCCCGGGCGCGAGCAATTTCCGCGACCGCATTCAAAGCTACGGCGTACAGCCGCTGCTCCACCCGGAACAACAGGGCCTTGATAATGGCCAAAGTGAGGGGCAACTTGAGGCGGAAGGTCGTGCGCTGTCCCACCCGGGTCTCAATCTCGACCGAACCCTTCAGCCGGTGTAACACCGTCTGCACCACATCCAGGCCGACCCCGCGCCCTGAGATCTCGGTGATCTCGTCGGCGGTGCTGAACCCGGGCCGGAACACCAACGCGAGAATCTCGGCTTCCCCCAACCTGTCCACCTCTTCCGAGGTAACAAGACCCTTCTCCAAGGCTTTGGCTTTGACTTTTTGAACGTCAATGCCGACGCCGTCATCGGTGACTTCCACGATAACCTGATTGCCGTGGTGATACGAAGTGAGATGGATGGTTCCGCGCGCTGGCTTCCCGTTTCGGACTCGCTCCTCGGCGCTCTCGATGCCATGGCTGACGGCATTGCGGACCAGGTGGGTCAGGGGTTCGGCGACAACATCCAAAAGACCCTTGTCCAGGTCCGTGTCCTGCCCGCTCATCATCAGTCCCACGTCCTTGCCACATTGCTTGGCGACATCGCGCACCATGCGGGGAAAGCGCCGGAAGAGCTGCTCCACCGGCACCATGCGGATTTTCATGACCGAGCGCTGGAGGTCACTGAGCACCCGAGACTGAAAGGCCATGGCATCGCTGAAGCGGCCGCGCAAGGCGTCCTTGGGAACATGGCGGGCGAATTCAGTAAACGCCTGCTGCAGCATGGACCTGCCGATAATTAGCTCCCCGACCAGATTGAGAACACTATCAATGCGCTCGGCGTCCACCCGCAGAATGTTTTCCGCGAGTACCGGATGACTGGCCCTGCCGATTGCCGAGTGTTCATCACCGGATTCCGGCAGCGTCTGGTGAGGTGAGGCCGGCGAAGCGGTTGCATGTCCTGCCAGTTCGGCGGGAACGGCTTTCCTTGCGTTGGGCTCAGCGGCCTTTACCAGCTCCACCACAACGCTAGAGATCACAGTGGGGATGCGACACCGGGCGGACAACTGGTCAGATGACTTGTCGCTTGCCACCAGCAATTCCAGCCGCTGGGTGCTGGCCGGCGAGCCAGCCTCGGGACGCGCTCCCAGGACCTCGGCGAGCGGGGCCAGGGCATTCAGCACCAGCTGGCGGGCTGCGATCGGCATCACGCAATGCGGGTCGATGGCGGCGGTGAGGTGGTACACATTCTTGCCCGCGCTCACCGCATTCTGGATCGCCAGTTTCTCGTACTCGGTCCAGGCAACGGGGACGACTGCAGCTTTGGCGGACTTCTTCGAGCGCTTTTTTCCTTTGGGTTGCTGCGTGAGCTCTCGAATCATCTTGGCCAAAGGCGCGGACGAGGGCAGCTTGCCCTTGCGCCGGTAGGCCGCCAGCATGGCGCCAAAGGTGTCCGCCGCGGTAAATGCGACCTCCGCCAGGCTGCCGTGCGAGGACGCCGACTCCAGGGCCAGGGCGTCTTCCAGTTCATGGGCTGCGTTACTCAGTTCGCGAAAGCTGCAAGCTGCGGCATCACCCTTGAGCGTATGCACAATGCGACGGATGCTGCGCACCAGTTCAGCGTCGGCCGGACGCTTTTCCAACTTCAGCGCCTCTTCATTGAGGGACTGCAGCAGTTCCTGCGCCGACTCGAAGAAGAGTTCCCGCATTTCGGCGGCGCGCTCATCGGGAAACTGGGTCATCCGCTCACCTCGACCTTCTGATAGGCGGTCCCGCTGTTGCGATGGACCATGGTGAACTTGTCGGTCAGGGCCAACAGGCTTTCAGCGTGGCCGACGAACAGGTAACCCTGGAGATTGAGACAGCGCGCGAACTTTTTCAGCAACCGCTTCTGTTCCGCTTCGTCAAAATACATCATGACGTTGCGGCAGAAGATCACATCATTGCGCTGCGGCAGATATTCTGTTTTCAAATTGTGGAAGTCGAAATGGACGATTTCCTTCAGCGCCTTCTTGATGGCATAGCGCTCGCCGGTCTTGTCGAAGTAGCGCAAGCGGTAGCTGTAGTCCACGCTCGCCATTTGTGTTTCGGAATAAGTGCCTTCCTGGGCCGTCCGCAATACTGAGTAGCTGATATCGCTGGCGATGATCTCGACCTTCCAGGGTGGAGGAACCAGGGGCTTGGGCGAGGGCACGGCTGCTGACTGCGGATTGCGCAGGTAGTAATAAGCCAGGCTGTCGGCAATCAGCATGGCCAGGGTGTAGGGCTCCTGACCGGTGGAGCAACCCGCGCTCCAGACGCGCAGAGAGTAGTCCCGTTGCGCCTGCTTGCGGCGAATCAGGTCATCGAGGATGTGCTTGTGGAACAGATCCAGTTGGGCCTTATTGCGAAAGAAGCTGGTTTCGTTGACCGTCAGGTTTTCCAGCAGCTTGGCCAGTTCGTCCTTGCCTTCCTTGCTGATCAGCAGACGGTAGTAACTGTAGAAAGAATCGAGGTGGCACTCCTTCAAACGCCGCTGCAGGCGGTCCTGAAGGAAATGGGTGCGCCGCTCGTCGAAGTGCATGCCGCACTCCTGGTACACGAGCACCTGCAGAAGCTTCAGTTCAGCCTCGGTAAACTGCGCAGGTATGCTGGATGTGCCCATGAGTTCCGGTTCGTCCCTGTTCACTTAGTCCCAGGACTGCTACGACTTGGCCGCGGCTGCGCCGCGCGCTTCGCCGTTTGCCCGCTCCGCTTGTTCTTTTCGGGCTACGCCGCTATCCAGCAGCTTGGCCATATCCAGCAAAACGATCAGGCGACCGCGATATTTGCCGAGTCCGGTCACGCAGTTCAGTCCACCGTCCTGCAAGGTTGCCGGAGAAGGCTCGATTTCATTCGCCGGAATCTTGAGGACTTCCGAAGCCGAATCGACAATCAATCCCGAAAGCCTGCCGCCGTGTTCCACCACCAGAATGCGGTTGCGGCGGTTTAACGCTGCCTTGGGCTCGCCAAAGCGCTTGCGCAGGTCGATGACCGAGACGATCTTGCCGCGAAGATTGATGACGCCTTCCATGTAGTCAGGAGCATCCGGCACAGCCGTGATCTCGGGCACGCGCACGATCTCGTGCAGAGAGGTGATGGGCACGCCGTAGGTTTCGCGTCCCACCTGGAATCCGACAATGTGCAATTCAGGGTTCATGGTGCACTCTGCACATCAGGCCCGAGCGCCGGCAGCGGCGCGCCGGGCATTGCCGGTCGCATGCTCTTCATATCGCGTGGAGCCCCGTTCCTGCTCCAGTGCGAAACGGTGCATTGCATCCAGCAACTCGCGAGACATCTTGGACATCTGCTCTGCCGAGGCCGCCAGTTCAGTCGAACCCGAAGTTGTCTGTTGCACCAGTTCGCGCATGCGCTCCATGGCTTTAACCACCGCCTGGGCGCCAGAGGCCTGCTCCTCAACCGCGGAGTTGATCTCGTGCGTGATTTCGTTCAAACGAGTCGTGGCACGCGCGATCTGCGACGAGCCATGCGATTGCTCGTTCGTGGCCGCGCCGATCTCCTGGGCGAACTTGTAGACCTCGGTCACCACATTGGAGATCTTGCGCAGCGCAGCGTTGAGTTCTTGTCCCAGGCCGAGCCCGTCGTTCACGATGCCGGTGCTGCGGTCCATGTTCTCGACCGCCTTGCGCGCTTCCTTCTGAATGCTCTGGATGAGTTCGGAAATTTCCTTGGTGGACTGGGCGGACTTTTCCGCCAGCTTGCGCACTTCGTCGGCGACCACGGCGAATCCCAAACCATGCTCCCCGGCACGCGCCGCTTCGATGGCGGCATTCAAAGCCAGCAGGTTGGTCTGCTCCGCCAGATCGTCAATGACTTCAATGATTTTGCCGATGTCATCAGCCCGCTGTCCGAGCACGTCGATAATTTCGCCGGAAGAACGGATCGTGATGTTGATCTTGTTCAGTCCGTCGGTGGCCTTCTCCATGGTGTTGATACCGCTGTGCACTTCCTCTCGCGAGCGGTTCGAGATGTCGAGCAGGACCTTGGCGGTATCAGCGACGCGTTGAATGGACGCCACCATCTGGTCGATGGAGGCGGAAGTCTCGCTGACGCTCGAAGCCTGCGTCTGGGTGTTCTTCACCATGTTCTGCACGTTGACGCTCATCTCGTGCATGGTGCTGGTGACTTCGTCGATGGCGGAGGCGGTTTGCAGACTGACCTTGGCCGAATCGTCGGACGCGCCCGCTACCTGGCTGGAAGCGCTGGCCACCTGCGAAGCGGCGTCGCGTACGTTGCGCACCAGATTTCTCAGGCCATCCACCATGCGGACAAAAGCGTTGCCCAGGGTGTCATCCTTGGAGCGCGGCTTAACCTCAACCGAAAGATTTCCTCCGGCGATGGCCTCGGAGACCGATGCCATCTCCCTGAGATAGCCCACCATGCCGTTGAACGTCCGACCCAGTTCGCCGATCTCGTCCTCGCGCTTGATATCGATTTCGTGGTCCAGGTCCCCGGCCGTGCCGATCTGCTTAGTGACCTTCATGAGGTCGGTGAGCGGTTCGGTAATGGATTTAGCAGTCCGGAGAGCAATGAGGCTGCCCAGACCCAATGCCGCCAGCGTGCCCAAAAGCGCGATTCCGATGGTCCAGTTGCTCGCGGCCTCGTCACTCTTGCGCCGCTCCTCCAGCACCCGCTTGCTTTCCTGGTCCGCCAGATCAAGATATTCAGTAGAGCTCTTCACCCATGAACTGGCATCTTTCTGCAGGTAGAAAATCTGCAGTTCGGCTACGGTGGAGTTTCCCTGGTCCACATCTTTGCGCTTTTGCATGAGAGGTTCGGCAAAGTCCCGGGCCCAGTTCTGTTCCGTCTGCTGTACTTTCGCCAACGCACTCCGCTGTTGCTCGGAGGTGGCGATGGCCAACGTGCTCTGCATGCGATCAATCAGGGTGTGGACGCCGTCATTGACGTGGTCGGACTCGCGACTGTCTCCGCTGAGCAGGTAGTTGGTCAGGTAGAGGCGGTTCTGCATCATCTGAAATCTGATCTTGTCGGTGGCATCCGCCAGTTGCAGGGCCTGCGACGCAGCCGCCTTGGCGCTGTGCTCGCGGTACACCGCTGCCAGGTTTACGGCAAACAGCACCACGACCATGACCAGCACTGCGCCGAAGCTCAAATAAAGTTTTCTGCCGATCGTCATGCTATCCTCCGCTCCATGCTGCCGCGCTGCTTGCGCGGGCGAACCGCTCCGCTCTCGAACTAGTCTTGAGGCTGAAACTTGAATTCCACGATGCCGCTGCTCTCGGTCGGGGCGGGTTCAAATTTCCACTGCTTCATGGCGTCCATGGCGGCATTGACCAAAACCGGGTGCCCGCCGATTACCTTCGAGCTTCTTACCGTGCCGTTTGGCGCCACGACGACGGATAACCTAACGGTTCCGGAGACGTTCATGCGGCGCGCCACGTCGGGATAAATGGGCGCAACTTTGGTCTTAGCCTTGCGCGACAATTCCTCCGTCTTCACGTTCTCCTGAGCCATCGCCGGCGGACAAAGCACTGCTGTTCCGGCCGTTACCAGCCAGAGTCCCAAGACCAAACCGAGTATTGACCGCCCTATCGTCCTCAAACGCACAGGTTTCTCCTGGTAAGGGAATAATTCCCCATGCGTTCAAGTGCAATGCCGATGCCAGCCCGAACCAGACCTGACCGGGAAACCGCAATCTGCCGATAAAGCCCTTGCTTTAATGTACTTAGTTGTCACCAGTGGGTTGCGATTCCAGGCGGGATCGGAGTTTAGAATCGTCTCATCAACGGGTTACTATCTCAGTCTGATACAAGTCGAACACGGCCGAGCCCGATTT
Organism: Terriglobia bacterium; assembly: GCA_020073395.1. Classification (GTDB taxonomy): domain Bacteria; phylum Acidobacteriota; class Terriglobia; order Terriglobales; family Acidobacteriaceae; genus JAIQFF01. The sequence continues at coordinate 27,441 of JAIQFF010000047.1, forward strand.
CACCATCTCGGCACCCACCTGCCTTATTCGCTTGACTCAAATTGAGAATATCAGTCTAATCTGCTGTATATCAACTACTTGTGGATTTGAGACTGCCTGGACGGTGACCATTTGACCCTGTCGGCTGAAGATGCGACTGCGGTGCAGCGCGGTAGTCCGCGCTCGGACGACGCTTTTCAGCGCCTGCTGCTCAAATTCTCCGATGCCGCCGCTCAAGGTACACCGGCGGAAGCGTTAATCCGGCTGTTTTGTCAGGCCACGCGGCAACTCTTCCAGGTGGACGGTGCTTATTACTGGCAGAGGGTTGCCGTCGACGAGTTGCAGGGGGCGGAAGCCGACGGTCTGATGGCCGACCGTTTCCGGGGAACGAGGGTCAAGGCCAGCCAGAGCTCAGTCGCCATCGCAGTCGAAGCCATCCGTCAGCGCAAGACGGTTTACGAAAATCAGTTGGATCCCGCCCGTTATCTCATGGCGGCCGAGTTCGGCGCTCGTTCCATCATGGCCGCGCCCCTGGTGGTAAGTAACGAATCGATCGGGGCGGCGGTGTTCCTGCATTGTTCGGATCCCGACTTCTTCACCCCGGATTTGGCGGCCAAAGCCACAATTCTGGCGGGACAACTCGGCAGCCTGCTCGAAGCCAATCGCCTGACCCAGGTTTCGCGCGAAGAACACCGGCGAACCAAAATTCTGGCTGAAGTCGCGCAAGCCCTCCGCTCCGCCCCGGAGTCTACCGCGGTGGTCGAGGCTGTGGCGGACCGGCTTCGGGTCCTGCTGCGCACTCGCCTGGTCTGCATGCTGCTGCGGGAAGGGACTGCGTTCAGTCTGCGGGCGGTCGCGGCCGAGTCTCCGCAGCTGGCCGCTTCGGTACGGGCGAGGCACGATCGCCGGGGATTGCAATTTGCCGCCGACCTGGCCAGCCGGGCGGTGGCCGCGGGCGAACCGATCAGCGTGGCCATTGATCCCGCTACTCACGCGCTCGGCGAACTGGTTCCGCCGGGGATGTTGATTGCCGCGCCCTTCCGCACCTCCGTCACCCAGGGAGCAGTGCTGGTCTATCCGCGCCAGGAAGGCGTTTTCAGCGCGGAAGAAAAATCGCTGATTTCAGTGGTCACCGGTTTTGCCGCGGTGGCTATGGCCAATGCGGAGCTTTACAGCACGGCCCGGGCCCAGGCCCACGAACTTCATCAATTGCTCGATATCTCAGCCGAGCTTGGCTCCATCGGGCAGTTGGATGAATTCCTGCAACAGTTTGCGCTCCGTGCCGCGGACTTCCTGGGCTTTGGACGGGGCTTCATTGGACTGCTGGAAAACGGCGTCTTTCACGTGCGCTGGGCGGCGGAAAACGGTCATCACAGGCGCGTCGATTTCTTGTTTCCGTCCGGGCCCGCCAGCAAGGTCTTGCTCAACAAGGAAGTCTTCTGGTCGGATGAGCCGAGCAAAGTCCCCGGCGCAAACCTGGAAATACTGGGCAGGTTCGATGTGCGGCAGCTATTGGCCGTCCCTCTACTCGACACGGAAGGCCAAGTCCTTGGCATGTTCGGGGTCCTGGACCGGCTCGACCGCGTCGGCATCTCGCAGGAGGAGATACGTCGCGCCCGCGCCCTGGCGGCGCAGGTCGCGGTGGCGCTGGAGGTGACCCGTAACCTCCATCAATCAGAACAGCATCGTCGCCGCGCCGAGTCACTGATGGCACTGGCCCTCGAACTCAACGGCCACCTGAGACTTCCCGACTTTGCCCGGAGCTTCGTTGGACGTGCCGCGGACATGCTGGGCGCGCACCAGACAGCGCTTGTGGTCAAGCAGGAGACTGGAATGGAAACCCTGATCCTGCAGGGTGCGGACGGCCGCGAGATTCAGGAACCCTCGCTGTTGCATCGGTTCGGTCATGCCGTCGAGGAAGCCCTGGCACGTCACGAGGGCATGATTATTTCTTCCACCGCGACGGAATTATTCGGTCCAACGCTGGCCTCGGAACTGGGAGAAAGCAACGGCACGCTGGTCCGCTTGCAGGGCGCGTCGGCGGAATTGGTCGGCGTCCTGTGCCTGGGAGATCGCGACCAGCTCTTGGCCGACGAGGACAAGCAAATCCTGCAGGCCATCGCAGGGCACGCCGCCGTGGCCCTGGAAAACGCCCGCCTGTTTACCCGTATGGACCAGGCCAACCGGCACTGGGTGGAAATTTTCGACGCCATCAGCGATTTCATCGTGGCCCACGACGAAGCTGGTAACGTTTTGCGGGTAAACCGTTCCCTCGCCGACTTCATTGGAGTGCAACCGCAAGCTCTCATTGGAGTCAATATGTGTGCCCTGCTGGCCACGGGCGATGCCCCGCCGCGACGCTCCTGCCCTTTCTGCCGCAATACCAGCGAGGGCGATGACGAGTATGTCCATCCCGTGCTGGAGCGCACTTACCTGGTTTCCACGTCACGGGTACATGGCGCCAACAGCGAGGGTATGCAGACCATTCACGTGCTGAAAGACATCAGCGATCGCCTGGAAGTAGAGCAGAGATACCGCGAACTGTTCGACAACATTCAGGAAGGACTGTTTTTCTCCACGCCGGAGGGCCGCTTTATCGAGGTCAATGATGCGCTGGTTCGCATGCTCGGCTACAGCAGACGGGAAGAGCTGTTGCAAGCCGACGTTCGCACCCAGGTTTATTTCTCGACCGAGCGCCACCAGGAACTTGCCCGGGAGATGCAGGAGCACGGCGTGGTGAGGAACCACGAAGAAACCATGCGCCGCCGGGACGGCTCCGCGGTTTACGTCCTCAT
>JAIQFF010000237.1 GCA_020073395.1 Terriglobia bacterium
AAACCTCAACTCCGGCAGCCTCGAAATCTCAGGCAGCAGCCGGCACTGAAGAGAAAACAAACGACTCTGGTAAGTACGACGTTGATCGCATCGGGCAGCGGGACATTGGCAAAGGAGTGAATCTTTACTCGCTTCAGAAAGAGCGCGCGCTGGGTGAGGCGATGGCAGCGGCTATTGATCGCCGCACGAAATTCGTCGCCGATTCGGACATCAATGATTACGTAAACCGTCTCGGCCAAAAAATCGCCCGCAACTCCGACGCTGAGGTGCCTTTCATCATCAAGGTGATCGATTCCCCAGATCTCAACGCCTTTTCTCTGCCCGGCGGCTTTCTCTATGTCGACAAGGGGTTGATCATGGAAGTCGATAACGAAGCGGAGCTGGCGGGTCTGATGGCGCACGAGATCGCGCACGTCGCAGCCCGGCACGCGACCCGCTCCGCCACCCGAAGGTACGCCTGGAACATGCTCTCGATCCCACTCATTTATCTCGGCGGACCAGCCGGGTTCGGGATAAAACAGGTAGCAGGAATCGGAGCTCCACTTACCTTCAAAAAATTCGACCGTGACGCCGAAATCGAAGCCGATCTGCTCGGTATCGAATATCAATATGCCGCTGGCTATGATCCTCAGGCCTTTCTCGAGGCGTTGGAAAAATTGCAGAGCAAAGAGAACCAGCGGCGTGCGCGCATGGCAAAGGTTCCTGTTTTCAATTTCCTTACCAAAGTGCCGCTCCATGGCCAGATCGCGCGCGCCTATGCCAATTATCCCTCCACCGAAGAACGCATCCACAGAGTGCAAACCGAGATTTCCACGCTCCTCCCGAGCAGAAACGACTACATCTTGGATACCGGCGAATTCCAGGAAGTAAAAGCCAAGTTGGGGTGGGCGGACCGACCCGTTCTGCGTCGGCACCGCTCCGGAGACGTAACAGGCGGCCCCACTCTTCGGAAGCGACTGCCCCAAGAACCACAATACTAGCCCTTTTATCGATTTCCACACTATTTCGGAGCCAACGCCGCGCCCGATTACTAAAGGCTCAACGGACTTTGCCTTCAGTTACTTGTCCCCATTCCCACAATGAATTTCACTATCAGTGGCACTTTGATTTCAGCGTGGGCTGACGCCTCGGTGAAACCTGTGCCCCCCGGCCGTCGGGTGACTCGACCGCAGAAGAGCGCGAATTTCAACTTGGAGGGGCACAATAGTGCGCAAATTTATCGGATTCGCTTTGTTGTTCGGTATGTTTTCGTTGGCGGCACTCGCACAGGAGAGTGCGCCAAAAGCCGAATTCTTCGGCGGATATCAATACACACGATTTGACGGTGGCCTGAACGCGAACGGCTGGGATACGACCCTCACCGGAAACCTTAACCACTGGTTCGGTGTGGCCGCTGATTTCAGCGGCGCCTACAAGTCCCAAAACGGGGTGTCTTTCAATAATTACACCTACACCTTTGGACCGGTGGTTTCATTACGGCGCAACGAAAATTTCACTCCGTTCGCGCACTTCCTGGCTGGCGGCTTCCACAGCTCTGCTGCGATGAGTGGCTTGTCTGTGGGGGGCGGCGGGTTTGCCATGATGCTGGGAGGTGGGGTGGACGTGAAAGTGACCCAGCGTGTGGCCGTGCGTGCGATCCAGTTTGACTGGCTCTCGCTGCATGCCAATGGAGGTAGCGATAACAACAACGCGCGAATCTCCACGGGACTTTTGTTCCGCTACTAGTAGAAGTCGACAAGCTCAGGGCGACCTCCTCGGTCGCCCTCATTTTTTCTGTCAACAATACTGGGAAGCAAGCCAGAAGCCGGGCTTCTGAGACGTTGCTGCAATCCATCGGATTATCGGGCCTGATTTACGTTGCTGGCGTAACATCGCGATAGCACTCATTGACCGGCGTCGTCCGCGCAAAACACCGACCCGAGTCTGTCTGCAGGGCTAAGGCTGGCTATCCGGCGACCGCTTGACTGTCAGCTATAGCACGGAGATCACTGGGCACCACTTTGGCGGCAACGCGAATCACAACCACGCACAGGTAACGATGTCGAGGTTTATTGGAGGTCTCTTGCGACCTTTAAGAGCCGATGGCGTACGAGCCCGACTGAACTTCCAAGTCGGCATTTTGCGAATCGCACGCCTGCATCTTTGTTGACCCCTCGCCCGTATATCCCGGTAGCATGAACGCCATAGCTTAGGTCCCGGGCTCTGCCGCCCACGGAGGTATTCAGATGACCGAGAAAATGGTCGAACAGACGACGATCGACGTGGATCAGAAGCAGTGGTATCGGGTGGGCGGTATCGCCGCATTGGTGCTCGGTGTCGGCTACATCGTCATCATTCCCTTGTACGCCCACGTCGGGGCTCCTCCAGCCGGTGGCGGCGAGGCTTGGTTCCAGTACCTTCCTGGGAAGACGAGGGTTTGGTGGGCGATTCTTGGCCTCTCCGTCCTTACAGACTTCCTCTTCGTACCCCTTGCTTTTGCTCTTTACTTGGCGCTAAAAGAGGTCAACAGAAACGCGATGCTGCTGGCGAGCGCATTTGTGGGGCTGTTTGTCGTCCTAGATTTGTCCGTTACCTGGTCGCATTACACCTCACTACTCGTTCTCTTCAGCAACTACTCTAAAGCCACGGATGCCGTTCAGCGGATGGCTTATATCGCGGCCGCCAACTATGCATCCGCAGTACTGATGTCCCCTCTGGAAATCGTGTATGCAATCGTAACCCTCTCGTTCGGAATCCTTGTCACCGGTTTCGTGATGCTACGGGGAGTGTTCAATAAGATCACCGCCTATTTGGGCTTGGCCACCGGCATCCTTGGGATCGTTTCGCTAACGGGCCTCACTCTGACCGTCATCATGAATGCCCTCTTTGCCACGGCCTGGATCTTGGTTGTAGGTTACAGACTCTGCCGACTCGCTCAGGAGCAATCCTCCTGACTTCGATTCCGCCGCTTTGGGGCTCTAAGCTGATCCGCACCGATGAGGCGTAGTGGACGCAACTCTAGAAAGCGAACTCGACACAATTCTGAGCCAGTTGGCGATAAATCGCGATTACACTCAAAATCCCCCGACTCGGATACCAGTCTGGTCCGATACGTGGGGTCTCGCCAAGGTTGTCCGCAAGGTCGAGTTCAAGCTACTACACTTCATTGGATCGTCTCGAAGAGTGTCCTGCGATTCCACAACCGTTCGATCCGATCTTCCCGACGACGACGCTCGGCGTATTGCTCTTCAGTTTCCTCACTGGCATCTCGCCAGTTCTTCGGATCAGAGACCATGAAAATTAAATTGGTATTGTTTGGCATAAGTTCTCCAGTCAGTCGCTCGTTGCCCATCATAAGCCCGCTCCAGAACCCAAAGCTGCCCATGCAGAGGCATCGCTGACCTTCAAGTAATATCCCGTACTGGCAATGCTGGCATGCCCGCAGAGTTGGCGGACGTTCTCAATCCCCGCCGTCTTGATCGTGTGCATCGCACGGCTGTGACGCAGGCAGTGCGTGTGTCGCTTGTGTTTCGGAAGTCCGGCCTGCTTCGCGTACTTAGCAAATCGGTAATTCGCGTTCTGCTTCGTCAGCGTCCCGAACAGCCGTTCATCAGGTCGCAGCCGTCTGAGCAGCGCGTCAATCGCTGGTCTCTCATTGAGCAGCGGCTCTTCATGAGTGACAAGGGGCTGAGTCGTCTTCAGGGAACCCTTCAGCCTCTGCACCGTGCAATAGCCGCCGTCGAAGTTCTCAGGCGTCAACGCCAGCACTTCGCTGATCCTGTGCGAGTGAATGTACTGGACTGCGAAGAGAAGCCAGTCCAACTCGGAATGCTCCCGTGCGACTCTCAGAACCGCCAACACTTCATGCCTTTCTAGATGATTCATTTGCGCTCCGATCCCGATCTGAGCCGTGGTCTACCGCCCAGCTTGCCGTTCTCCGCTGACGACTTCGCCTTGCGATCCGTCCTGATCCGTCCCATCGCAGCGGCCACCTGCTTGCGCGAGATTCGCTTATGGCAGTGGGGGCAGACCATGTACTCAGTATAACCTAACGATAGGTTATTGCCAAGACCTTAATGTACGCGATACACGCCAAGGGCAGCACGGGCAAGATCGGCCCTAGGGAGCAAAAGGAGAGGATCAGGACGGGACTGCTACGGAAGCGACAGTCTGGTTCCCGTATTCGTCATTCCACGGGACCCCCGGGGCCACGCCAGAGCGCCCGAGCGATGGCGAACGAAATAATCGCCGGGGGGGCGGGCACCTGCATGAGTCCACACACAATTTTCAGCGGCTGGACGCACTGTACTTTCATCATAAGTACAGTGATTGAGTAAAGGCACAGAAGAATCAATCGGTTACGGACGCTTGTTTACCCTTTCGTCATCAAAGTCACAGGCCGATTTAGGCTACTGATCTCGGGTCTGGCACAGGTTTGGCAAGCGACGTGAAGCTGAATGATACCCCTGAAAAAGGATTGTTAAATCCGGGCGATGGCCCGCCGTTCAACCCCACGGGGTTACAGCGCTGGAGGCGAGGCGCGGCCACGCCAACGTCTCTCTTTTCAATGACTTAGGTTGTATATGGGCTTATACTTTTTTGGAAATTTTGGCGCTTATGTACGGGACTTCTTAACGTCCCTAATGACGGACTTTTGACGGTATTTATAGGGGGGAACGACTTCGACGACTTGGGACGGGACTTCTGGCAGCTAGAATTTCTCACAAAATGCTAGACATCGATCAGCCCCAATGTTTATGCGGGTCTCCCGAGTTCCGGCCCTCAAAAATCCCTCATTTCCCTGAACGGGTTTTTGTTACGGATACGCGACGGCTTGCTGAGGGGCCGTCTTGAGGGCCGGATTTGCTGGCTTATATCCAGTATAGCGCGTTTGCGATTCGCGAATAGCGAACGTGGCCAGCGGGCGAAGCGGGCGGCAGTTCTCCTCCAGCAGTAACACTGGTTTGTCCGGTCGACCGGACACTGACATGCGTGGGCTGATCCTGCCGATCCGGGCTGATCGGTCGGGCTACTCACCTTGTGGCCCGATTTTACTGGATATCCGATTAGTGGCGCAGCCTGCCCTCTTTGTCGCGGAAGGCCCGATTGCCAGTCTCGGCTGGCTTGGCTGGTCTGACTTGCTCGATCTTCGGGGCCATGATTAGCCTCTGGGCCAGCGTCCTGCGCCCCTCTGGTCGATTCCAGCCTGAACTCTTGCAACTGGCGCAGACCCGTGGCGGCTCCTGACCTACCGACTCCCATTCGTGATTGCAGCGCTCGCAGTGGCACTCGAACAGATGTGTTGTGATCTCACGTTTTGTAAAGCTCATGGTCTGAGCCTACAGCAAGTCGCCCTCGTTGTCAACCAGAAACTCCTACGACACTACCAGCAATTTCCTATTGACAACGAGTAGTCGTCGGAGTAATCTAAGA
>JAIQFF010000048.1 GCA_020073395.1 Terriglobia bacterium
ACCCCAGTAGCGCTGCCGCGAAATGCCCCAGTCTTTCAGGCGATAGGTGACCGTGGCTTTGCCGAAACCATTTTTCTCGGCGTGCTCAGACATGGCTTTGATGGCCGTTTCGCAGTCCATACCGTTAAAGCGGCCGGAATTTACCAGCATGCCCTGCATGGTCGTGAAAGGAAGCTTGGGTTCAACCGCAGTTTCCTCGGGATCTCCGACCGGCAGGATGACGAGGCGAATCTCAAGTTTGTACTTCCTGGCGAACTCGTAATCCCGCTCGTCGTGGGCGGGCACGCTCATGATGGCGCCGGTGCCGTAATCCATGAGGATGTAATTCGCCACCCAGATGGGCACCTTTTCGCCATTGTAAGGATTAATGCCGTAGCGGCCGGTGTTGACGCCGTGCTTCTCGATCTCGTCGATGTCGCCCACTTCCCGGGCCTTGCGTTGTTCCGCGATAAGCTGGTCCACTTCACCGCGCAGCAAATCGTTGTGTTTGGTCAAGCGCGCAACCAAGGGATGCTGGGGTGCGAGCTGCACTGAGGTTGCGCCGAAAATCGTATCCACGCGGGTAGTGAAGACAGTGATCGTCGAATTGGCGGGATCGGTTGCGCCGTCCAGTTTGAAATCGACCAGCGTGCCTTCACTCCGGCCAATCCAGTTGCGCTGCATGGTTCGCACTTTTTCGGGCCAACCGGGCAACCGGTCGAGATCGCGCAGCAACTCCTCGGAGTAATTGGTGATGCGCAAGAACCATTGTTCCAGCTCGCGCTGCTCGACCAGTGTGTCTTCGTGGCGCCAGCAGCATCCGTCCACCACCTGCTCGTTGGCCAGCACGGTGGCGCACTTCGGACACCAGTTGACCCTGCTTTTCTTGCGATAGGCCAGCCCCTTCTCGAAAAGCTTGATGAAGAACCACTGGTTCCATCTGTAATAGTCGGGCAGGCAAGTTGTGACTTCGCGCGACCAGTCGTAGGCAAAGCCCAGGCGCTTCATCTGGGCTTTCATGGCGGCGATGTTGCGCAGCGTCCACTCGCGGGGAGGCGTGTTGTTCTGGATGGCCGCGTTCTCGGCCGGAAGCCCGAAAGAATCCCAGCCCATAGGATGGAGGACGTTGTAATCGTTCATCCACATGTAGCGAGCGAGGGCGTCGCCGATGGCGTAGTTGCGCACGTGTCCCATGTGCAATGCGCCGGAGGGATAGGGCAGCATTTCGAGCACGTAATACTTCCGGCGGGTGGAGTGGGATTCGGCAGAGTAGAGCGATGAATCTTGCTCCCAGCGCTCGAACCATTTCGCTTCGATGCGCTGGGCATCGTAACGCGCCGCGTTTTGGCCCTCACGAGTGTCGGATGTCATTTCTTCCTGCGGCATAGGTAAAGAGGACGAACTCTGGCGCAATCATCTATTTTACAATGAGCAACGATCTCGTGATCAGGAGAAGCGCAGCAAAGCAGAATCAGGAGAGACGGTGGATGCTCAACGCGATCGCCTCGGCTGCGAAGGCAACAATTGCCAGCACGGTGCGAATGGAATGAATTCGCTCCCACGGTGCCCACTCCCTACTTAAATCTGATGGCGGTGCAGCCGCATTCCAGGTCATTAGTCGTTTATTGATGGGAATGTTCACAGCCCGCGTCATCGCCAGGATGCACATCATTGCCAATGAGGCTCCGGACACCAGCCAAAATTCATCCGTTCGCCAGCGCGAGCGCAGCAAAACACCCCACATGACTGAACCTAACAATGCACCGAGGATGAGCACGGGCATCATGCGGGCGAACGTTTTGTGAATGACTTGCTGTAGCTGGATGAAACTCGAAGGGTTGAGTACGGGCATGGCGCGAGAGACTCCCGCTCGGTGCCCGAGAAAAATGCCAGCTGCCAGCCCCGTACAGATGAGCGCGACAATCCGCACTATAAGAATCACCCCGAGCCTCCTTCCCGACCATTGTAGCGGCGAATACTGTACGCAGGCGGGCAGAGCAATGCAAGACGTGCAGGGGCCCGGGAAGCTTTGAGTGCTTAACTGGCGTAACCTCGCCATTTCACCAACAATCGCCGCCCGCTGATTTCCGCGGCGGCATCGTGCATCGCGACGTGAAACCAGGAAAGAATATCGCAGCTAGGTAGACGCTTTGTGCGCCGCCGCTTTGGGGCCGCGTTGCTTGCGCAGTTCAGTCTGGAAGGCTGCGGGCGCGAGGTCGGACCTTTTTCGGAAGAGATCCAGCAGCGGGTCTTCTACACCCGTGCCGGATTTGGGAGCGCTCACGGGCTCTCCGATGTCCAATCCCTCGGGTTCCACCAAAAGCTCCGGGAGAACGCCATTGCTGTTGGTCAGGGCATGGATGAATTTCTCAAGATCGTTGCGCTGCGGGTCGGTGGTTTGCGTGAATTCAATACCCATCCCCAGCTCGGAATGCATCACCAGCACCACGCCTTCGGCCCGGAAGCCTACCCCGGCAACCCTCATGGACAAGATGATGCGAGTGCCAAGAGGGAAAGGCGAAGCCGTGTCCAGATAGCAGCCGCCGAGGCTGAGATCGGTGAGCTTGCACGGGGCCGGCGGATCATCCTGCTCAAATTCGGGAGCGCGGCTCTCCAGCCACGCGTTCAACTGGTCGCGCATCGCGGGCGCCAGGTCGAGGAAGCGAAGTCCAACCTGACGGCCGGGGTTTTCCCAGGCCACTTCACCGGTACACTCAATCTTGTCCGGGGTCCCGGGCAAAGAAAACTGCAGCGTTACGGATCCGAGATTCTTGGGGCGGTGGGCCAGTTGGACGGCAATGCCGCCTTCGCCGATGTCGCTGCTGACGGCGCGCAGCTGGCCGGCGCCATCGTCGACCTGGATGGTAACCGGAGTTTCGACCGGGATGCGGGCGTTGCGGCGCCGCTCGCGTTTCATCAAAGCCCTTACCGCGCGAAAGCTGGTTTTGGCGCGTTCCGGGGAAAGCGGCTGATGGAGAACAAAATGCGCCCCCAGGTCTCGCTGGGCCCCCAGATCGGTCTGGGCGCCGACGATAGCGACTGCCACGGCCCGTTTGTTGCAGGGCGCGGAGCGGGCACTGCGCAGCACGCGCGAGGCGGTGCGCGGGTCTGCGCAGTCCACAATGACTGCTTCAAACCTCCGGCGGGTCAGCTTGTGAATGGCGGATTCGGCGTCGGCGCAAAGCTCCAGGCCGATTTCCAATTCGCTCAGGACCCTCCGCAGCACCCGTACGACTTTCTCGTCAGCACAAAAAACCAGCGCTTGTAAACTCATAAGACGCCTTTAGATCTGGCGAAGCTCGTGGTCTGCGTCAACCCCGGGCGGCGGCTCCTTCGGCTTCTTCGCGCTCATCGTCAAGCAGGTGAGCGACGCCGCGGAGCTGTTCTGCAGCGGTCTGCAAAGCTTCGATCTGTTTGCCCAGTTGGGCCTGTTCCGCCTGTTTCTTGCGCAGCACCTCGTAGATATCCCTCACAGTTTTGGCCTCCTTATCGCACTCTAGGTTTGTCCGTGGCAACCGTCAATGACCGGTCATCGCGGAACCATTACCCCGGTAACGCGGCCCTGAGGCACGGCAGTACTGCGGCACTGGCCAAATTGGCTAAGAAGCTTTTTTCGCAGCAGTTAGCTTGTACACGCTAGCGAACCAGAACAGTTCGACGGCAGAAGAGAGATCGTGGAAATTCCGGAAATGGAAGGCTTGGCAAGCATTAAGTCATTATTTTTCTGTAATATATCTTGATTCCGAGCGGCGTAAGGTTGATATTTTCATTGACTTGTGGAGTCAAATGTCCTAGAATCTACAGCTTCCAGCCATAGTGGCAGTCATAGTGAGTAGTCAGCTAGTAACCTAGGCTGAGCGATTTGATATGAATCTCAAACGCCGTTAGGTGAATCTAAGTTTCCATAGTTCATAGTTGTCATATTCCCAGGTACGAGGCACAGTCTTCATGGCCAAGCGACGCGGAAATCCCAACTGGGGCAAGCCCGAACCGATCGGGCCCATTACCCCGACCATCACCGAATTCGAGCAGGTCGTGCGCGAGTATAAGCTTTCGCCAGACCAGTATTTGCGTTCCACCCGACTGCGGGAATGGGCGCGACGCAACAAGAATTCCAAGTACATCCCAGAGCCGCTTTTGGAAGCATGGGGATTCGAAATCGAATCCACGCTGTAACCGATTCTGTCGATTCGACACGAGGGCCGCCTGACTGGCGGCCCTTTTTATTTGTGGGATAAAAGGTGGCGCGGCGGACTATCCTTGACTGCGCGATGAAGTTTTCCGGAGATCAGATTGTGGCGGCCGTGGTAGCCACCAGCTTTGCCGCCGGGCTCAACGTGTACGCCACCGTGGCCACGCTGGGGCTGCTGGCCCGTGCGGGAGTGTTGGCCCTGCCTCCAGCCCTGGGGATTCTGGCCAGCTGGTGGGTGATAGGAGTCAGTGGCGCGCTGTTCGCCATCGAGTTTTTCGCCGACAAAATTCCTGCCTTCGACCTGGTCTGGAATACATTGCACACCTTCATACGGGTCCCGGTAGCTGCGTTGCTGGCCTACCGAGCGACTTCGGCCCTATCGCCCTGGGAGCAGGTTGCAGCGACCGCGGCGGGCGGTCTGATCGCGTTTGCGGCCCATGGGGGAAAGACAGCTGCCCGGGCGGCTGTGACTGCTTCTCCTGAACCCTTCTCCAATGCAGCGTTGAGCCTGGGCGAGGACGGCCTGGCCATCTTTCTGACCTGGTTTTCCACCCAGCATCCCTTTTGGGCGGCGGGGATTGTGGGTTTCCTGCTGGTGATTATCGTCCTTATGGCTCGCTGGATACTGCGTGCACTGCGAACGCTTTTCCGAGAGGCGGAAGATCTCCTGACCGGTAACCCGCAGTCCTGACTAGCGGCAAGATCAAATCCTCTAAATGCAAAGATCGCAAAGAAACCTTGTACACGCGAATGCCCGACCGGTGGTTTGACGGTATAAAACTCACATGAGATAGTTATGCGTTTCTCGCGTCGACGGGAAACCAGCCCGGAAGGCTTAACCCAGCGAGGAGCCCAAAGTTTCATGATCCGCCTGATTCCGCGGGAGACCAAATTCTTCCTTATGTTCGCGGAAGTGTCGCAGAATGTGACCGAAGGGGCCCGTCTCCTCGAAGACATTCTTAAGAATCCCACCCACATGGAAGAGCGCCTCGCTCAGTTACAGGCCATCGAACACCGCGGCGACGAGATGACCCATGCCATCATCACCGCGCTAAACCAGACATTTATCACCCCGTTTGACCGCGAGGACATCCACCGACTTACATCGTCACTGGATGACGTGCTTGACTTTGTCAATTCCGCTGGAATGCGGCTCAGGCTGTACCGGATCGATGAGCCGCCACCGGTGGCGGCAGAGCTGGCGGGATTAATCGTCCGGCAGTCGGAGGAACTGGCCCAGGGGGTTTCGCTGCTGGAGCAGAACCAGCGGGTTTTGGAGCATTGCGTTGAGGTCCACCGTCTGGAAAACGAAGCCGATCGCATCAGCCGAAATGCTATAGCCGAGTTGTTTGATGAAGAGAAAGACCCAATCCGGCTGATCAAGATGAAGGAGTTGTACGAAGTACTTGAAAACGCTACGGATAAGGCGGAGGACGCCGCCAATGTGCTGGAAGCAGTGGCCTTGAAGAGCACTTGATGGCCTTCGGCTTCGCTATCACCATTGCACTAAGGGGACCCCGCCGGTGAACACAGGACTGCTGCTGCTGATCATCACCGTGGCCGTTGCCCTGATGTTTGATTTCTTAAACGGCTTCCACGATGCCGCCAATAGCATCGCCACCGTGGTGTCCACCCGGGTCCTGTCGCCCAAGCTGGCCGTAGTCTGGGCAGCCTTCTTCAATTTCGTGGCCGCGTTTCTTCTGGGGACGGCCGTGGCCAAAACCATAGGCAAAGGAATGATCCGGTTGGACGACGTGACCCAGTACGTGGTCATCGCTGGCTTGGCCGGGGCCATTGTGTGGGACGTCCTCACCTGGTGGTGGGGCCTGCCCACCTCATCGTCGCACGCCCTGATTGGAGGCTACGCGGGCGCGGCCATGGCGCGCGCGGCGTTGAACCACGGGATCGCTAATGCCTATTCCGTGATTCTGCCGCAGGGCTGGACCTTGACTCTGATCTTCATTGTGGTCGCTCCGGTGATGGGGCTAGTTCTCGCGCTCTTGTTTTCTTCAGCCAGTTATTGGCTGCTGCGGAACCGGACTCCCGGCCAGGTGGACAAATGGTTCCGGAAGCTGCAATTGCTATCGGCGGCGGCATACAGTCTGGGCCACGGAGGAAACGATGCCCAGAAGACGATGGGCATCATCGCAGGAGCGTTGTTCACCGCTGGATACATGACCCCGCAAGAGATCACCCACGAGTGGGGCCGCTACAAGTGGTTCATCATCCTTTCCGCGCATACGGCCATTGCGCTGGGGACGTATTTCGGCGGTTGGCGAATTGTTCACACCGTGGGATCGAAAATCACCAAGCTGCGGCCCTTGGGCGGATTCTGTGCTGAAAGCGCCGGGGCTTTGACGCTGTTCGGAACGGCCCTGGCCGGCATTCCGGTCAGCACGACCCACACCATTACTGGCGCCATTATCGGAGTGGGGGCGGTGCATCGCCTTTCGGCGGTACGCTGGGGAGTGGCGCGGCGGATCATCTGGGCCTGGATGATTACCATACCGGCGTCTGGTGCGGTGGCCGGGCTGGTCTTCTGGATCATCCGGCTGGTTTATCCGGCGGCGTAACAGGTAAATTCGCCCCGGAGGCTTTAACCCTCCAGCCCTTAACCACCACACGAAGTACCAAGGAATGCCCAAGCAACCCGGATTTCCCTTCGTGGTACTTCGTGTCCTTGGTGGTTATAGCGGTGGAAGTGGTGGGTCAAGAGGTTGTGAACATCGAACCACTTGACATCTGCGATCTGCCGGTGGACTGCGGAGCCTGCTCGCTGGACAGCCGGGGACGGCTGTCCCACGTGGGTTTTGATAAAATCAGGTCACCATGATGGCGCATTCGGTGTTTACTGACGTTCCTACCGCAATCGAGGAAATCCGCGCCGGGCGGATGGTTGTGGTGGTGGACGACGAGGACCGTGAAAACGAAGGCGATCTCACTCTGGCCGCCGAGAAGGTGACGCCTGAAGCCATTAATTTCATGGCCAAGTACGGGCGGGGACTGGTCTGCCTGGCCATGACCGAGGAGCGCCTCGACCACCTGCGCATCGGTGCGATGACGGCCGAGAACACTTCTAACTACGGCACGGCCTTTTGCGAAGCCATCGACGCCCGTGATGGCGTAACCACTGGAATCTCGGCCTACGACCGGGCCCGCACCATCAAGGTGGCGGTTGATCCTGCGACCCGGCCCGCCGACCTGGCCCGACCCGGCCATGTGTTTCCGCTGCGCGCGCGCAAGGGTGGAGTGCTGCTCCGCGCCGGTCAGACAGAGGCAGCAGTGGACCTGGCACGGATGGCGGGGATGGTGCCCGCCGGCATCATCTGCGAAATCATGCGCGATGATGGGACCATGGCGAGGGTGCCTGATCTCATCGAGTTCTGCGAAACTCATGGCCTGAAGATGCTGACCGTGGCGGAGCTGATCCGCTACCGCATGCAGCACGAGCGTCATGTGCAGCGCGTGGGCGAAGCTTTGATTGATACCCACCACGGCGAGTTTCGCCTGATCGCCTACGAAAGCGAAGTGGACGGCGGCGAGTCTCACATGGCGCTGGTGCGCGGCGACATTGAGAGCGGCGACGAACCCGTGCTGGTTCGCATGCACTCGCACTGCCTGATGGGCGATGTTTTTGGGTCCACCGGCTGCGACTGCCATGCCACCATCGAGGGCTCGATGCAACGGATTGCCCGCGAGGGACGGGGCGCCCTGATCTATTTGCATCAGACTTCCAAAGGCTTTTCGGTAGAGAAGCTGGCGGAGCGGACGGCGCTGACATTCCATCGCGACAAGCGTTTGCCCACCTTGCCCGAGAGCGAGCGCAAGACGCAGCGCGAAGTGGGCATCGGCGCACAGATCCTGTCAGACCTGAACCTCCGGCGCATACGGCTGCTTACCAATCATCCCCGCAAAGTGGCCGGCCTGGAAGGATTCGGCATCGAGATCGTGGAACAGATTCCGGTGCCGCTGGAGCGGGTGCACAGCAAGTAGTTTGGGTGATCGATGCTCAAGAGCATCAACCACCAGGGACGCCAGAACACCAAGGAATATCCCTCCCCCGGCTGATTTTAGTTGACCTGACTGTCGCTATTTCTGATGGTCAACTGCTTTGCCCAAGTCGGTCCAGAGACTCTGAGGCATCGCAAGAAACAATTGCACAACTGCGGGATCGAATTGACGGCCGGACCAGCGGAGGATTTCTTCTCTCGCCGCGGCTAGAGATTGAGTTGGACGGTAAGGCTGATCCGAAGTGATCGCGTCCAGCGTATTCGCCACGGCCACAAGCCTTGCCCCGAGAGGTATTTCCTCGCCCTTCAGGCCTCGTGGATATCCGCTGCCGTCATAGTTTTCGTGATGGCTGTAAACGATCTCCGCAGGTTCTGCCACGAATGGCATCCTTCTCAGAATTTCGTATCCCTGGGAGCAGTGCTGGCGCATGACCGCCGTTTCCTCGGGAGTCAAACTGCTTGGTTTGACAAGAATTGCATCCGGAATCGACATCTTGCCTATGTCGTGCAGAAAAGCTCCACGGGCGACCACAGCGGTCTGGTCTACACTCAGTCCCTTGGCCCGTCCCATGGCGATGGCGAAAGCGGTGACGCGCCTGGAGTGTTGCTCGGTCTTCGCGTCTTTCATGGCAAGTGCAGCGCCCAGATTTTCCAGCGTCAGGTCATAGGAACGCTCCAAATCGCAGATTGCCTTCTTCAGCTGCTCGGCACGGTCGGCGACCAGGGATTCCAGACAGGTCTGGTGACCGCGGTTCTCCAGGGTCAGGCGGCGATGCTCCAAGGCGCGACGGACGAGTGCCAGCAAGGTCTCAGACCGAAAAGGAGATTGCAGGCAGTCGTAAGCGCCCTTCTCAATTGCCGCCGAGAACACGGACGCATCTTGCATCCCGCTTTCAAGCACAAACGTCATATCAGGGAACCTCTCGTGGGTGCGTTCGAGCAAGCCGATTCCGTCCAAGTTGGGCATCATGAAATTGGACAGCAAGAGTTCGAATTCCTGGCCGGAGTCGAGCACCGCCAGGGCTTCGAGCCCATCCGCAGCGGTTGCGCACTGGTAGCCTGCCAAGGTCAGGATGGAGACGACATATTCAAGGATGGCTGCCTCATCATTGACGACGAGAATCCGGGCTGCTAATTCAGAGTCGGACATAGGATCTTGCCTTCTTGCGTCGAGCGGCGCATCTCCGAACCTTTGAGAGCCGCATTCGTTGGTGGCCCCACTCCGGAAATGACTGGCAATTGAAAAATGTCCGGCGCGGATTCGCACTCCACGCTAGGGAGGCTGCCTGTGGAGCAGCAAGTTACTTCGGTAACCACACAAATGACGCTAGGCTATCGGGGCCGGGTAAACAGAGGGCGAGGGCTTTGTCTTCTACACGCGTATCACAAGAAACGAGAAAACTCGTAAAGCTTAGCGCCAGTTGTTATCAACATCAAGTGATCCCCACCTGAATAAGCTACGGCACCGGCGTGCATGGAACGAGCTGACGAGGATATGTAAGTGTGTTGTTATTGAGCTTCCGCCCAGCCAAGCCCACCTTTACTCGTCCCTTCGAGCCCTCCACGCTGGGAATGTCCAACGCTATCTGATACATCTCCTGGAGCTGGCTTCTGATGCGAGTGGCGACCCTCGTCAGCCATGCCTCGTCGTTCGTACCAATCTCCTGCCAGGGAGCTCGAATCACATACCCGCCCGTGTACTCGGCAAGTTCCCCCATTTGAGATTGGCCTTCTGCTTCCTCCACCGTCATCACTCCATCAATCGGAACGAGAAAAACAAAGACCCTGACTCCGTGAACGGCAAGCTTTTCTTTCAGTTTTCTTATGGAAACCTGGCTCTTGTTATCCTCACCATCGGTGACGAGGTAAATGGCATCGCCGAGTTGCGTTATCTGAAACAGCGAAAGGGCCTGATCAATGGAGTCGAACAACGCCGTGCGACCCGTGGGTTCCTGTTTTGCCACGTCCAGCATTCTTCTTCCCACTTTCGACGATCCTGGAAGCCATCTGATACTCCCTGCACTTTGTCACCAAATGTGACCAAAGCAACCGAAGCGTCCGATGGAATAGAGGCGTAAGCGAAGGCGGCGGTGCGGAGGGCGATGCCCCACCCGCTCCTTTGCGGCGATGGATGCATGCTCCCACTCGTATCCACCATCAGGATAATTCGGCGTGGGCCCGAGCTTAGTGATACGGAGAGAACCTTTGTTTGCGTACCATCAACCGCGATCTTGAGATCCTCCGCCTGGATATCGCGCCTGACCGTCAAGTCCCGCCCAACGGAGTTCAGAAGGACCATCGGGTTCGGGCAGTTCCCTCCAAAACCGAGTGGGCAGGCAAGCAGCAGGACTGCGGCAAGGAATCGGTTCCTTCCGAGAATTCGCATGATCCAGAGGATTTTAAACCTGCGAGCATGCGCGAGGGATTTGACGCAGGTTGCACACGACGGAAGTCGTGCCCTTGCCGGGTAGGATGGGTTCGAGCTCAGCAGGGCTTGCGGATCACGATGTCGCTGTCGTTGATGAAGAACTGCACCGAGCACTGGTCGGAGCCGCAGATGACGGGCAGCAGGCCGGCCAGTTGTTTGCGCGTGATGAGTCCCAGGGTGCCGCAGTCGGGACAGGCCAGCACCGCCCAGTAGGGATCTTCCTTTTCACCCACGCGGCCGGCGTTTTCCAGCACGAAGATCGTGCCCGGATGCATCTGCTCGGGAATCCACTCATTCAGGATGTTCAGTTCTCCAACCATCTCTCCTCCCCCGGAGCCTAACTTTTTGGAGCCAAACTTCCCCGCTTATGAAGCTTTTCTGTGTATCGGTCGCGACGCGCTGGTATTAGCTTTTTTTTCCGCGTTGCGGATTACGGCGCGTACCTGGCGCACGGTGTCGCTGAGACAAATCGCCAGCATGGGCTGACGGGAATTCTTCAGAATGTCCACAATCTGCCGGGCTGACGTCTCCAGATAGAGCGTTTGGCCGTCGGTGAGGAGATGGTAGTCAGACGAGCCGGTGACAGTTTCCGCCAGACGCTTGCTGAATTCACGCTGCAAGAAGCGCATCACCTTGCGCACCCGCTGCAGGGAGAAACCACGGCGGCGCAGTTCGCAGATGACCGCGACTTCGGCGAGGTCTTCGGTGGAGTACAGACGGCGATGTCCTTCGCGGGCCGGAACCACGATGCGGCGCTCGTCCCACCACTGCAATTGCCGGAGGGTGATGCCGGTCAGGGCCATCACTTCGCGGGATGTGAATCGCGCCTGCATTATGGAGATAGAGATGTTTCAAACATTCGAGATATAAAATGTTTGACACATTTTAGGCGTGAAGTGGCCGCTGTCAACGGAAGATTTGCGGGAGAGGTGTACTAGACGAGTTCCCCGCTCTGAGGGCGGGACGCCCTCAGGACAGCCGGCGAGATGCCGGCGCTACAAAAGTCCGCCGCCTACGAAGTGGACGATTTCCAGGTGGTCGCCTTCGGCCAGGTTGGTTGCGGCCCATTCTGCTCTCGGGACGATATTGCGGTTCAGCTCCACCGCTACGCGGTCCTGCTTCATGCCGAGCTGTTCGACCAGCACAGCCAGAGTGATCGGAGCGAAGGTTTGTTCTTGCCCGTTGATGGTAATTTTCATTGCAATGATTCTCGCAATTAACGGATGCGGGAGCAAGCGAGCCACGTGGGGACAGCCGCTCTGGGCTGTCCGGTCGAGCGCAGTTCGGCGGTTGCTTTGTGGAAGAAAAAATAGCGGAGCTTCGCTCCGCCGGGCGGGTGAGGGCACCCGCCCCTACGTGGGCTGCTACGCTTCTACTTTTCTTAGCTGGAACTTGCGGGTGGCAGTGCGGCCGGAGTAGCTGGCCTGCACCAGCACGGAGGAATCTGGAAGGGAGGATTCATCCACTTCGATCTTCATCTCGGTGTCGCCGGCGGGGTCGGTGACAACCTGGGCATAGAAGGGGGCAGCGTCGGGACGGGCAAAACGGACGGTGAGGCGCGCCCCCGGTACGCCGGAGCCGCTTTCGGTGACCCGCAGCCGCATGGTCAGATTGCGGTCGGCGTGGACTGAACTGGCGTTCAGCCATTGCACGTCAAGCTCTTTGATGGCAGCCAGAGTCTCCGGGGTCTCGCGCTTGTCCAGAATTTCGTCGAGGCGGCCATCACGGATGGCATCGAGGACAAGGCGGTGCTGGTCGCGCAGGCCGTGCTCTTTTTGCTGGTCGGTGAAGCCGCTGGCCAACTTGTCTCCATACGGAGTTGCACGCTTGCCAATGCAGCGGCCGCGCACGAACACCTGGGTTTGCAGCAGAAGCTCGCTTTCGCGGGCCTCGCTCTGCACGTGGTATACAGTGTCGCCTTGTTTGATGTCGGTGTTAAAGCCAAAGATCATGTTGTTTTGTACACCATCGCAAAAGAGATCATGGCCATCAATTTAAAAGTTTTAACAATGCTGCAACAAAGGCGGCCGGTGGCTTGACACCACCAATTGCGAACTCTAATCTAGAATGTTTACTTAACGCTTGGCGCGAATTATATATAGCTCTCCCATGCCCGACAATTACTTCGCCCGCTACCTGCCATTACTGATTCACTTCCTGGTCGCGGGAGCCCTTGCGGGCGCCATCGTTCTGCTTTCCTGGTTGATCGGGTACCGGCGTCCGACCCGGGCCAAAATGTCACCCTATGAGTGTGGCATGACCCCCATCGGAGATGCCAGGGAGAGATTCTCGGTCAAATTCTACCTGGTAGGGATGCTTTTCATTCTCTTTGACATTGAAGCCATCTTTCTTTATCCCTGGGCAGTGATTTTGCGCGATCTTAAGATGTTTGGTTTCTGGGAGATGCTGGTTTACATCCTCATCATGCTGGTGGGCTTCTTCTATGTGTGGAAAAAGGGTGCGCTGGACTGGGGTAAGCCGTCGGCCCGGCGAGGCGAAGTCTGATGCCCGTGCCCCCTGCCATCACCGATCTGGAGCAACTGAAGAACCACCCGGCCATCGCCAAGTTGAGGGCCTGGAATCCCGCTGCGGTTGAAGGCGCCAAGTTTGATCGCGACGAAATGAGCATCTACGTGGAGCGATCGTTCATCCGTGACGCCTGCGACCTGCTGCGCCAGAACCCGGATTGTCCCTTCAACTATCTCGCCGACGTAACCTGCGTGGATTGGTTTCCTTCCGAACCGCGCTTCGAGGTCATCTACCATCTGCTGTCGATTTCGAAAAAGGAGCGGGTGCGTTTGAAAGTGCGGCTGGATGGCAGCAGCCCGGCGCTTGATTCGGTCACGCCCGTCTGGCCTGCCGCCAACTATTTCGAACGCGAGGTATTCGACCTGTTCGGAGTGCGCTTTGCGGGCCATCCGTACCTGCGGCGGTTGCTGATGCCGGAGGACTGGGAAGGCCATCCGCTGCGCAAGGACTATCCGGTGGAGGGCTACCGCTAGGTCTCGCCATGGCTCATCTTTCCCCAGTGCCCGTGCTCGAACCCGGTCAGGACCGCACCATGATCCTGAACATGGGCCCGCACCATCCATCAACCCATGGAGTGCTGCGCCTGCTCCTGGAAATCGACGGCGAAAATATTGTGCGAATCATGCCCGACATCGGGTTTCTGCACACCGGGATCGAAAAGACCTGCGAGGCCAAGTTTTACCAGCAGGTTGTACCCCTGACCGACCGCATCGACTATCTCTGCCCACTCACCAACAATCTTTGTTACGTGCTGGCGGTGGAAAAGCTGCTCGGCCTGGAGATCCCGCCCAAGGCGCAATGGATGCGGGTGATGTTGAATGAACTGACTCGCATCAACTCGCACCTGGTCTGGCTGGGAACGCATGCGCTCGATATCGGCGCGATGACCGTGTTCCTTTATTGCTTCCGCGAGCGGGAAGACATCCTGCGGCTGTTCGAGATGGTGAGCGGACAGCGCATGATGACTTCCTACTTCCGCATTGGTGGGCTGGCGCTCGAACCTCCGTTGGGATTTTTTGAGCGCGTGCAGGATTTCGCCACACGCTTCCCTGCCAAGATGGATGAATATGAAAATCTGCTGACCGCAAATCCCATCTGGGGGATGCGCACCAAGGGCGTGGCGCGGATCACCGCGGAAGACGCCATCGCTTTGGGCGCCAGCGGGCCCACTTTGCGCGGCAGCGGGATCGATTTCGATTTGCGCCGCGACATGCCCTATTCCGGTTACGAAAAGTTCAAGTTCAAGGTACCCATATCGCAGGACGGCGACGTATTTGCCCGTTACATGTGCCGAGTTGCGGAGATGCGGGAATCCATTGCGATGGTGCAGCAGGCGTTGGACGGGATGCCGGAAGGTCCGATCAAGGCGGTGGCGCCGAAAGTGATTCTGCCCGACCGCGAGATGATGAAGACGCAGATGGAAGCGCTCATCTATCACTTCAAGATTATTACCGAAGGCTTTGCTGTGCCTGCAGGCGAGGTCTATCAGGCTGTGGAGTCGCCGCGCGGGGAAATGGGCTATTACGTGGTCAGCGACGGTACTGCAAAACCCTATCGGGTGCACATGCGGTCGGCGTGTCTGGCCAATTTGCAGACGCTTCCCTCCCTGTGCGAGGGCCGGTTGCTGGCGGATGTGGTGGCGGCGATTGGATCGATCGACATTGTGCTCGGCGAAATTGACCGGTAAGAACTCAGTGTCCTCCGTGTCCTCTGTGGTTAATCAAAGCGACTGACCACGGAGGACACTGAGGACACCGAGGAAAGCAAATGAGATTTTCTGACCAATTCGAGCAACGCTTCGCGGAGATGCTGACGCACTATCCGACCAAGCGGTCCGTGCTGGTCCCGACCCTGCTTTATGCCCAGGATGAGACAGGTTACCTGTCGGACGAAGTAATCGAGGAACTGGCTAGTAGGCTGGAATTGACCGCGCTCGACGTCCGCAATGTGATCAGCTACTACTCCATGCTGACCACAAAGCCGCGAGGCAAGTACAACGTGCAGGTCTGCACCAACATTGCCTGCATGCTGCGCGGCGGTGAGGAATTGCTGCAGCACTGTGAGAAAAAGCTTGGCATCGGGCACAAGGGGACCACGCCGGACGGCTTGTTCTCTCTGGAAGAGGTGGAGTGCATCGGCGGCTGCAGCTGGGCCCCGGCGGCGCAGGTAAACTACGATTTTCATGAGAACCTGACCACGGAGAAGATGGACCGGGTACTGGAAGGGTACGCGAAGAAGGTAACGGCATAGGAATTTGTGATCGAAGATTTTAGATTTCAGATTGCAAATCGCTTGGTTTACAAATCTGCAATCTAAAGTCATCAATCTGAAATTGAATCATGGCTGATCTGGTCTCCCATCCCGACGAAGTGAAAGTGGTCTCCCGGCGCTTCGGCATGGGTGCGACCAATCTTGACCGCTACCTGGAGATGGACGGCTACAAAGCGGTGCAGAAGGCGCTCGGGATGGGGGCGGAGGCCATCGTCAACGAGGTCAAGAACTCCGGCTTGCGGGGGCGCGGCGGAGCGGGCTTCAGTACCGGGTTGAAGTGGTCGTTCGTGCCCAAGCAGGCCCCCAAGCCGAAATATGTTCTGTGCAACGGCGACGAAAGCGAACCTGGCACCTGCAAAGACCGGCTGATTTTCGAGCATGATCCGCACGCGGTAATTGAAGGCGTGATCATTGCCGGGCTGGCGGTGGGATCGCACACCGGCTATATCTACGTTCGTGGCGAGTACAGGTATCTTCTCGACATCATGCAGAAGGCGATTGCCGACGCTTACGCTCGCGGCTTTCTGGGGAAGAACATTTTCGGCAGCGGCTGCGACTTTGACATTTACTGGCACGGGGGCGCGGGCGCCTACGAAGTTGGAGAAGAATCGGCGCTGATGGAGTCGCTTGAAGGCAAGCGCGGCATTCCGCGCATCCGGCCTCCCTTTCCTGCAGTGGTCGGGCTATGGGGCGGGCCGACCGTAATTAACAATGCTGAAACCCTGGCCAGCGTGCCCCACATTATTCTGGGCGGGGCGGAGTGGTATGCCAACCTGGGGCCGCCGAAGAATGGCGGCACGCGGCTGTTCTGTCTCAGCGGGCATCTTAAGCGCCCCGGAGTTTACGAACTGCCCATGGGCTACAACCTTCGAAAGATGATTTTTGAGGTGGCGGGAGGGATCCCCAGCGGGCGCGCACTCAAAGCGGTCGTGCCTGGCGGATCGAGCACGCCGGTGTTGAAGTCCGATGAAATCGATATCGGAATGGATTTTGATAGCGTGGCCAAAGCAGGCTCCATGCTGGGTTCTGGCGGCGTGGTGGTGCTCGACGAAACCACCTGCATAGTGAAATTTGCGTTGCGCACCATGAAGTTCTACCAGCACGAGAGTTGCGGCTGGTGCATCCCCTGCCGCGAGGGCACCGACTGGCTGAAGAAGACGCTGATTCGTTTCCACTCGGGCGGCGGAGTAAAGAAAGATATCGACAACATGTACTACCTTTCCGAGAACATGCTGGGCCGGACGTTCTGCCCGCTGGGAGACGCGGCGGCGATGCCGACCATGGCATTCATTAAAAAGTTCCGGCAGGAGTTCGAAGATCATTTGGACGGCAAGCCGTGTCCGTTTGAGAAGGCGGGGGCGGCCGTGATGGTGTAGCGCCGGCATCTTGCCGGCCCGATGGGCGGGGGCGGTTCCGCCGGTTTTTTAGTTGCGGCTTTACGGTGAGCATGAGCGGAGGGCGAGACGCCCTCCAGACAACCGGCGGGACGACGGCGCTACGAGAATCTCGAGAAGTTTATGGCTGACGTGAACATCACGGTGGACGGCAAGAAGGTCACAGCCCCGGCTGGGACTTTGCTGATTGAAGCCTGCAAGAGTGTGGGCATCGAAGTGCCTTCGTTCTGCTACTACCCGAATCTTTCACTACAGGGTGCCTGCCGCATGTGCCTGGTGAAGATCGAGAAGATGCCCAAGCTGCAGACCGCGTGCACCACGGTGATCGGCGAGGGCATGATCGTCACCACCGACAGTGATGAAGTGCATCAAGCACGCAAAGGCATGGTGGAATTGCTGCTGGGCAATCATCCGTTGGATTGTCCGGTGTGCGATGCCGGGGGGGAATGCGAACTCCAGGACATGACATTTTCCTATGGCGCAGCGGAATCGAAGTACATGGAACCCAAGAACCACAAGGAAGAGCAGCAGTGGTCTCCAGTAGTGTACTTCGACCGGCCACGATGCATTCTCTGTTATCGCTGTGTGCGGGTGTGCGGCGAGGGCATGGACGTCTGGGCCCTCGGAGTGCAGAACCGCGGCGTGGGCTCGATCATCGCGCCTAACAAAGAGGATCACCTGGAGTGCGAAGAATGCGGCATGTGCATTGACATTTGCCCAGTGGGTGCCCTGACTTCGGGAGCTTATCGTTATAAGACACGCCCCTGGGAGATGACGCACGTGGGCACAACCTGTACCCATTGTGCGGATGGATGCAAGACCACTCTGGGCGTGCGCCGCTCTGAATCCGGCATGGAGATCGTGCGGGGAGACAATCGCGACAAGAGCGGTATCAATGGCGATTTCCTTTGCATCAAGGGCCGGTACGCTTTCGATTTTGCCAATCGCGAAGATCGCTTAACCCAGCCGCTCATTCGCAAGGATGGGCAACTGGCGCCGTCCACGTGGGAAGAGGCGTTTGAACTGATCGGAAAGCGATTCAGGGAAGCTCGCGAGCAACATGGCGGGCAGGCAATTGGGGTGGTGGGCTCGAACCGCACCACCAACGAAGAGAATTACCTATTGCAAAAGTTCGCGCGTGTGGTTTTGCAGACCAATAATATCGACCATCACCGAACGGCGGACTTCCCTGCCCTGGCCGCGGCGCTTAAGGGCAAGCCGGGATCCACGGCCAGCATGCGCGACGTTTTCCATGCGCCGGCAATTCTGCTGATCGGCAACGATCCTACGGAACAGCATCCGCTGCTGGCCTGGCAGATTCGGAATAATGTTCGTCTGCATCGCGCCAAGTTGTACGTGGTGAATTCTGCTGATATCAAGCTCAGGCGGCAGGCAGCGGCATTTTTGCAGATTCCTGCAGGGACTGAGGGCCGATTCGCAGCATTCTTGGCGGGCGATGATTCTGCGGCGGAAGGGCTGGGGCCGGTTGCAGGTGCCAACGCGGGCGAGTCGCCCGCGGCCACACAGAACCAACAGACCACACTGGGTGGATTTCGCGAACAGGTACGGGGCGAGCAGAATCTGGTCATCATCTTCGGCGCGGAGATTCGCGGCGGCGATATTGCATCCCTGGTGAAGTTTGGCTCCGGCGTTGCCGGCGCGAAGTTGCTTTGCCTGGCTGACTACGCCAACTCGCGGGGTGCGGCTGACATGGGTCTGTATCCCGACTTGCTTCCCGGCTACCATCCCATCACGGACTCCGGCAAATTCCACGAGGAGTGGGGTGGAGTTCCGCAAGCGCCCGGTTTGACGCTGCCGGAGATGGTTGAGAGCGCTCGCTCTGGAAAATTGAAGGCCCTGTATGTCGTGGGCGCGAATCCGGTAGGACGCTTCGCCATCGATCCCTTTGTTTTCTCGCAGAGTTTCGTAGTGGTGCAGGACATGTTCCTGACCGAAACCACTGCCCTGGCCGACGTGGTCTTGCCGGCGGCCAACGCCTATGAGAAATCCGGGACTTTCACCAACACCTGCGGCGATCTGCAACTGGTGAAGAAGGCGGGGGAAGTCAGCGGCAGTAAATCTGACTTTGAAATGATTGTACGCATCGCCGATGCGATGGGAGCGGACGTCCACAAACTGGTGCCCTTCGGGCGGGGAACAACCGCAGACATGGGGCAATCGCGCGGGGCGCAATCCGGGGAGGCCGACCGGCACGCGGTTTGGCTGGAAGCGCACGGGCTGGAACCGAAGATGAGTCCGTTTGATCCGACTGCGATCCTGGATGAAATCCAGCGACTGGTGCCGGGATATGAAGTTTCGCGGCTGAACCTGGTGGCGGGGAGCGATCAGCACACGGCCCTGGTCGGGATCGCAACCGGGGCTGCCCAGGACCCGAAGCTGATTGCTCCCGCGACTGACAACCTGTTCAGCTCGGGCACGCTGGGGCGCTATTCCCGGACCCTGAACTCGGTGATGGAGAACCATAGCCGTCAGCCCGTGGAATCTGAAGTTGCGGCGGACTGAAATACTCTTTCTACACATTTACAGTGGCGAGGGCGAGACACCCTCGTGACAGCCGGCGGGACGCCGCCGCTACTTGGAAACAGGACATTGAATCTCACGACCTTCATCGTCGTTTCTGTCATCAAGACTGTGCTGGCACTCTTTGTGCTGCTCACGGCGGTGGCTTACACCGTGTGGCTGGAGCGCAAAGTTGTGGGCCACATACAGAACCGGTGGGGACCTACCCGGGTGGGTCCGTTTGGCCTGCTGCAGCCCCTGGCAGATGGCGTGAAATTTCTGTTTAAGGAAGACCTCACGCCGCCTCATGTTTACAAGCCTCTCTACATCGCGGCACCGATGATCGCGGTGGCATTTGCCCTTACGTCCATCGCGGTGATCCCGGTTGGAAATTCGATCACGATCGGGCATCTGGTCATTCCGCTGCAGATTACGGATGTCAACATCGGCTTGCTGATCATTTTGGGAGTCACGTCGCTGGGCGTGTACGGCGTCGCCCTGGCGGGCTGGTCGTCCAACAGTAAATATTCCCTGCTCGGCGGACTACGGGCTAGCGCGCAAATGATCAGCTACGAAATATCGTTGGGACTCTCCCTGGTGGGCGTGCTGATGCTGACCGGCAGCTTCAGCCTGCGCGACATCGTAAATGCGCAGAGCGGGACCTTCTGGGGATTTATTCCGCGCTGGAACATTTTTTACGGCGGGCAGTTCATTGCCTTCTTTATTTATCTAATGTCGGCTTATGCAGAGACCAATCGCATCCCGTTCGATCTGCCGGAGGCGGAAACGGAACTGGTAGCTGGGTATCACACCGAGTATAGCGCCATGAAGTTTGCCATGTTTTTCATGGCGGAGTACGCCAACATGATTACGGTGGCGGCGGTGGCCTCGCTGCTTTTCCTGGGCGGATGGCATGGGCCGGTGTTTGGGCCGCCGCTCTTGCGAGCCCTGTTGCCGGTGCTCTGGTTTGTGCTTCGGATATTTGGCTTCCTCTTTGTATATATATGGGTGCGGGGGACGCTGCCCCGGTTTCGTTATGACCAGCTTATGGCATTTGGGTGGAAATTCCTGCTGCCGCTGGCGATTGCGAATCTGATGATCACGGCTTTGGTGGTGGCGTTACGGGCCTAGGTTTTAATTGTCAGTTCCCGGTTTATAGTTCTGGTTCCCAGTTTAATGACTCATCTGATCATATTTTTGTTCTTCGGAGGGCTGTGCGTGGCAGGAGCGGTGAACCTGCTGGTACAGCGGCATCCTATCAACAGCGCGCTTTCTCTGGTGGTTGTCATGGGATCGCTGGCGGTGGAATACCTGCTGCTGGGCGCGGAATTTGTGGCTGCGGTGCAGGTAATCGTGTACGCCGGGGCCATCATGGTGCTGTTTGTGTTTGTCATCATGCTATTGAACGCGGGAGAAGAAGAACGGACCAAGGGGAGCCGGGTGGCGATGCTATTTGGAATTCCCGGCATGCTGGTGGGGAGCGTACTGGTGGGGTGGGTGCTGATCGAGCGGACCGGCACCCAGACGGTATCCGCGGGAGCCTTACCGGGCGCGCCGCGAACCATTGGCTGGCTGCTGTTTCACAATTTTCTGCTGCCGTTTGAAGTGACTTCCATTCTGGTGTTGATCGCCATCATGGGTGCGGTAGTTCTGGCCAGCCATCCGGACTCGGACCAGGGAAAGAAGGAAAGCTGATGGTGCCGATTTCCTACTATCTGATTCTGAGCGGGATTTTGTTTGCCTGCGGCGTTACCGGGTTCTTGATCAAACGCAATATCATCAGCATCTTCATGTCCATCGAGCTGATGTTGAACGGCGTGAACCTGTCATTTGTCGCCTTTGCCGCCCAGTGGCATGCGCTTAGCGGTCAGATATTCGTGTTCTTCGTGATGGTGGTGGCAGCGGCCGAGGCAGCGGTGGGACTGGCCATCATCATTGCTGTGTACCGCACGCGTGAAACCCTGAACGTTGACCAGGTGGACCTGCTCAAATTATGACGCCCAACCTGCATCTATGGCTGATTCCGGTGCTCCCGCTCGTGGGCACCGCGGTCAATGGCCTTTTCGGCAAGAAGTTCTCCCGGCAGACGGTTGCCGCTGTGGCGCTTCTGTTCAGCGGGGCGGCGTTTGCCATGGCGTTGTTTGTCGCTTCGCGCTTTTCGTCGTTGACCACGCCGCATATCGAGTTTCTTGCCACCTGGATCCGGGCGGGAAAGTTTCAGGCGGACTTTGCGTTTTACCTCGACCAGCTTTCTTTGGTGATGTTGCTGGTGGTCACCGGCGTTGGCTTCCTTATCCACATCTACTCTGTCGGCTACATGTGGGAGGAAGGCGGGTTCTATCGCTTCTTCGCTTATCTGAACCTGTTCATGTTTTTCATGCTGACGCTTGTCCTGGCCAGCAATTACCTGCTGATGTTTATCGGATGGGAAGGCGTTGGTTTGGCTTCGTATCTTCTGATCGGGTTCTGGTTTACCAAGGATTCGGCGGCAGCAGCGGGCAAGAAGGCGTTCATCGTCAATCGCATCGGCGACTTCGGGTTTCTGATCGCACTATTTCTCCTGATAAAGCATTTTGGTTCGCTGAACTTTGACCAGGTGTTCCAGAGCGTCATTCCCATGGGCGCTGAGACTGGCGGAGCGGGACTACTCACTGCGGTCGGTCTGCTGCTGATGGTCGGAGCTGCGGGCAAGTCGGCCCAGATTCCCCTCTATGTGTGGCTGCCCGATGCGATGGAAGGTCCTACGCCGGTTTCGGCACTGATCCACGCGGCGACGATGGTAACAGCGGGCGTGTATATGGTGGCACGGTCGCATGTGATCTTTGACCGGGCGCCGGCGGCGCTGACTGTGGTTGCCATCACCGGCACGCTGACCGCTCTGTTTGCCGCGACCATCGGCGTCGCTCAAACCGATATCAAGAAAGTTCTGGCTTACTCGACCATCTCGCAACTGGGCTACATGTTCATGGCCTGCGGAGTGGCAGCGTACTCGGCGGGCATTTTCCATCTGATGACCCATGCCTTTTTCAAAGGCCTGCTGTTTCTGGCGGCAGGATCAGTGATTCACGCCCTGAGCGGCGAGCAGGACATGCGCCTGATGGGCGGGTTGCGTACGAAAATTCCCTGGACGTTCTGGACCATGACCATCGCCACTTTCGCCATCGCCGGGATTCCACCCTTTGCCGGATTCTTCAGCAAGGATGAAATTTTATGGCGGGCTTATCAGGCCAGTTGGGTTTACTGGTTTATCGGCCTGTTTACGGCCTTTCTGACTTCGTTTTATATGTTCCGGCTTTGGTTCATGACTTTCTTCGGGGAGTATCGCGGAGCGACGGAAGATGCGCCTGCGCACTTGGCCCTCGATATTCATAGCGACACGCGGGCCGGGGCGCCCGCGCCACATGGGCATGGCGGGATTCACGAGAGTCCTCCACTCATGGTGATTCCGCTGGTGGTGCTGGCTGTGTTGTCTTTCACCGGCGGTTGGATTGGGGTTCCAGGATCGCTTGGTGGCAGCAATCGCTTCGATAAATTTATCGGTCCCGTATTTCACTCGACAGTCACCGCCCTCGGTGCCGAAGGGCACGGAGTAGCGACTGCGGAAAGAGAAGCCGAAGGGCCAGAAGCGCAGGCTGGTCATGGGACTGAGTTGATCTTTACCGGAATCTCGGTTTTCGCGGGGCTGCTAGGGTTCGGCCTAGCCTGGCTGCTTTACTATCGCAACCCACAATTGCCGCAGCAGATCGCGGCCGGGCTGGGAGGGCTTTACCAGGCGGTGGTCCACAAGTATTACATCGACGAACTTTATGCGGCGCTGTTCGTGAAGCCGCTTATTGCGGGCTCTGCCCTGATTCTTTGGCACGGTATTGATCAGGACGTGATTGACGCTGCGTTGGATAACAGCGCTCATGGAGCGCGCGAGGTTTCTGATTCGGTGCGGCACATGCAGTCCGGCAACCTGCGCTCTTACGCCGGATGGGTGGCGGCCGGCGCCGCGGTGGTGATCGCTTACATGGTCTGGATTGGAACCCGATGAACCTTCACCCCATGGACCTGGACAGGTGGAGTCCGATCATTCTCACGCTGGTGACCTTCATACCGCTGGCAGGTGCGCTCCTGCTGCTGCTGTTGCCGCGGCGACATCGTGACATCCGCGTGTTCTCCCTGGTGGTAACACTGCTTACTTTTGTCCTGTCATTGCATCTGCCGGTGCACTTCCATCGCGCCGCCCTGGCCGGATTCCAGTATGAGTTCGACCGCTCCTGGATTCCCACTCCCAACATTCACTACCACATGGGCGTGGACGGAATCTCCATGTGGCTGGTGGTACTGACCACCTTTCTGACTCCGTTGTGTGTGCTGATCTCCTGGAAATCCATCGATGAACGGGTGAAGGAATTCTTCATCATATTGCTGGTCCTGGAAACCGCGCTGATCGGAGTCTTCGTTTCGCTGGACCTGTTCCTGTTTTACTTCTTCTGGGAAGCCACGCTGATTCCGATGGCCCTACTGATCGGAATGTACGGACACGGACGGAAGGTGTACGCCGCAGTGAAATTCTTTTTGTACACCATGATCGCTTCGGTGTTCATGCTGGCGGCCATCCTGTGGCTCTACGCCAAAGTCGGCACCTTCGATTTTGTGACCATCCAGAACGCAATCCGCAGTGGACAAGTCGCTGGCTTCACCAGCGCGGCACAGTGGCTTTTCCTGGGTTTCTTCGTGGCGTTTGCGGTCAAGGTTCCGCTCTTCCCTTTCCACACCTGGTTGCCGGACGCTCACGTGGAGGCGCCCACAGCGGGGTCGGTGCTGCTGGCTGGAGTGCTCCTGAAGATGGGGACCTACGGCATGCTGCGCTTCAACCTGGGATTATTTCCCGACCAGGCTCGCGCCAACGCCTGGTGGGTAATGATTCTGGCGCTGATCGGCATTGTTTATGGCGCGCTGGTGGCGCTGGTCCAGCCCAACATGAAGAAGCTGATTGCCTATACTTCGGTCAGCCATTTGGGTTTTGTGGTGCTGGGGATTTTCAGCTTCACCCAGGCGGGCCTGGACGGAGCTACGTTCGTGATGCTGGCCCACGGGGTCTCGACAGGCGCACTCTTCATGCTGGCTGGCGCGTTGTACGAACGCCGTCACAATTATGACATTTCGGAATTCGGCGGGCTCGCAACTTCGATGCCGGTATACGCCAGCTTCTTTCTGTTCATCGTGCTGGCATCGGTAGGGCTACCGTTGCTGAATGGCTTCGTCGGAGAATTTCTGGTGCTCAGCGGAGCATTTCAGGCGCGCGCGGTTTACGGAATTCTGGGTGCGACGGGTGTGATCTGGAGTGCCGGTTACTTGCTCTGGATGTATCAGCGGGTTTTCTTCGGAAAGATAACGCATCCTGTGAACGAGAGATTGCCTGACCTGGACCTACGCGAGCAAATTGCTCTCCTACCTGCTGCCGCGGCCGCGCTGGTGATGGGCGTGGCTCCACTGTTGTGGCTGAACGCCATTGATCCCGCTGTCCAAACTGCATTGGCGCCGTTTGCGGAACTGGCCAGCAAGGTGGTTGGCCAGTGAGCCCCGCAGGAATCGCTCAGGCCGTGCCCCAAGGCGTCGAATACGTTCGCATCTTGCCGGAAATCGTGCTCTCAGTGTCCGGCATGGTCATCATGGTGCTCGATCCGCTGGTGGACGAGCGCGGCAGCCAGAAACTGCTCGGTCTCATTGGGTTGATCGGCTCGGTAGCGGCAATTGCGGCCACGCTATACCAGTCACAATATCCAGGCCTGGGATTCTGGGGCATGGTCAAGGTGGATGCATTCAGCACCTTCTTCCACGCCCTGGTTACTGCGATTGCTGCAGTGGTCATCCTCAGTTCCTACGAATACATGGAAGTGCAACGGATCCGGGCGGGTGAATATTACGGCCTCATTCTCTTCGGGGCCGTCGGCATGTGCCTGATGTCGTCAGCGGTTGAGTTGGTGCTTATCTTCATCGCGCTGGAAATTTCTTCGATTTCAACGTACGTGCTGGCCGGCTTCCGGCGGCGAGCGG
Source organism: Terriglobia bacterium (assembly GCA_020073395.1). Classification (GTDB taxonomy): domain Bacteria; phylum Acidobacteriota; class Terriglobia; order Terriglobales; family Acidobacteriaceae; genus JAIQFF01. Next base: position 25,369 of record JAIQFF010000048.1, read on the forward strand.
CGATCAGCAGCGAGGCCTCACTGAAGTATTTCCTGCTCGGTTCGTTCGCCACAGCTTTCTTCCTGTACGGGGTGGCGCTGATGTTCGGCGCCACTGGGTCGACCAGCATTGCGGTGATTGGAGAGGCCCTACGATCGAACCGGATTCCAGTGCTGGCCTATGCCGGTGTGGCGTTCATGTTCGTGGGGCTCGGTTTCAAAGTTGCCGCCGCTCCTTTTCATGTCTGGACGCCAGATGTGTACGAAGGCGCACCGGCGCCGGTGGTCGGTTTCATGTCAACCGCGCCCAAGGCGGCGGCGTTTGCCGTGCTGCTGCGCGTGATGTTTGAGGCCAACGCTCCTGGGCGGCTGGGGCTGATTTGGGTGACGGCGGCACTCTCCATGACCTTGGGCAATGTGGGCGCGCTGGTCCAGCACAACGTCAAACGGCTGCTGGCCTACTCTTCCCTCGCGCATGCCGGATATCTTCTGGTGGCGTTTGCCGCGCTGCCCAACAACGGCATCCCCGCGGCGATGTTTTACACGGCCTCATACGCAGCCATGAATGTGGGCGCCTTTGCCGTGGTCAGCCACCTCGCGGGCGCTGGCGAGCGCTTTGTCACCCTGGACGACTACGCGGGGCTGGGACGGCGCTCGCCCCTGCTCGCCGCCACGCTAACGATTTTTTTGCTTTCCCTGATCGGAATTCCGATGACCGGCGGGTTCTTCGCCAAGTTCTACGTGTTCAGTGCCGCCTTGCAAGCCAACCTGATTGGACTCACGATTATCGGCGTACTCAACAGCGCCGTGGGTGCGTATTACTACCTGCGAATCATCGTGATGATGTATATGCGTGAAGCACGGGAGGAAGTCCCGGCGGCGATCCCGGTTTCACCTGCCCTCGGCGTTGCGCTGGCCCTCAGCGTGGCTGCCACGCTCTATCTGGGCCTATTGCCTGGGAAAATTCTTGCATACGCTTCGCGCTCGGCGGCGGAGCTTCTACGTTAAGTCTTCGGGGCTGGCTTGTGTACGGTAACGGGTTACGGTTGTTACGGCATCCCCCGCAGCAGTGAGTCGCCAAATCCTCCAGAACCAAGGCCCAGCGGGCGTTTTGCCATATGCAAAAAAGTGCGCTTAATTCACAGATGACCAATTGACAATCCGGAACTATGCGTTCATCATGGGTTCCTAATCGAGAATATTTGGAGCCTTGGAGGTCGTCATGAACGAGTTCATTCAGAGGATTTGGTCCGAAGACCAGGGGCAAGACATCGCAGAGTACGCAGTCATGTTGGCCGTGATTCTGGTCCTGGTTGTAGGGACGATACGCCTGGTCGGCTCTAACGCCAATAACGTCTTCTCCAACGTAGCCAGCTCAGTTCAATAGTCGCTTGAGCCATTGGTTCGAACGGACTGATTCACCAGCCGGTAAAGGATCTCGCCGGCGTGGGGAATCACATTGATGCCTTCATCTTCGCGTCCCTGCCAGTCTTCCAGCCTGATGCTTCGGGGATCGAGGTAGTTGAGGTTCAAGCGCCGGCAGCGCTCTTCCGGAATGCCGGTGGCGAGGGTGACTTTTATCCGCAGGTCCTCGCCTCCGCTGGTGGCATCATAGCTGCCCTGTCCGATCAAGTGCGTGGAGTGGGCGATCACGCCACGAGGCACGTCCACAAACCGCTCCCACTGCTTGAGAAAGTAATCGCGGCAGTGATAGCCAATCCGTTCGAGAAAAGCTCCGTGGGTGTAACTGAATTCTGTAATGTGCGGAGCGTAGAGAACCACCTCGCCGCCGTCCGCAATGGCGGGCTCGAGTTTGTACATTCCCTTGGCGCCGGTCCAGATGTCGTCATACATCCGTGGCAGAACGGACAGGACGCGGCGAAACGGACGCTCCTCCCACTGAATGTGCTCTTGCGCTGATTGGCTGGCTGCCGCTTTCCAGGCCTCGGGTGCAGACCCGAAATAGATGCCGGCAATTTCCTGCTTTCTCAGCACCAGCGCGAAACAGGAGATAGGCACCGTCACCTTTTCCGCGGCCCGATCGATGAGAGCTCGCACTGGGGTGCAAGTAGTGCCGATGAGGTTGTAACTCCCGAGCAAAGCTCCCAGCCAGTGGGTCTGGTTAATCATTTCTCCGGTGCTGACGCCCGGAAACAGATATTTGTTCCCCCCGGAAAAGCCCACCACCTCGTGCGGGAAAACGGGACCGCAAATCAGCACCTGGTCGTAGTCAAAGAGCAGGCGATTTATCTTGACCAGAATCGCTTCCGACAAAAGGCCGCCAGAGGCCTCGACAACCTGGTCGGCTGGGATCGAGCCCAAATCCACAAACGTATCGGGGAGGTCCCACCGGTGATTGACAACCCGCGCCTTGCCGCACATTCCGTTGACGACAGGGTGTCCCATGAACCGGGCAAGCTGGGTCTCGTTCATCTGGGGATGCGTACCTAGCGCGACAAGGTAGTCGCAAGCGGCAGCGTGCGCGCCGATTTCCTCTTGCAGAAGCTGGAACATCAGCGGCATGGGCATGGTGCGGGTGCCATCGGGAATGATGGTGAGCACACGCTTGCCCACGAGACCAAGGCTGACGGCAGCCTGGGCAACGGTTTGGCGGACTTCATCCGGCGATAGGACAGCGCTCTTGTTGATGCTCACTGTTTTGATGCTCGGTCTCTTTCTTTCTGACAGCGACAGTTCACTTTGAATTATCCCACTGTTTTCGACTACGGCGCTCGATACAGATACCTCAGCGGCTAAAGCCGCTGAGAAGTGTCATTACAAGCCGGGTTTACGACGTTTGCGGCGAACAAACGGCGCAAGCTGGTGAGAACGCTGATTTCAACATCTCTAACGACGTCAGCTGTGTCAAGGGACTTGGGCTTCTTGCTTTTGTGGTTTGGGGCACACGTTTCACGTAAGCGCAGACGCACTTGTTCCTTTCGAAGGAGTAACGGTCTTACTTCGATGATTTGTGTGTCCAACCGCATGGCTCGGCCCGTTTTCTTCATCATTGTGGTGGCGTAACCCACCAGACATCTCTTCGGTCACCGTCGATCATGATGTGTTATGCAAACTCCCCTCCCTTTGGGGAGGCGGGTGGCCTATTCAGTTAACCCGGTCACTGCAGCGCAGGACCACTGTTGAAATCAGGCATCCCCGCTTGGGCTTCCCCACTCTGCCGCAACTTTCCACGGCGGCAGAACTCTTCGTAATCGATCTGATCGCGCAACATAATCCACAGCCGGATGCCCAGTTTCCGTGCCGCCGCGATCCTCGCTTTGCCCATTCCTTTCTGGATGAGCTTGCGCCGATAGAAGCGTTTCAGCTCTGGGTCTTTCCCTACTGCGTGCATCGTCGCTTCGGTCCACAGGTAGCGCAGCAGCGAGTTGCCTTGCTTGGTCAGTTTCCCCAAGCGCTGCCGCTTCCCGCTGGTGTGCTCACACGGGATCATCCCGATATAGCTAGCCACCTGGTTGCCTGTGGTAAAGCGGCTCGGGTCGCCGAGAAATACCTCGGTTGCCAAGGCCGTCACCGGACCCACGCCGGGATGCGTCAGCAGCCGGCGCGCCTGGGGTCTTTGTTGGGCCTGTGCTTCTACTTCTTTATCCAGCTCCTGGATCCGCTGCTGCAACTGCATGTACAAGCTCAGCAACTCCGTCCGTCTCTGACCGGTGTAGGTAGGCAGAGACAAGGCCTCCAGTGCGGTCTGCCCCGCTGCACTCCAGAGAGCATGGCCTTTTCGCAAGGCATGATTGAGTGCGATCGCTTGCAACGTGTGCTGCAATCGCGTTCGCATCCTCACCCACTGGTGTCGGTCTCGCAGCAAGGTTCGCAAGTCCCGCTCTGCGGTCGACGGCATCCAAATCTCCGGAAAGCGATTCTCGATGAGCAGATCCAACATCAAGCCTGCGTCCCGTCGATCGTGTTTCTGCTTCCGCGTCTCTTTCGCGCGGATCTTTGCTGGATGACCCACCCGGCACTCGATCCCCAACTCCTCCAGCAGTTCCAAGAACCATTGCATCGATCCGGTGGCTTCGATGCCCACCACCACCGGACCTGCCAGAGCCGCGTAAAACTCTCGTACTGCATTCCCTTCGTGGGAAATGGTTTTCTCCGTGAACTCGCCGGTCTTGGTGTCCACCATAGCTATGGTTTGTTGTCTTGCATGCAGATCGCAACCTACAATCTTCATCTCGGCCTCCTTCGTTCCGAGCCTTTTTGGTTGGATACCGCAAAGTCTACTCGGTCCGTGGTGAGGCCGACGTCGTTATGACATCAGTTACTTCGGTTAAGGTCCTCACCGCAATTGGACCGGAGACGTGGAACACAACATTACCTCACGCCTGGGCCGCTGGCTTCGCGATCCTCTTTTCTTATTGTGTGTTACGGCGGGGCTGAGCGCCTTCGTCGTGCAGTCGGGCGAACTGGGCACAGCCGACACCATGCACCGGCTGAAAACCACGCACTGGCTCTGGACTTCCGAGCCGCAGGTGTTTCCCGACGAGTATCCCGAGTTCGGTCTGCAAGGCCGTGGAGGCCACCTCTATAGCTGGTACGCCATTAGACTCATTAGCCGGGCTATTAGTATAAAGGTCGGTCGGCCGGGCCCTTCAGTTGTATCCAATTTTCCCCCGCGCCGTGCGAGGGTCCTGCTTGGCGTGGCTTAGCAGACTCAGTGGATGCGAGGCTTGTGTGGCACAGACGTGG
>JAIQFF010000238.1 GCA_020073395.1 Terriglobia bacterium
CCCGCCGGCTTCAGGGACAGGGCCCTGCCCTGGCAATGCCGCTCACCTGGATCGAGCAGCACCTCTCCGAGTGCAACCTGACGATCGATCAGTTGGTACGGTCGGAGAGCCAGCAACAGGCCGCCGACCAGGTTTCCATCAGCAACAGCATCGGCAGCCTCCGATTTCTGGGGGCGATGGACTGGCGTGAGTTCGTAGAGAGGATGAGCGTTGTCGAGCAGACCCTGCGTGAGGACCCTCGCGGAACATACGGCAAGATGGATTTTGCTACTCGTGACCGTTACCGTCACGTGGTGGAGAAAATGGCGAAGAGCGGCCGGCTGTCTGAAAGAGAGGTGGCAGTCAAAGCGATCGGGCTTGCGCGCGAGAGCGCGGCCCATGAAGACGAGTCTCAAGGCGGATTCGATCGCACGGCTCATGTAGGCTTTTACCTGATCGACAAGGGACTGGCGCAGCTTGAACACCTGGCAGGGGTCCGGTTATCTGTCACCGAGTTCCTTCAAAAGGCGGGTAGCCGTTTTCCCTTGTTCTTCTATCTGGGCACGATCATGCTGATCACGGCGATTTTCACCAGCGTCTTGCAGGCGAAGGCGAACGCTGATGGTTTGCAATCCTGGCTCCTTGTGTTAACGGGCATCCTCTCATTGCTGAGTGCGAGTCAGCTGGCAATCGGTGTGGTGAACTGGTTGGCCACATTGCTGGTGACGCCGCATCCGTTGCCGCGCATGGATTTCTCCGAAGGAATTCCGGAGGAATCGCGCGCCCTGGTGGTGGTCCCAACGTTCCTCACGAACGCTCCCTACATCGAGGATCTGGTCGAGGCGCTGGAGGTCAGGTTCCTGGCAAATCGTGACAACAACCTGTATTTTGGCCTGCTGACTGATTTTCAGGATGCGGCAGAGGAGACACTGCCGGAGGACGAACCTCTGTTGCTGCTCGCCAGGCAGAGAATCGAAGAGCTGAATGAAAAGTACGGGAATGCAAACAGCGATACGTTTTTCCTTTTTCACCGCCCGCGCCGATGGAATCCCAGGGAGGGCCGCTGGATGGGTCACGAGCGCAAGCGGGGGAAACTTGCGGAATTGAATTCCCTTCTGCGCCGCGGCAGCGTCGGCGTCTCAGGGGACTGCTTCTCCCTCGTCGTCGGCAATACCGCGGCGTTGTCGAACGTAAAGTACGTGATCACCCTTGACACGGATACGCAACTCCCGCGCGACTCGGCGCGGCAGTTCGTGGGAACCATGGCGCACCCGTTGAATCGTGCGTGGTACGACAAAAAGAGGCAGCGTGTCTCCGAGGGATATGGAATTCTTCAGCCCCGCGTGGCCGTGAGTCTGCCGGGCACGAACCTGTCGAGGTACGCGCGACTGTTCGGGAGTGAGCCGGGCATCGATCCGTATACGCGCGCCGTCTCCGACGTCTACCAGGACGTGTTCGGCGAAGGCTCCTTCATCGGCAAGGGGATCTATGACGTGGATGTGTTCGAACGGGCGCTGAACGAACGTTTCCCCGAGAACCGGATTCTGAGCCACGATCTTATCGAAGGGTGTTACGCCCGGGCCGGACTGCTGAGCGATGTAATGGTGTACGAGGAATATCCTTCCCGCTACAGCGCGGACGTGAGCCGCCAGCACCGCTGGATTCGCGGTGATTGGCAGATTGCGTCGTGGTTGGCGTCGCGCGTTCCCGGACCCGCCAAGTTCCGTCAGAGGAATCCGCTCTCCGTACTGTCCCAATGGAAGATCTTCGACAATCTTCGCCGCAGTCTCGTGCCTTCAGCATTGACACTGATGTTGCTGCTGAGCTGGATGGTCATGTCGCCGCTCTGGTTATGGACCATGGCGGTGATCGGAATCCTCCTGATTCCACCGTTGGTTGCATCGGTTCTGGAACTGTTCCGGAAGCCGGACGAGGTGCTGCTGAGGCAGCACCTCGCCGCCTCGGTACGCTCTGCGCGCAGGCGCTTCGCCCAGGCCGTATTTACGCTCGCATGTCTGCCCTACGAGGCTTTTTTCAGTCTGGATGCTATTTTGCGCACCGAGTGGCGTATGCTGATCACGCACAAACGACTTCTGGAATGGAGCCCGTCGGGCGATACGGACCGCGATCACCGCGCGGACCTCGTCGCCTCTTACCGGTCGATGTGGATCGCTCCGGCGATCGCTGTTGCAGCGGCGGTCTCCCTGGCGCTTTCGAGGCCTGTCGCGCTGGCCGTGGCTGGGCCCATACTGGCCCTCTGGTTTGCCTCTCCTGCGGTCGCCTGGTGGATCAGCCGGCCGCTCGCCGTCCCATCGTCCCGGCTTTCGGTCGACCAGACCCTCTTTCTCCGGAAGCTTTCCCGAAAGACCTGGGCATTCTTCGAGACCTTCGTTGGCCCGGAAGATCATTGGCTGCCGCCTGATAACTATCAGGAGTATCGCGTTGCTACCGTTGCACATCGGACGTCGCCGACCAACATGGGACTTGCGCTGCTCGCAAATTTGTCCGCATATGATTTCGGTTACAGTTCAGCCGGACAACTCATAGAGCGCACGGAGAATGCGCTGCGCACGATGCAAGCCATGGAACGGCATCGGGGCCACTTCTACAACTGGTATGATACGCTGTCTCTGAAACCGCTGCTCCCTATGTACATTTCGGCGGTGGACAGCGGGAACCTCGTTACTCACCTGCTGACATTGCGGCCCGGTCTGCTCGCGCTTCCCGACCAAAAGATCCTGAATCCGAGATTATTTGACGGTCTCACCGATACCGTAATGATTCTCCTGGATGCTGCGGACGCAATGGCTTCAGAAGGAGGCGCCCATGTCCGACTGGCTCAACTCCGAAAGGACCTTGATCTCTTACATAATTCCCTTCCAACTACGCTCGCCGCTGCGCTGCTCCGTCTTGGTCAACTGGCTGCATCCGCCGCTGAAGTGGTCGTTAGTCTCGATGCCCTCGGTGCGGCTCAGGATAACGAAGCCGCGTGGTGGGCACGCGCCTTTGCCGGTCAATGCCGGGCCGCTCTCGATGACCTGATGCTTTTCGATGCGTCGACAGCAAGCGACAGCGATAAGATCTCGACTCTGCGTGAACTGGCAGGAATTGGCAACCAGCGCGCCCTATCGAGAATTGCGGGCATCGAACGCCTTGCGCAGCAAATAAGTGAACTCAGCCGTATAGAATATGATTTCCTGTATGACAGATCACGCCATTTGCTGGCTATCGGGTACAATGTCAGTGAGCGCCGGAGGGACTCAAGTTATTACGATCTGCTGGCTTCGGAAGCGAGGCTCTGCTGTTTCGTAGGAATTGCGCAGGGACAACTGCCGCAAGAGAGCTGGTTCAGCCTGGGACGCCTGCTCACTACCTCAGGTGGCGAGGCGGTTCTCCTTTCATGGAGCGGTTCGATGTTCGAATACCTTATGCCGCTTTTGGTGATGCCGACGTACGAACACACGTTGCTCGACCAGACCTATGCGGCGGCGGTGAAGAGACAAATCGAGTACGGGAGGCAGCGCGGCGTACCGTGGGGCATGTCGGAATCAGGCTACAACTCGGTCGACGTTCATCTCAACTACCAATACCGCGCATTTGGCGTGCCCGGCCTGGGGCTCAAACGCGGTCTTGCCGATGACCTGGTCATTGCGCCCTACGCCTCTGCGCTTGCGTTGATGGTGGCGCCTGAGGAGGCGTGTCTGAACCTGCAGCGACTCAGCGCTGAAGGCTTTGAGGCCCGGTATGGTTTTTATGAAGCGGTCGACTATACTCCTTCACGTCAACGACGCAGTCAAGAGAGAGCGGTGGTCCGGTCCTTCATGACGCACCACCAGGGCATGAGCCTCCTCTCGCTGGCCCACCTGCTTTTGGACCGTCCGATGCAGAAAAGATTCGAGTCGGACCCCTTGTTCCAGGCTACTATGCTCCTCCTCCAGGAGCGGATCCCAAGGGCGACGGCCTTCTATCTGGAGACCCCCGAGCTCGCTGACGTTCGCGCGACTTCCAGTGGGGCGGAGATGCCGGTACGCGTTTTCAACAGCCCCGACACACTGATACCGGAGGTGCAGCTTCTGTCGAACGGTAGATACCACGTAATGGTCACGAACGCGGGCGGCGGCTACAGCCGCTGGAAGGACGTCGCGGTGACACGCTGGCGCGAGGACAGCACCTGCGACAATTGGGGGACGTTCTGCTACCTTCGCGACGCAGCGAGCGGGGAGTTTTGGTCGACCGCCTATCAGCCAACGCTCAAACGGCCGGACACCTACCAAGCGATCTTCTCGGGCGCACGAGCGGAATTCCGCCGCCGCGACCATGACATCGAAACCCATACCGAGATCGCTGTCTCTCCCGAGGATGATATTGAGCTGCGGAGGATCACGATCACCAACCGCGGCAGAACACGCAGAGAAATTGAGGTCACAAGCTACGCGGAAGTCGTTCTTGCATCACCTGCCGCAGACGCGTTGCATCCGGCGTTCGGCAACCTCTTCGTCCAGACGGAGATCCTCCCCCAACGCCAGGCGATCCTCTGCACCCGCCGGCCCCGCTCCCTCAATGAGCCGGTGCCCTGGATGTTTCACCTCATGGTCGTGCGTGGGGCGAATACCGGGGAAGTTTCCTGCGAGACCGACCGGATGCGGTTCATCGGCCGCGGAAACACGGTCGCTGATCCGCAAGCGATGAGAAGAACCGCGGCGCTCTCGGGCAGCCAGGGCTCCGTGCTCGATCCGATTGTCGCGATCCGGCATCGGATCACGCTCGATCCGGAAGAATCGGCGACGATCGATATCGTCTCCGGCGCCTGCGAAACCCGCGACGCCGCTTTAAGCCTTGTCGGAAAATACCAGGATCGGCGCCTCGCGGATCGCGCCTTCGACCTGGCGTGGACACACGGACAGGTGGTACTGCAACAGCTCAATGCCACGGAGGCCGATGCGCAACTCTATGGACACCTTGCCGGCAACGTCATCTATGCAAATTCCTCTCTGCGCGCCGACGCGAGCGTTCTCATCAAGAACCGCCGCGGGCAATCCGGCCTTTGGGGCTATTCCATTTCCGGCGATGTGCCGATCGTGCTGGTGCAGATCGCAGATCCGGCAAACATCGACCTGGTGCGCCAACTCGTGCAGGCTCACGCGTACTGGCACTTGAAAGGGCTGGCGGTGGACCTGGTGATCTGGAACGAAGATCACGCAGGTTACCGGCAACTGCTCCAAGAACAAATCATGGGGTTGATTGCCGCAGGCATCGAAGCCAACGTGACCGACCGA
>JAIQFF010000049.1 GCA_020073395.1 Terriglobia bacterium
AGGCCACTGGCACCATCAAGCTGAAAGGCGAGTTTCCGAACGCTGACCGGCGGCTCTGGCCGGGCCAGTTTGTGGACGTGGTCCTGACCCTGGCGCAACAGCCTGACGCCATTGTGGTACCCTCGCAGGCCCTGCAGAACGGTCAGCAAGGTCAGTTCGTTTTTGTCATCAAGCCGGACATGACGGTCGAGGCCCGCCCGGTAGTTCTGGATCGCAGTACCGACGGGCAGGCAGTCATATCGAAAGGACTCGCACCCGGCGAGCAGGTTGTCACTGATGGACAGCTTCGCCTGGTACCCGGGGTAACGAAAGTGGAACTTAAGGAAGTTGCGGCACCGGCTCCGAGTCCTCCCCGGGCCGGGGGATAGACATCATGAACGTCGCCGAAATCTTTATTCGCCGTCCGGTCATGACCACCCTGGTGATGCTGGGCATTCTCATGTTCGGCATCATGGGTTATCGCCTGCTTCCGGTGAGCGATCTGCCCAACGTTGATTTCCCCACCATCCTGGTTTCAGCCAGCCTGCCGGGTGCGACACCGGATACCATGGCCTCCGCTGTGGCCATGCCGCTGGAAAAGCAATTCTCCACCATCGCCGGAGTGGACTCGATGACTTCGTCGAGCACTCAGGGATCCACCCAGATCACGCTGCAATTCAATCTGAGCCGCAATCTGGATGCTGCGGCACAGGACGTGCAGTCCATGATTGCGAAGGCGGCCCGCGATCTGCCGCAGAATTTGCCCAGCCCGCCTTCTTATCAGAAGGTCAATCCTGCCGACCAGCCGATTCTGTACCTGAGTTTAAACTCGCCGACGCTGCGCCTGTCGGACGTGGATGAATATGCGGAAACGCTGATGGCACAGCGTATCTCCATGGTGAGCGGGGTGGCCCAGGTAAGCGTCTACGGGGCGCAGAAGTATGCGGTGCACGCCAAGCTTGATCCCAAAGCTCTGGCCAGCCGTCAGATCGGCATTGATGAAGTCTCCAACGCGATTCAAAACGGCAACGTCAACTTGCCCACCGGCATTCTGTACGGGACGCACCAGGCATTTACCGTCCAGGTGAATGGTCAGCTCAACAAGGCCGCGGATTATGGACCACTCGTCGTGGCCTACCGCAATGGTGCTCCAGTGCGGCTTCGGGACCTTGGTCAAGTCGTGGACGGAGTCGAAAACGACAAGACCGCGAGCTGGTACTACGACGACAAGGGCCTGAGGCGCGGCATCATTCTGGCTATTCAACGCCAACCCGGGACCAATACGGTTGAAGTGGTGGATTCCATCAGCCAGTTGATGCCCAGCTTCCGCGCGGTCATGCCGCCCTCGGTCAACGTGGACACGCTCTACGACCGCTCGGTTTCCATCCGGTCTTCGGTGAACGATGTGAAGTTCACGCTGTTCCTGGCTTTGGTGCTAGTCATTCTGGTCATCTTCCTGTTTCTGCGCAATCTTTCGGCCACGGCCATTCCCAGCATGGCGCTGCCCATGTCCATCGTGGGTACATTCGCGATCATGTATCTGCTGGGTTATTCGCTGGACAATCTGTCGCTGATGGCGCTGACCCTTTCCGTCGGCTTCGTGGTCGATGACGCCATCGTGATGCTGGAAAACATCGTGCGCCATATGGAGATGGGCGAGCGTCCGATGGAGGCGGCTTTTCGCGGGGCGCGCGAGATCGGCTTCACCATCGTTTCCATGACGCTGTCGCTGGCGGCGGTGTTCATTCCCGTGCTTTTCATGAGCGGCATTCTGGGACGGCTGCTGCACGAATTTGCGGTGACCATCAGCGTGGCGATTCTGGTCTCCGGCGTGGTCTCGCTCAGCCTCACGCCCATGCTGTGCAGCCGTTTCCTGCGGGCTTCGAAAGAAACACAACACGGCCGGCTGTGGAAACTCTTTGAGAGCTTCTTCGAAGGGCTGTTACGACTTTACGATCGCACTCTGCGGGTAACGCTCCGGCACAAACTTGCCACTATGGCGGTTTCCGTGGCAGTAATGGCGGGGACGGCCTATCTGTTCGTGGCCATTCCCAAAGGCTTCTTGCCGGATGAGGACCAGGGACAGATTTTCATCTTCACCGAAGGTCCGCAGGGCATTTCGTTCGACAACATGGTCGAGCACCAGCGGGCCTTGAACAGGGTGGTGATGGCACAGCCTTACGTTGACTCCTTCATGTCCACGGCTGCGGGAGGCAACGCGGGGCGTCTCTTTGTCCGCTTGACGCCCCGGAAACAGCGCAAACCGGCGCAGGAGCTCATTCAGGACCTGCGAGGAAAGCTGGCCGCCGTTCCCGGTATTAACGCCTTTCCGCAATTGCTGCCGACCATCCGTATCGGCGGGCAGCTGACCAAGAGCCAGTACCAGTTCACCCTACAGGCGCCCGACACAAACGAACTCTACCAGGCCGCTCCCAAGCTGGAAGCGAAACTGCGCAGCGATCCGCAGTTGCAAAAACTCATGCAGGACGTCACCAGCGATTTGCAGATCACCAATCCGCAGGTGAATGTGGATATCGATCGAGACAAGGCGTCGGCTCTAGGGATCACCGCCAACCAGGTGGAAGATGCGCTTTACACGGCCTACGGCCAGCGCCAGATTTCTACCATCTACGCGCCCAACAACGCCTATCGCGTGATCGCCGAGTTGGAGAACCAATACCAACTCGATCCCTCCGCGCTCTCGATGCTGTATGTGCGCTCTTCGACCGGGCAACTTGTGCCGTTAAACGCTGTAGCCCGGCTGACACGATCGCTGGGGCCGCTCACCATCAATCACCTGGGACAGCTGCCAGCGGTAACAATCTCCTTCAACCTGCGTCCGGGGGTTTCGCTGGGCGACGCCGTCAACGCGGTGGGCAAGGCAGCGCGAGAAATGCTGCCGGCAACTGTCAGCACCAGCTTTCAGGGCACGGCGCAAGCCTTTGAATCGTCCATCAGCGGCTTAGGCTTGCTGCTGTTGATGGCCATACTGGTAATTTACCTGGTACTGGGCATCTTGTATGAGAGCTTCATTCACCCTCTGACGATTCTTTCCGGGCTGCCCTCGGCTGGTTTTGGCGCTCTGATCACGCTCATGCTCTTTCACCTTGAGCTCAACCTCTACGGCTTTGTGGGCGTGATCATGCTGGTCGGGATTGTGAAGAAAAATGCCATCATGATGATCGATGTGGCTCTGGAGCGGCAGCGCGAAAGCCATGCCGAGCCGCAGGAGGCGATTCATCAGGGCGCCTTGCTGCGCTTCCGTCCCATCATGATGACCACGATGGCCGCTCTCATGGGCACGTTGCCGATTGCGCTGGGCTTAGGCGCCGGCGCGGAATCCCGCCGCCCGCTGGGGCTGGCGGTCGTGGGTGGGCTGGTATTCTCTCAACTGCTGACTCTGTACATTACCCCCGTCTATTACATCTACATGGATTCCTTCCAGAGCTGGCTCCGCTCCCGGAAGAAGGTCAAAACGCTTCCGGAAAGTGAATTCGAAAGGGAACCGGTGCTCGTGGGAAAGTCGGGCAAGTAGTGCAGCAATTGGCATTAGTCAAACCCGTGATTACATTCCAGCCGACTGCCAAGTGCAAAGTGCTGGTTTACGTTTCCGGTGCTTGGGTTAAACAGCGAAAGCGGGTTGGCTAATTGCTAATTGCCGTTCCACACTTCGCACCCATCGATTTCGCACTATCGGGTAACATGTCGGGTTGGGTGCGAACACATCTTGGATTCGAACACCGCTGAGATCGACACAGCTTCCGATAGAGTCCTACCGCCGGCGTGGTTTCGATTTCTTGCTCCTTCCGTCACCGATCTGATCTTTGTCATTTTGCTGTTTGCGATGAGCAGTGGAGCGCTGGCGCCGCGGCTGCTGGGGGATGCCAGCATTGGGTGGCACATCCGCAATGGCGAACAGATGCTGCGCACCCACTCGATCACGCGCACCGATCCGTTCTCCGTCACCATGGCCGGGCACACCTGGTATGCCTGGGAATGGCTCTACGATGCGAAGATTGCGGCCATCCACCATTGGATGGGACTGAACGGGGTGGTCTTTTTCAATGCAGTAATCATTGCCCTGACTTTTGCTCTCACTCTGCGTCTGTGCTTGCAGCGCGGCGCGGACCTGCCGGTCGCGGCGCTCCTGCTCGCTCTGTCTCTGGGGGTCTCGATGATTCATCTATTTGCCCGGCCCCATGTGCTGAGCTGGTTGTTTACCGTGATCTGGTTCCAGCTGTTAGACAGCTCGGAGAGCGGAGACGGTGCAGAGAGCCGCCGGCGCTTGTGGTATCTGCCCGCGCTGATGCTGCTCTGGGTGAATGTGCACGGAGGCTTTGTGCTGGGCTTTGCGCTGCTCGGTCTGTATCTGCTGAGCGCTGCCGTCCGGTACTACCGGTGCCCGAGGGGAGAAGAGCGGCGCAGGCTGGCACAGCGGCTGCGAACGTTGGGAACGGTGACCGTGGTTTCGCTGGCGGCCAGTCTCATCAACCCGTACGGCTATGAGCTCCACTTGCATATTTACCGGTACCTTACCAGCCGCTGGCTGATGAACCACATCGACGAATTTCTCTCACCCAATTTTCACGGCGTGGCCCAGCAATGCTTTGTGGCGATCCTGCTGATCACGATTGCGGCTTTGGCCGTGGCCCGCAGCAAGCCGTCGCTTTCGCGCGTGTTCGTCCTGCTTTTGGCGACCTACAGCGGTTTGTACGCTGCGCGCAGTCTCCCAGTTTCGTCGCTGCTGCTCACCCTGATTGTCGCGCCGCTGTGGACGCAAGGGCTCACCGAAGCCCGCGACAATCCGAATCTCTCCTTGCGCCTGCGAGCCTTCCTATCCCGATGGCGGGCATTCACCGGGCGCGTGGGGCAGGTTGAACTGGGCTTCCGCGGCCATGTCTGGCCGGTCGCCGCGGTGTTCCTCGGACTGATGGTGTGTGCGCATCAGGGCAAGCTGGGATCGACTCAATGGATAAACGCGCATTTCGATCCCGAACACCTGCCCGTGCAGGCCGCTGAAGCGATTGTCCAGCGCGGCCTGCGCGAACCGATTTTAGCACCAGACTCCTGGGGCGGATACCTGATCTACCGCCTTTACCCACAATACAAAGTCTTCGTTGACGACCGCCACGATTTCTACGGGGAAGATTTTCTGCGGGATTACCTGAAGACCATTCGGCTGACCCCCGAGTGGGACAAGTTTCTGAACGAAAAGCATGTCAACTGGGCGCTGCTGCCCACCGGGTCATCGCTGGCCAACATGCTGGAAGAAACCGCGCAGTGGAATGTCGTGTATCGGGATGGAACCGCAGTGTTGCTGGAACGAAAACAGCTTCTGGCTCCTGGCTCCTAGCCAATCCTGGTCGAAGAGCCAGGTGCCGGGCAGCCAGAAGCTAGTAGCGAGAAGCCAGCAGCTCGAAGCTGTTTCCTAGTATTGGTCGTTGGTATCGATATTGAATCCGAGGATAGCGTTGACCTCAATCGGTTCGTTTCCGCGCAGGACGGGACGAAACTTCCAACTGTTGAGCGCGGTCAGGACTTTGCTGGTCATGACCGCGGTAGCGGGTTCGAGCACGTGAGGTCGGCGCAGCAATCCGGAGCGGTCGATGACGCAGGCGATCACCAGACGCGCCTTGGGTAGGCCTGTGGGCAGGTCAGAGCGCATGGCTTGGGGAGCAGTCAGGTCTTCGGCGTAACCATGTACCGCGGAAGCAGGGTCCGCAAACTGCATTACCGCTGTGCCCAGCGTGGTCTCGATGTAGATGGTGTAAACCTTGTCGCCCTTAAGGGTCCCGTAGAAATTGAATGCGCCCCCGGAACGTGAAGTTGCTACCACAGTGATATCTGGCCCGCGATTTTCGGGACTGGTGTTCGAACGTCCCGGGCTCGCCGCCACCTTACTGCCCGAACCGAAGCTGGGCAAGGTCACGACGTTGCTGCTGCCACCTTTTACCGAGACTCCAGGCATGGCCGGAGTACCGCCGGTTCCCGTGCCCGCGCCGCCGGATCCGGGATAGGGTGAGATTCCACCGCGCGCCATGGGGTCCGATCCGGGGCCGGTACCTTCTTTGCCGGCGCCCGCGCCGGGGCCAGAGAAGCCGCTGCCCGGTCCATCGCCGCGTCCGAGGCCAGCACCGCCGCCCGATCCGCCCAGACCAGCTTTGTCACTCCCAGAGGGAGACATAGCCAGGGCACCACTGCCCCCACTGCCGGGCAGACCAACCTTGGATCCGGGCTGGCTGGAGACCACCACACCCGAGGTGCTACCGCCGCCATTGCTGCCGGGAGGTGCTGCGGCCAGACCGGAGTCCAGAGGTCCGCCCAGTCCTGCACCGCGATTTCCTCTGCCCTGTCCGGTGAGCGAGCCTCCGCCAGAAACCGACGGAGGTGGCGGGACGATGGCCGTAGCTGTGCCCGTGCCCAAGCCACCGGCCATGGAGCGCTGCGCCGCACCGGCACCTAATTGGACCGTCGGAGGCACAACCGAAGTGTTGCCCAGGCCGCTGATATTGCGGGGTTCGGGCGAGGCGTTGCCGACCTGCACCGGCGGGGGAACGACTTGCTTCTGCAGTTCACCGGGCCCGAAGCCAGGCCCCATCGTCGCCACCTCCCGAGTCATGGTCGGCGGCGGCGCGACCCCACTCGGTGTCGGCATGGTGAGCCGTGGATTCAGGTTCGTCATCTGCTCGGGGGCAGAGACCGGCGGTGGAACCACTTGCACCGCATTCGACCCGGGCAGACGAAGCGTGGAAACCTCGCGCTGCGGCACAGCCGCGCTGGGCGGGACGGCTCCGACGTTCAGTTGGGGCGCGGCTCGCAGCTGGTCGGGTACCTGGGGAGCCGGCGCGACCGCCATCTGGGGCAACACAGGGGCCCGCACAGAAGAGCGCATGCCTTCCGCCGGAGCGGGGCCGGGCAGCGCCTTCAACGCCAGTAGGTTGGCTACAGCGGAATTGGACTTAGGCAGATCGAGCTTGGGCGCGTCCGCCACGGTTTCCCGCAACGTGCTTCCGCGCGCCACCCGAATGGTTTGCGTGGGATGGTGCGCCTCGCGACCGCCAGAACGGCCGGAGCGGCCCGCCTCCGCTCCGCCAACATCTTCCGTCCGCGGCAGCTCGTTGCCGGAGTAGTAGATGATGTCGTATTTGGGTTTGGGCAGCGGCTCGTAGGGCCGCATGCTGGCCAGTTTCGCCGGTACTACGATAACGGCAACCAGCAGAAACAGCTCAACCGCCCAGGACAGGAGAATCCCCCACCAGGGAAACAGGCCAACCTGGGCCTCGCCGGCCAGGCGCCTGGGCGACTTTCCCATCGCCGGCCCGATGGCGGTCAGGAACTCGTCCCAGGGCGAGGGCCATTCGATGAGGAAGGTGGGTACGTCGTTCACTCTTGGCCTGCCTGTCCCAAAGCGATCTCGATCTCATCCCCAACAGCGGTTTGGGTAGAACTCAAAGTGCTGCCCGGCAGCTCCAGCACGGATACTGCCTTCAGCCGTACCGGAGCCAGGCGCCACGGTTTCAGATTCTCTTCCAGGTGAACGACCACTTTGTCGCCATCCAGGTAAACCACGTCAATGGGAAAGCGCATGGCGAAAGTGTGCACACCGCGTGAAGGAACGATCCACAAGCCTTGTCCAGCGGGGAAGCTGTCGACATCGGTGCACATCAATCCGCAGAAGCGGGACCAGTGGGTCTCCGCGATGCGCAGTTGCCGGGCCAGGTAAGTCTGGCGCGTTCGATTGAGAGCGTATCCCGTGGGACCCTGTACCGGCATCACAACTCCTGGGCTTGACCTTGCAGCAAGGGCATTTCAGTGTGCCCCTGGCGCCAGGATACGAAACAGCTGGATAATGGCCGGACCCAGCGTCACGAAGATGATGGAGGGAAGGACGAACAAGACCAGGGGAATGATCATCTTGATGGTGGTTTTTGCGGCCTGTTCCTCGGCCCGTTGACGGCGCTCGGTGCGCAGCGAATCAGAGTGAATACGAAGCGCCTGGCTGACGCTGGTCCCGAAGCGGTCCGTCTGTACCAGGGTGGCGACCAGGGCGCGCACATCGTCCACGCCGGTGCGATCGACCAAATTTCGCAGTGCCTCGGCGCGCGGCTTGCCCGCCCGCATTTCGAGATTAATCAGATGAAACTCATCGCTCAGGTCGGGATGGGCATGCCGCAAATCTTCGCCGACCCGCATCAGTGCCTGGTCCAGCGCCAGGCCGACCTCGACGCAAATGACGGTGAGGTCCAGAGCGTCCGGCAATCCCAGGGTAATGCGCCGCTGCCGGTTGCGGATCATGCGCTTGAGCACAAAGCGGGGGATGAAAAAGCCAAAGCCCCCCACTCCAATCATCAGCAGCAGATCGAAGTTGCCCTTGACTGCGACCACGCCCAGCATGCCGACCAGGGCCATCAACACCCGCGCGCCCACATAGATCGTCAAGTGGCGGGGCTCGCGATAACCGGCCTGAATCAGCCACTTTCGCGTTCTCGAAACTTCACTTGGAGACAGCGGAAGGGCTTTGCTGAGGGGATCGAGCGCCTGTTCCAGGCGTTCCTTGAATGCCGGCTTCTCCTGGGGTTGGGTCTTCTGCCAGCCCAAGGCGCGCAGGCGCGAACCCAGCACCGAAAAAGGCGCGTAGGCCGCGGCCCCGAAGGAAAACACGACCAGGGCGATGGTCAGAAACAATAAGATTGCCAGTGCCAGAGCCATGCTTTAGACCTGAATCTGAATGATCTTCCGGATCACGAAATAGCCAATCGTCTGCAAGGTAATGCCGACCACAATCAGCAAGTGCCCGATGGGATCGTCAAACAGCGGCCGGATAAAACTGGGGTTCATGGCCTGCATCGTGATCACAATGATGGGCGGCAATCCCATCAGCAGCATCATGGTCATCCGCCCCTGGGCGGTGTGGACCCGCACCTGCCGCATGATCTTGAAGCGTTCCCGAATCACATAGGACAAGTTGTCGAGGATTTCCGCAAGATTACCGCCGGTCTCGCGCTGCAGCATTACCGCAGTGACGAAAAACTTGACGTCCACAAGAGGCATGCGTTCGGTCAGATTGATCAGGGCGTCGCGCACCGGCAGACCAAATTTCTGTTCTTCGTAGAGCTTGCGAAACTCGGAGGCCACCGGCTCGGCAATCTCGCTGGCGATTAACTCCAGAGCCGTGGTGAAAGCGTGACCGGCGCGCACCGCCCGGGCCAGGGTGTCGATCGCCTCGGGAAAAATCTCTTCGAATTTCTCGAAGCGCTTTGTCCTTTTGTAATTGGCGTAAGAGTACGGCAGAAAGGCTCCGATGAGAAGGCCCAGCCAGGCAAATTGTGGGAAACCGCTGAACAACAGGACGATCAGCCCGAGCCCGGCTCCGCTGACCAGACACAGGAGCACGACGTTGCCGGCGCGGCTCTTCACGTCGGCCTGCTCCAGCAGGGTCTGGAAGTTTGAGATGCTGGAAGACCGGCGCAGCAGGTTGTCGAGTGCCGGGATCTTGCTCATTACTTCGTCGCGTAGCAGGGCCAGTTCCTGGTTGGGCTCGCGTTCCGCGCCCTTCTGCACGGTGGAGAGCCGTTCGCGCAGCAGACGGGCTTTAGAGCTGCGCTCGTCCAGCAGAGAAGCGCCGACAAAGACCGCCAGCGCGACCACCACAAACACGGCAATGGGAATCACTACGAACATACGGTCTGAGAATGTACCTCAGCGGCTGAAGCCGCAGGCGCTAAAGCGCGCTCTCTTATAACTTGTCGGCACGACCAAGGTCGTGCCCTTCCCAAACAACGCGCAGAGCCCGAGTCCTTAGGCAATCTGACTAGACCTCCATGCGCGATTCGAACAACGCGGGACGCAGACGGCAGCCCGCAGTGGCCAGCCGGTCGGCGAACTTGGGGCGGATGCCGTTGGCACGAAACGCACCGCGCACTTTCCCGGTCTCGTCAATGCCCTGACGATCGAATACAAAGATGTCCTGCATGCAGATCACGTCACCCTCCATGCCCGTCACTTCGGCGATGGTAATCACTTTCCGGGTACCGTCGGAGAGGCGCGAGACCTGGACCACGGCGTGAATGGCAGCTGCGATCTGGTGCCGCATAGCCCGTTCCGGGATGTTGAGATTGGCCATGGAGCACATGTTCTCGATGCGGGCCAGGGCGTCTCGCGGGGTGTTGGCGTGCACCGTGGTTAGCGAGCCCTCGTGACCGGTATTCATGGCCTGCAGCATGTCAAAAGCCTCTTCGCCGCGGACCTCACCGACCACAATGCGGTCGGGACGCATACGCAGACTGTTGATGACCAGTTGCCGCTGCCGCACCGCACCCTTGCCTTCGATATTGGGCGGACGGGTCTCCAGTCGGACCACGTGCTCCTGTTTCAACTGCAATTCGGCCGCGTCCTCGATGGTGACAATGCGGTCGGAATTCGGAATGTAGCTGGAGAGGACGTTCAGCAGGGTGGTTTTGCCGGCGCCGGTGCCTCCGGAGATCAGGAAATTCAGCCGGCCTTTGACCATGGCCGACAACAATTCCAGCATGGGCTCCGTCAGGCTCTTGTTCTCGATCATGTTACGGGCGGTGATCGGATCGCGACCAAAGCGACGGATGGAAAGACAGGGGCCGTCGATGGCCAGAGGCGGAATGATGGCGTTCACGCGGGAGCCATCGGCCAGACGTGCATCGACCATGGGCGAGGACTCATCCACGCGCCGTCCGATGCGCGAGACGATGCGGTCGATGATCTGCATCAGATGGGCATCATCCTTGAAGCTCAGGCCGGTGGGCTCGAGTTTGCCCGCTCGTTCCACGTAGACCTTGTTGTAGCGGTTGACCAGAATATCGGAGATGGTGGGATCTTTGAGCAGTGGTTCCAGGGGACCTAGTCCGAAAATCTCATCCAGAATTTCACGAGAAAGACGCTCGCGCTCGGCGAAGCTGAGGGGCACGGCCTCGCTGTTCACCGTGTTCCGGATCAGCAGCAAGACCTCTTCGCGCGCCGCGTCGCTGGGAGTGCGCCCCAGTTTCTCCAGGTCGAGGCGGTCAAGGATCTTGCGGTGGAGGTCAGCCTTGACCTGTTGGTACTCGGTTCTTTCGAAGGTCTGTAAATTCGCCATACGTTCTAACCTGACCCTGAACTCAGCCGGATGATAGTTTCAGCCTAAAACTGTCTTGAACCTACACTGTCTTAAACAAGGACCACGCTTTACGTTTCACCTCGATGTCGTTCTCGGTCAAAGCGGCTGCCAGCCCGGCAAAAGATCGGCCCATTTCGCTATAGGCCTGTTGCATGAGCGGAACTCCGCGATCGATGGCGCCCGACACCGCGAAATATTGATTGGGAATCTTCCACAGCAGCTTGGCTCCGGCCGCCGCCTCGGCATCAGATTCGCTGAAACCGGCGATCTTGCGGAAACGGTTGAGTACCAGCCGTACTCGCTCCCGCCCTCCAGTCTCGCCCAGATACTGCTGGATCCGGTTCGCGCTCCACAGGGATGCGACATCGGCATGAGCCACAAGTAACACGGTTTCCGAAAGATTACACACCAGGCGCGTGGTGGCATCCACCCGCGTAGAGGCATCGACCACGACGTAACGGAAGTGGCCGACCAGTAAATCGAACAAGCGCGCGAATTCCGCCGTGGCGGGTTCCACGACCAGCGGCGTATTAGCGCCGGCCAGCAACTGCAGGCCGCCGCTGTGGCGGGTCATGAAGCTTTCCAGTAGCGAGCTGTCTAAGCGGTGCAGGTTGCGAATCGCGTCCGCCACCGTGAACTGTGGCTTCAGGTTCATGTGCAGGGCAGCGTGTCCCAGGGGCGCAATGTCCACCAGCGCAACATTGCCGTGGGCCGAGTGCAGCGCCAGGGCAAGGTTCACAGCTGTGGTAGTCGCGCCGCTGCCGCCTTTGGCGTTGACTACGGTAAAGACTTTTCCCCGCGGGCCTTCGCGGTCAACTTTCCGTTGCGCCGCAGTCAATCGGACGAAGGCTTCGAGAAGGTCGGTGGTGGTGGTGGGACGCTCGATAAATTCGCGAGCGCCGGAACGCATGGCACTCACGATGACCTGCGGCTGGGACATACTGCCAACCGCAAAAATGACCGCATCGCGCACTTCCTGGTGGATCAGTTCAATGGCCCGCAGTGCCAGGGTGTAATTGTCCGTAGGCACGTCCACCAGCACAACCTGAGGGGCAGCGCTCTGCACCCGGCGAAGGACCGGGTCTGTGACCACCACCGGATAACTGGTGCAGGTGTGCACCACGCGCGCCACGCTGGTGCCATCCACCAGCACCTGCAGCACGGCACGCTGCTCGCTATCCTGGGCGATGACTACTACAGAGAGTTCGGGCATCGTATTTCTGGCCCCCTACTGATCCTTGTCCTTCAACATTCTACGTGCCTGAACTATAGCTTGCAGATTACCCAGGTCATTCTCTTCACTTCTTGTCATCAGCCGGCTTCCGGCCATCGAACTGCTCTTTCTCCATGTACGGCTTGGCAGTGGCTGGCAGCGGAGGCGTCTGCGTGCTGGCCGAAATGCGATGCGCCGTGCACAGCACCATCAGTTCAGAATTGCTGCGCTGCGCGCTCTTGCTGCGAAAGAAATTTCCCAGAATCGGGATGTCGCCCAACCCGGGTATCTTGTTGTACAGATCGGTCACCCGGTTATCGATCAATCCCGCGATCACAAAGCTTTGCCCGTCCTGCAGTTCGAACTCGGTTTCTGCCTTCCGCGTGCTCAGCGCGGGCACGGTGAATCCGGAAATCGTAAGCGCATTGGCGAAATCCAGTGCGCTGACCGACGGTGCCACTTTCAAATGAATGTTCCCATTGGGCATGATCACCGGGGTAAATTTCAGCTCCACGCCGAATTGCTTGAACGAGATCGTGACTGCCGTGAAGCCCTGGCCGGGCTGAACGATGGGGAAGGGAAATTCTCCCCCGGCCAGAAAACTGGCTTCTTTTCCGTTGACCGCGATCAAGTTGGGCTCAGCCAGGATCTGTAACAGGTTTTTTTGCTGTAGAGCCTTGATCACCGCGCCGATATTGATGTCGGTGCGAGTCACAAAGAGATTGAGGAAGTCGCTGATGGTGGTTGTGGGCGCGGTAGCAGCAGTGGTGGTGGTCACGCCATTGCTGGTGCTGGTCGTGGCCGGCGGTCTGCTGATCTGGACCGATCCAAATTGCCCGGTCTGGCTGGCCGCAATGGTATTGCCCAGGCCCGGCATGAACAAATTGATTCCCAGCTGGGTGATGACTGAGCGATCCACTTCGGCGAACTTCACTTCCAGCAGCACTTCCTGTGCCCCTACCGGACCGAAGGTCAGCACATTGACCACGTTCTTGGAGTAAGCCTCGGCGATCATTCCGGCACGCTTGGAAACATCCTCGGTAGAAACATGGCCGGAAAGCACGATGGCAGAGCGCGAGGGTGAGACGTTGATCTGTTCTTCGGGGAAGACGCGCTTTTCTTCTTCGGCTGCGGCGGTGACGTCCACATCCACGCGCAAGTCGAAGCTGCGCGAGCGCTCCAGTTCGTCCCAGATCAGCAACGAAACTTCGCCCGCAGCGCGGCCATGCACCAGGATCTGGGTTGGGGTGACGACAATGGCATCGGCGATAGCATCATCGGTGACGGAAACCCGCTTGAGCCGCTCGGTGGTATTGATCAGCAGCGACTTGCCCACCATCACTCGCAGGGGCGCGGCGCCTTGCGCCGCGGCTTGCGGGGCCTGTGAACTGGCCTCGGGGCCGGCGGCCGGAGCCGCGGGGGCCTGGGTCGGCTCGGTCGCCGCTGGGGTAGCCGGCGGTTGCTGAGAGACAGCGATAGACGCCGTGAGCAGTAACAACACGGACAGCGCCCCTCGTAGCCTCGGGCTCGGATTCACGCTGTGTTTCTCCCACCTGCGGGAGCAGATCGACATGTCTTCTTCCTCGGGTGCTGACTATTCCTGGAACTTGGTAACGTCTTTTTTTGTTCCCTTGATCACTTCGACCGAATAGCCTGACGGCAAAGCGGTCACTGGAACCGGAGTGGTGCGTTTAATCGGCTTGGTTGACCGCGGCGGGGCGGCGACGTGCACGGGGGTGGAGACGCCTTTGTACAACGACCCGGTGTTCACCGAAGCCAGTTCCTGCTGCTTGGTGTCCAGCGGGTTGCGCAGCGCCAACTGAATCTTGCCCTGGGTGGTGGCCAGGGTGAGTTTCTGGGCGTCGTCCGGAGACACCAGCAAAGTAATGACCGGCGTCACTTGCGGTTCTCCGGCCGTGTTGCGCTCCAACTTCTGGCCGGTGGCGATCACGGCCACGTTCTCGAGAACGGTCGTGGTCTGTTGCTCGGGCGCGCCGGAAGGGTTGCCGGTGAGCAGCACATCCACGCGCGTTCCCGGCACCACAAAACCGGCAACCCCGATGACTTCATTCACTCGCACCGAGATCGCCCGCATTCCCGGCGGAATCAGGGACGGCATTCCAGCACCCGCATTTTCTCCCGCCAGTTTGTTAGGCAGAAAGAATTCTCCCTTGGCGATGGGAAGGACTGCGCCGCGGCCCACGACGGAGGTTTTCAAGTGAAAGGCGTTGGCGGGGAGATCGGCCGCGGTATAGCGCACCGTCTTCACATCGTTCTCTCCGACCTTGGCCCCCACGGCAATATCATTGGCCGCTACGACTACCTCGACACCGGGCGCAGCGTCACCTCCGGATTTGGTCTGCAGAGTGCGATAGACGGTGTAACTCACGATTGCGCCCAGGGCAAGGGCCACAAAGCCAATCAACAAAAGCCGGGTGCGATTCATGACTTCTCCTCAGAGTTGACGCGGCGGCGCCTGACTGCGACCGCTGAACTCCCACTCTCCGATTGGTGTTAACTACCTGACCGATGTCCGCAGCGCGATGCGATTGACAGAGTAAGATCCGTCTGGCTCTCGCGAACCGGGGTCTATGCATCATCCCCGGCGCTGACGGTCAGGTGCTCCGCGGCAAACCCCAACCGAAGGCCGCGCGGGCTATCGCGCTGCAACCTTCGCTACTGGACCGCACTGGCGACTGAAGAGAATACATTGTTGGCGTTGGAACCGATCAGCCGAATGGTTCCCACCACAATCACCAGAATCACCGCCAGCATCACGGCGTACTCCGCGATGTCCTGGCCCGAGTCTTCGCGCCACAAACTTATAACCTTCGCTCTCATCATGTTGTCCTCCAACTGAATCAGATGGACAGGCAGAAACTCCCGTCCCGATGCAATTCGGACAGCCCCCTCCGCTCTTTAACGCGGTTTTCGTTGTTGTTTCCGA
This sequence comes from Terriglobia bacterium, assembly GCA_020073395.1. Taxonomy (GTDB): domain Bacteria; phylum Acidobacteriota; class Terriglobia; order Terriglobales; family Acidobacteriaceae; genus JAIQFF01. The sequence goes on from JAIQFF010000049.1 coordinate 15,268, forward strand.
ATCAATAGCTTACGCGCGGCCAGAGCGATAGTGCTGAATCCCCATGTTCATAATACCCTGCGGCCATCGTGCTTAGCGACAATTTCTTGCACCGTTGGTAACGTCGCCCGCCCGCTGCTGGCCGTCTAGATCGAATTAGGGCCGTTTGACGGGTCAGGAGGGCAAATGAGGGGCAATTTCCAGAGGGGATAGCGGTCAGGAAGGGAAGAGAGCGCCCGCGGGCGCTATGGCTTCTCTCGCCCCAGATCCGACTCATCTTTCGAAGAAAACTGCTTCCGGACTTACTGGATCGAACTGGACACCGAAGAAAAGACGTTGTTGGCGTTTGATCCGATCATCCGAATGGTGCCTACGACCACGGCGAGGATCACGGCCAGCATAACCGCGTATTCCGCGACATCCTGGCCATCTTCCTCCCACAACCGGCCTAAACAACGGATCATGGTTGACCTCACTTTGTGCTTCCAACCGGAGATAAACGTCGAGCGGGTAAAGCTGCGAAATGCAAACGGAATGATAATGTCCACTGTGCAAGGTTTTGCAGCTCAAAGTTGATGCAGGGGATTACCTAACTTGATTCCTGGTGGGGCGGCTACTGGCTCCGGGTCAGAATCACGGCCTCGGTATCGGCATAAATCTGCTTCCATTTCGGACTCGATCGGAGGGCGGTGATCAAAGGAGCGTCCGGGGGAAGGACCACCGTGCGGATCCTCCATGCCTCGAGGGATTTTCTCCAATCGTTCTTCAGATAATAGCAGGAGCCGAAATCGGTCATAAGCGCGTCGCCATAAACATCAGCCCGGCCGTCCATGAAAACGCGATACTGGGGATACAACTTCCATATGAAATACCCACCCCAGTTGTAATGGTTCATCAGCGGGGCGGGGGGATGCTCCTGCCGGAGGAAAGCCACTGCGGCGGCGGGAAAATGTGTGGCTTCAGTTTCTCCTTGCCGATTCACGACCACTCGCACTCGCACCACGGCAAAGACGACGAAGGTAATCAGCACCACAAAATTGACGGCAAGCGTGCGCCGGGCGGTTCCGGCCAAGGGCGCGTTTAGTATCCGGGTTGCGCCCCACTGCTGCAGCCCTGCCTCGGCCAGTTCGGAGAGAACCGGCACAATGACCAGTACCATGATCGGGATGTGCCGCGCCGAACGCAGCGCCGCCGGGATCGTGACCAGTAACAACAGAAGACTGCGAAGACGGGGACACCGGGGAGTCGCGGCCAGTCCCGCGATGAGAGCCAGCAGCATGAGCAGAAGAGCCAGGTAGGTGGGGTCGTGGAAATCCGGAGAAAACCACTCGTGTATGAAACGGTGCATCGCCTCCGAACCCAGAGTCTGAAATGGGTACCAGTAAAGTCTGATGCCATTGGGATTCACGCCAACCAGCGCCAGACAGAGCGCGAATGCGGCGGCTAGCTGTTTGAGGCGAGGCAAATATTTCTGCCACGATTCCGGACGAATTGCCGCCTCCAACCCTTCGCCGGCCAGAAAGAGTGCGATAAAGGCAAGCCCAATGGGATATCCGGCGTGCAGATTCACCCACAGGAGCATCAAGGGAGCAGTCCACCACACGAGGTTGGGACTTTGTTCGGAGGCTTCGAGCAGCAACAGAAAAATACTGCCCAGCAGGAGAGAGAACATCTGAGGACGAACTCCCCAGGTGGCGGCGGAAGCCAGCGCCCCCCAAAGCGTCATCACGGCGGCCAGGTAGGGGCGGCCCGGCGAGCGCAGGAAAACCAGGAAGAGGGCGGCCGCGATGACGGCGGCAAAAGCCACGATGAGTCCGCAGAATCCAGCCAGACGATAGATGACGAACAGCAAGACTTCCGACAGCCACTCGTGGTTTATCCAGGAGTGGGCAAAGCGAGTAAACGAATAAGGATCGGTATGGAAGACGCTGTGGTTCTGCAGGATCAGTTGTCCAGTGCGGAGGTGCCACCAGACGTCGGGATCGCTCATCCCGCGAGCAGCCATAGTGAACAGGCCGAGAGCGAGAATGAATACGCAGAGTCGGCGGGTTTGCAGCAGACTGGTCATTCGGTCGATAAGAGCGAACCGATTGTAGCGCCCTTGCGGCGTTTTAACCGCGCAGTGTGAGCTCACTAACTTCTGCGAGGGCAGGATACTCTCGCGACAGACCGGCGGGCCTGTCCTAAGCGAAGTCGAAGGGACGCCGGCGCTACTCTTTCGCACTATAATTCGGGGCCTTGCTCTCATGCTGTCGAAACCTGCTCAAAAGAAACTTGCCCTTTATTTCAGCGCCATGATTTTTCTGCATGGCTATGTGCTGTGGCAGGCCCGGCGATCCATCCCGGAGGGGCTGCCGGATTTCAGCGGCTCTTATACCGCCGGACAGATACTGCGGGACGGCCATGGCAGCCAGTTGTATGACGACGTCCTCCAGGAATCGATCCAACGTTCGTTTTCGGCGAAAGCCATCGAGAAGCGCCGCACGATTCTTCCCTATATCCATCTTCCGTACGAGGCGCTACTGTATGCCCCGCTGGCGCACTTCTCCTACCTCACGGCTTATGCGATATGGTTGACTGTAAATCTCGCTTTATTGAGCTCGATTCCATTCCTGTTGCGAAAGACTCTGAACCGGCTGGGGCAAGCGCCTCTGTATCTTTGGCTGCTCGCTTGCTTTGCTTTCTTTCCCATCTTCAGTGCGCTCATTCAGGGCCAGGATTCCATCTTGCTGCTGTTTCTCTACTGCGCGACCTGGAGGAGTCTGGAGCGTGGGTCGGAGCTGGCCTCGGGAGCCTGGTTGGCTCTGGGCTTATATAAGTATCAGCTCGTGGTCCCGCTGGTTTTGGCGTTTCGGCGGCGCAAGAAGTTGATCGCTGGCTTTCTGTCTGTCGCTGCCATCCTGGGTTTCGTCAGCCTGGCAATCACTGGATGGCACAGCCTTCTCGGTTATCCGCGCTACTTGTGGAGAACCGAGCATGACCTGAAGTACGGTTTCAATACGCTCCCTGGACTCATCGCGAACTTGCGTGGTCTGGTTTCGGGGGTGGTCCCTAAAGCGCACACCGAGATCGAAATCGGATTGACCGCGGTGTTTTCAGCCATCGTGCTGCTGATGATGATGTATGCGGCGGGCAAAGTCTCAGCGGCAGGCTCCGGACGCCTCCAACCGCTGTTTGCTCTCACCCTGGTGGGGACGGTCCTGGTGAGTTATCACCTGTATGTGCACGATCTGAGCGTGTTGTTTCTAGCCATGATTCTGGTTCTCGAGATGCTGCTCTCGGGTCCTCCCATTCCACAAACTACGAAGACCGTCCTGCTGGTGTGCATTGCGCTTCTGTATTGCAGCCCGTTGTACCTGGTCCTGACGCTGCGCTATAACCAGCTGCGGCTGATGGCGATCGTCCTGCTGGTTTTCTTTGTCGGCCTGTTGAGCCTGATCAACTCTCTTCGCGCCCAAACTGGCGGAACAGTATCACCGCCAGCATCGGCAGGTAGATGAACAGTACGGTGAACCGTCCAACTTCCGCGAAGCTGTGCGGGATATGATACCAGCGCCAGATGCCGGCTCCCCAGCTCAGGGCGGCGGTGAAGAGAATCTCGCGGCGGGACTTGGGAATGAGCCACAGGATGAAGGGATCGAAGAACCAGCGTTGCGGCATAATCGCAGACAGGGCCAGAAACCAGGCATCCTTGTCGCGATAACGCCACAAGGCCAGCGCCAGCGCCGGTCCGGGCAGAACCAGCAGGGGAATAAAAAATTCGTAGTTTTTCAGCTGTCCCAGCCACAGCACCGGCCAGCGCGGCATGGCGACCAGGGTAAGCAGCGCGACCACCACGCAAGCCAGCACGCCGCGCCGGCTCAAATTCCTAAACGCCACCGGCAACCCGATCTGGGGCTTGGCCATGGTGAGAGGTAGAAAAAGAGGGAAGAAGGCGCTGGCGAAGATCAGCGTGGACCATTGCACCGCCAACAGGCCTCCCCAGTAGGGATAGGCCAGAAATACCAGCAAACGATGATATCCGTGAGGGATGAGGCCAAACGCCAGCAGTGCGGAGCTGAGGCCGTAGAAGAGAGCGCCCGCCATCTCAGGACGGAGCCAGACGAAGGGTACTCCGAAGAATGCGGCCGTCAGCGGATATTGTTCCAGCGGAGTGTCGTAAGGATTCTGACCTGACAGCACTTGCCGGGCGGCGCGGACAGCCCAGCCGAAGTCGGCAGCTCCCTGATGGAAATGTAGCAGCAGGAAATAGCAGAACGCTGCACTGGCCACGCCGATCATCGCGGAGATGCAGATTCGCAATCGCAACCGAAGTTCGCTCGCATAAGTTGTAACATGGAGCGGCTTTTGCTTCCGTCACGCGCTTGCTCAAAGACTCCAGACTCGGGCTGCTGCTGGCGTTGCTGTTTGCCGCCAGCATGTGGTTCTACGTGCAGCGGGTGCTGGTGCCCTACCAGAAGGCAGACGCTGCGGCCCACGGACGGCCCCGCGGCAATCTGTCTGATCTTTATCCCCGCTGGCTGGGGACCCGCGAATTGCTGTTGCGCCATCGCGACCCTTACAGCCCCGAAGTCACGCGCGAGATCCAGAGCGGATATTACGGACGCCCGCTCGACCCCGGGCGCATCGACGATCCCAAAGATCAGCAGGGTTTTGCTTACCCGCTGCATGTGATTTTTCTGCTGGCGCCGACCATTGGGCTGCCTTTTCCAGTGGTGCAGACCGGATTTCGCTGGCTGCTGGTCACGCTGACGCTGGCGAGTGTACTGCTGTGGTTGCGGGTGTTGCGTTGGCGCCCTTCAATCGCATCGACCGCCATCCTCATCGTACTGACTTTTGGCAGCTACGCCGTGGTGCAGGGAATCAAGCTGCAGCAGTTGACCCTGGTGGTGAGCGCTCTGCTTGCGGGATGCGCCGCAGCGTTGGTCGCCGGGCACTTCTCGCTCGCTGGTTTCCTGTTGGCCCTGGCAACCATCAAGCCTCAACTGGCACTGCCGGTGGCGGGCTGGTTGATGCTGTGGGCAGTGAGCGATTGGCGCCGGCGTCAACTCTTTGTCTGGAGTTTTGCGCTGACCACGGCAATTTTTCTGGCCGCGTCGGAGTACGTCCAGCCGGGGTGGCTGAGGGAGTTTCGCAACGCCGTTGCCGCCTATCGCCAATACACCGGAGGCGCGGGTTCGCTGCTTGACGTGCTGACCACGCCGTGGCTGGGGAAAATTCTTGCCGCAGCGGCGGTGATCACAGTTGCCGTCAAAGGCTGGCAGGTTCGGCATGAGCCTCACGATTCGGCCGCGTTCAGCGCCATGCTGGCGCTGGTCCTGGCTGTAACCCTGGTGATCGTGCCCAGCTTCGCGCCTTACAATCAGGTACTTCTCCTGCCCGCCGTATTTCTGATCGCTATCTCGTGGAGAGATTTGTGGAGCCGAGGCGGACTTACTCGCATGGCATGTGGAGTGGGGCTGCTGGTGGTCGTCTGGCCTTGGCTGGCTTCCAGCGGGCTGATGTTGGCTTCACGTTACTTGCCTGCAAGCTCGGTTCAAAGAGCCTGGACCGTGCCTCTCTATACGAGTCTGGGCATCCCACTTGTGGTTTTGGGATTGCTCAGTGTGTGCGCTGGCGATCGATTGAAGACTTCTTCCAAAATCTGATTGTTGCCTTTTCACAAACCAGCTTGCAATCGGAGGAGGCCCCGACCCCGACAATCCAGGCAGAGCTGCGCCGGCCTGAGGGGGTTGTGAGTGCGATGGCGATGTTACGACAGCAACTAAGAATAGAGCAGTGAATTCGAGCGTTCTCAGACTTTGCTAGACTGGGCTGGTCATGAGCGTCATCGACGAAATTCTGGAAGCAAACGAAATCTACTCGCGCACGCACGAGTTGCGTCGCCTTACTCCGCGCCCGGCGCGCAAGCTTGCCATTCTGACTTGCATGGACACGCGGCTTTCCATCCGCACTTTAGGGTTGATGACCGGAGACGCTCACATCATCCGTAACGCGGGCGGCATTGTGACGGACGATAGCTTGCGCTCGCTGCTGGTATCGCACTACCTGCTGGACACCGAGGAAATCATGGTCATTAACCACACCGATTGCGGCCTGATGCATACTAGCGAGCAGGAGCTACGCACGAGAATCCAGAACCGCACAGGGACCGCAGCCATCGCGCCGGCATTCTTCTTTGCCTTTCAGAATATCGAGGAGAACGTGCGTCACCAACTACAGAAACTGCATACCCATCCATGGATTCCCAAAGAGGTCTTGGTGCGAGGATTCGTCTATGACGTGAGCAGCGGCCGATTGCGCGAAATCAAATAGGCTTTGAGCGGCCTGCAATCAACCGGACCCGGAAATACTCGTTCGTACTTTTAGATCACACAAATTTGTGCGATAGCACTTTAGACTGTCGCAAGCAGGGCGTTGACACTAACTCGACCCTGGAGGGGTTCCCTCGGGGCAGCTTGCCCCGAGGTTGTTAGAGAGGCGATGTTTCACCAACTGAGATAGCTATTGCATCGCCAAATGTCGTGCTTGATTGGACCGGTCGACTCTTTTAGATGCGTCGCGGAGCAACTATTCCGAGATTATCCCGATCGTCTCTAGCCACGTCTCCACCAACTGAGGCCATTCCGTGATTGGAGACTTTGTGCGCCGCAGTCCGAACCCATGCCCGCCGTGTGCGTACAAATGCATCTCCACTGGAACTCCGGCTTTTTTCAGCGCCGCGTAGTAAACCAGCGAGTTCTTGACTGTGTCGATCGGGTCATCCTCAGCCTGCAGCAAAAACATGGGCGGCGTCTGACTCGTGACCGGAACATACGGATTCAACTCTAACTCTTTCGACGTATTCTCCAGCATGTGTCCCGGATAAAGAGCAACCCCGAAATCCGGGCGGCAACTTTCTTTGTCGGCCGCATCGACAGCTTGGTACAAACGCTGCTTGAAGTGCGTGCTCACTGCTGCCACGAGATGCCCGCCTGCCGAAAACCCCAGCACGCCAATCTTGTGCGGATCAATTCCCCACTCCGCAGCGTGGAATCGCACCAATCCCATTGTTCGCTGCGCATCCTCTAGTGCGATGGGTGATTTGGGGTACGCGCCCGACCTCGGGGACAGGTGCTCGCCTGGTACGCGATACTTCAACAGCACACATGTGATTCCCTTGGACGTCAGCCAGTCACAGACCTCCGTACCTTCAAGATCCATATACAAAACCCAATAGCCACCCCCTGGAAACACGACTACCGCAGCGCCCGTATTCTTCCCCTTCGGCGAATAGACCGTCATCGTGGGCCGCGAGACCTTGCCCACCACAACGGCACCCGGCGGGCCCTCACCAACTGTCGTCGTGACCTCTGGCCCCGCGATAGGCACCGCATCCGGCGCCTTGCCAGGCCATATTGGCACTTGCGTATGTCCCGGCGACGGCTGCCAAGCATTCGTCTGCGCATGCAGGCTGGCAAACGCGAACGCAGCATTGAGAGCAATAATCAAAGGGACGAATATCCACCGAACTCTTCTCGCGATCATGCCGTTAACCATGGTAAGCCTAGGGGTCAACTGCTGTTAGTCAATTACACCACCTATCGCCAGGGTTCTTCCGCAAGCTGTTTCAACTCGATGAGGAGGCGTATTCGACTGCGCTTGCTGCACTCCGAAAGTCCCGCCTCGCCCCCTGCCTCAAGCCGCGTCGGCCTTGCATTGGGCCGCGATCACAGGTTAGTCTTCTCCCACGCTGCGGCCACGAGAACGTTTCGGAGGACGATATGAACCTCAAAGTCGAGAAACGCCGAGTGGACGGGGTGACCATCGTTTCGTGCCAGGGCCGCATCATGTTTGGAGACGAGGCCAACGCTTTGCGCGATTTCCTCAAGCAGGTCCTGACCGAGACCCCGCGCATGGTCCTGAACCTTTCGGGCGTGACCTATATTGACAGCGGCGGTCTGGGGACGCTGGTTGGGGTTTATTCTTCAGCGCGTGGGGCTGGGGCCGACATCAAGCTTACCGGCTTGGGGCAACGCCTGCGCGATGTGCTGCAGATTACCAAGCTGGCAACGGTTTTCGAGGTTTTTGACAGTGAACAGGAGGCGCTCACCGCCCTGGGTCGTGGGGCCGCTTGAGCGCTTGAGGTAGCCTTCCTTCGTATCGGGAAGGCCGGGGATCGCACTCCAGCCTGCCGGGGTCGGTCTTCTGAGCACGAACGAAGGCAGCCAGCGCCACATGGCATTTCAACCCATCACGGGCCCGGTTTCATCCCCAGGGTCGGGAATTTTTCCCACCCTGGTTTTCGTGCAGGGGAACGACCAGCGCACCATCAACCTCGACCACACTCCGTTCACGGTGGGCCGGAAGGTTGATAAAGACTTGGTCATCGCCGACCCTCGCGTCTCCCGTGACCACGCTTTGATCACTTCCGAAGACGGACAATTCTGCGTCGTTGACCAGGGCAGCAAGCACGGCACTTTCGTGAATGGGGAGAGGGTGCAGCGCAAGACTCTCGAACGCAACGATCGCGTTGAGTTCGGCGTGCGCGATGTTTCTTACGTCATTTTTCATCCTCATCATGCCAGTTCCAATACCGCACGCGAGTTTCTGAGCCAGATTTCGGGAATCCAGATCTCGACCGACACCACCGATCTGGAGAAGCTGACCCTCTTTCTCGAAGCCGCGCGCAAGCTGAATACAACCGGCGTGCTCGATGAAATCCTGGTGACCCTGCTGGACGCCACTTTGAAACTGACCCGGGCCGAGCGCGGCTACGTCTTCATGCGGGACGAAGAGAACAACCTGCGTCTGGCCGCCGGACGCAACTCCAAAGGCGAACCGCTGCTCGATGACACTACGATTTCGCACTCCATCCTGGATGAAGGAGTGAAGTCGAATTCTGAGTTTGTGATCACAGATACAAGCCAATCCCTCGACCTGGCTGGCCGGCACAGCATTGTCGCCTACGATCTGCGCACTGTGATCTGCATTCCCTTGCGCAAGCCGCAGGTGCAGGCCACACGAGACGCGCAGGTTGCTGTTCCCAGCGAAAGTTCGGCTGAAGTGATGGGCGCGCTGTATGTGGATTCGCGCTTTGCCTCGCGCGACATCTCGAGCGTGAGCAACGACATTCTGCGGGCCATCGCGACCGAAGCGGCGTCCTTGATCGAAAACGCCCGCCTGGTGCAGGCCGAAGAAGCGTCGCGCCGTTACCAGCAGGAACTGTCTATCGCCGCTTCCATTCAGCAGCGGCTGATGGCGGTGACCATTCCCGAAGTTCCTTTTGCGCGACTCAAAGGCAGGAACCTTTCTTGTAAGGAAATCGGCGGCGACTTCTTTGACGCAGTCAATACCGACGAAGGTTTGGCGGTGGTGCTGGCGGACGTCAGCGGCAAGGGAGTTTCTGCGGCGCTGCTGGCTTCTACCCTTCAGGGCATGATCTACTCCCAGCTTTCAGCCGGCATGCCGCTGATCGATATTGTGCTCGCCGCCAACCGTTTCTTCACCCATAAACACATCGGAGAAAAGTACGCCACGCTGATCATCGCCCGGATCCGGCGGGACGGGGAACTGGAATATGTCAACTGCGGCCACGTGCCTCCGCTACTGGTTTGCAACAAAGAGGTAATCCGGCCGCCCCATGGCAACCTGCCGGTCGGCCTGCTGGCAGATGCTACGTACGAAAGCGACCACGTCAGCCTGCATGCCGGCGATCGCCTGATCCTGGTCACCGACGGGGTCACCGAAGCGGAGAATGCCCGCGGCGACTTTTTCGAGGATTCGCGCCTGGAAGCAGTGGCCGCGAAGAGTGCGACCCTCGAAGATATTTTTGCTGCTGTTGCCAACTTCTGTGGCGGCACGCCGCTCAATGATGATTGCACTGTGGTGGAACTGGTCTATACAGGTTAGAAGCTGTGAGCTATCAGGCGTCAGCTTTCAGTAGAGTCTTCAATAGACCTGCCCGGCACTTCCTGTCGTAAACGTGGTTCATGCTTGCCGCAGTGTGGAGGCCAACCCGGTGAAGAACCCTGTCCTGCGACTCACAACCGTTGTTCTGATTGCGGCGGGCGCGGCCTTGGGCCAGGCTCCAGCCCCGCAATCCGATGCGGTGGCGCAGTATGTCAAGGCGGAGATGGCGTGGCAGCACATCCCTGGAGTTGCACTGCTGGTCGCGCGTAACGGAGAAATGATCCGCGCCCAGGGATTTGGCTTCGCCAATGTCGAGCTTCAGGTGCCGGTGAAGCCGGAGACCTTGTTCCAGTCGGGTTCGGTCGGCAAGCAGTTCACCGCTACCGCCATCATGATGTTGGTGGAGGAGGGGAAAATCGGACTGGACGACTCGATTACGAAATATTTCCCCGAAGCTCCGGCCAGTTGGAAGCCGGTCACGATTCGGCATCTGCTGACTCACACCGGTGGATTTACGGACTATCCGAAAGACTTCGATTTCCGCAAAGACTACAGCGAGGCCGACCTGCTTAAGATCGTGGCTGGAATTCCGCTGGCTTTCCCGCCGGGCGCGAAATGGAGCTATAGCAATCTCGGGTATTTGACGCTGGGCGTCCTGATCCACCGTGTGACCGGCAACTTTTACGGCAACATGCTGCAGGCGCGCATCTTCCGGCCGCTCGGAATGCAGACAACGCGCATCATGAGCGAAGCTGACATCATTCCCAATCGCGCCTCTGGTTATCGCCTGCTCAAGGGTGAGTTGAAGAACCAGGAATGGGTCTCGCCAAGCTTGAATACCACCGCCGATGGCAGCCTCTATTTTTCGATTCTGGATTTGGCCAAGTGGGACGCCGCGCTCTACACTGAAAAACTCTTGAAACGCTCCAGCCTGGAACAGATGTGGACCGTCGCCAAGCTCGACGACGGTAAACCGAATTCCGGTCGCTACGGATTCGGCTGGGAGATAACAAACTCTCACGGACATCGGCTCATCGATCACGAGGGCGCATGGCAAGGCTTCAAGACCCAGATTTCGCGCTATGTGGACGACAAGCTGACCGTGGTTGTCCTGGCCAATCTGGCCGAGGCTGATCCGGGGAAGATTGCGGAGCATGTGGCTGGAATGTATTTGTCCGGGGCGGGCCAGAAGTGAAGCTGACCCCGGTACGATAATCGTCGGTGCAGTTGGGAGGAAAGGGACTTCAGAGGCGGAAACAGGCTACTCACGATCCGGTCATGAGTGATATGGGCAATGTTTCCGCCAACTGAGTCGGGGCGTGGCCCTCACGTCATTGATGCCAGTACCGAAAGAACAGTTCCAAAAGCAGCACGATGAAACCTAGAGCGATTACGACCGTGCTTTTGATCCCGCTCTTGCGCTCTCCACTGGCCGTTCGTCCCACCCCAACGCAAGCATAGTTCATCGCCCCCAGCACGACCGCTGACACAACGGCAAACAACCACAGCGGAGTGTGGGGCGAAACTATGAAAAGTGAGATTATAATTCCTACCACTCCTGCGCCGTTCACTACGGCGATCATCTTCCACGTACGCATAGCCGGTATTTTCTGAAAAATATGAACGATGAACAGCAGTTTGTTCGGTTGTCGCTGAAAACAGGCGTTAGCGTAAGCTTGCGCCGTTGGTTCGCCAGACAGGCGAGAGGAAAGCGCAAAATTGTGTTATAGAGATTTATCGTAAACACTTTATTGAGGGTGGGGAGCTCGATCCTTCGCTCTCGCCGAGGTGTACAATGCGTCCGCCTCACTAAACAATCAACAATCAATGAAAGACAAGGAGGATGTATGCGTCGATCACTGTGGATGTTGGCAATCGCTTTGGGACTCATCGTGGCATGGTCCACTGGCCGCCTTCAGGCGCAAGGGGACAAGGTTACCTTCGCTGATCCGAATCATGCGAGTTTTACTGAATTGCCGAATGCCGGCAGAGCAGGTGTTTCCTCCGCGACGCTGTGGGGAGACCCAAATTCCGGCGCGGCTGGCACGTACACAAAATTCGTGCCCGGATGGGATGCTGGCTGGCACACCCATACCGCCGATGTATGGATCGTAGGCATTAAAGGTGCCTATCTCTACAAGGACGAAGCCGGCGAAAAACGCGTAGGCCCGGGCGACTTTCTCCGCGTCCCCGGCGGGCATAAACACTGGAGCGGCGGGGACAAGAAGGAAGGCGCCCTGTTTTATAGCGAAACCTCTGGCAAGTTCGATCTGATCCCGGCCAAGTAAGATTCAATTGACGATCTAGGACCGCTGCCCTCGGTTAGTTCGGCCTGGGTTAGGCTAGAAATGTCACCGGATCGCATAACCGCCATCGACACGAATCGTAGTACCGGTAACGAAGTCCGAAGCCCGCGATGCCAGGTATACAGCCGTTCCGGCCACTTCCTTCGGTTGACCCCATCGACCGGCGGGAGTCCGCCCAAGAATTTCGTCGTTCATGGGCATTGAACGTACAGGGGCAGTCATATCCGTCTCAATCCACCCGGGGGCGATCGCATTGACCTGAATATTGTGCGGAGCGAGTTCAATGGCCATTGACTTGGTCAGTTGGACGATCGCCCCCTTTGCGGCGCTGTAGGAGGGAACAAGTCCAGACCCAAAGAACGAATACATACTGCCAATATTAATAATCTTCCCGCTTTTGCTCTTGACCATCGATCTGGCCGCCAGCTTCGAAAGAAGGAAAACTGCATTGAGTTGAGTCTCGATGACGTTGTCCCAATCTTCAGGTTTTTCCTGCAACACACCGCCGCTCAGCGACACGTTACCGGCATTGTTGACCAGGATGCCGATGCTACCGAGTTCGCTCTCGACCCTGTTAAACGCGGGCTCCAGTCCGTCGCGGTCGGTCACATCAACGGTCACAGACATCGATTGAACGCCGATCGCTCTCAATTCAGAAAGCACGCGCTGGTTCTTTTCGGCGTTACGTCCAAGCACCGCGACGGCAGCGCCGGCTTCGGCCAGCCCGAGAGCAATGCCACGGCCAATTCCGCCATTGCCGCCGGTCACGACAGCAACCCGACCCGTTAAATCAAATAACCCAGGCGTTTTCATTACGCACCCCAGTTCGAATCTGGTTTCCCCAGCACCGGATTGGAGAGTTGATGTTAACAGGCGTTAGCGCAAGTTTGCGCCGTTTGTTCGCCCATTTGGGACGAAACCAGCCCGACTGGCCGGGTCAATGAGTGCTATGACAATGTTACGCCAACTACGATTGCCTCAAGCCTTCAGGTTTCCAAACTCCGCCTCGCTCACCCACGTTACGTTGACGTAAACATCGCCTTCCTCGATGAACTTGGGGGTAAAGGCTCTGAGATACGCCAAAGTCTCCGCCGCTGCCCGCGCCACAAACGAATCCCATGCCTCATTGCGTTGGCGGTCTACGTTCTGGAAGTAAGGCAAGCTCTGTATGGAGCCATCCTTCGGAAGCCAAAGCTCGGTTCCGAGCACGGCGTAACCGTGCGCGCCGAGCCATTCGACTGAAATAGCGGCCTGCGCGGGACGCCATGCCGCTTCTTTAGAGGCCACAAAGGCCGTAGTAACTAATTCGGATGGGAAGTTGGGAGGAAACACGTCCGACCGTTCCATAGCAAGCACTTTAGTCGAAGAGGCACAGCCTGTTCCATGGGAATGGCATAAACGCATTATAAAAGGGCGCCCCTATGGGAGTAGGTTGTCATCGTTCGCATGACCACCTACAAAGGAGCACCCTCGTGAACAGTGAAAAGTATATTGGGCTGGATGTTCATCAAGCAACGATCTCGGTCGCAGTGATGGATTCTGGAGGCAAGTTGGTAATGGAATCCAT
>JAIQFF010000239.1 GCA_020073395.1 Terriglobia bacterium
CGTTCCACTTCGCCAAAGACGCGCAGCAGGTTTCCTCCCAGAATTTTGTGGATGTCTTTCTCACTGTAACCCTGATCCAGCAGGGCCTGGGTGATCCTGGGCAGGTCGGCGGCGGAATCGATGCCCTCGGGCATGGCGCCGCTTACGCCGTCGAAGTCTGAACCCAGGCCGACGTGATCGACTCCGGCGACTTTGGCCATGTGGTCGATGTGATCGATCAAGCTCTTGAGCGCCGGGCGGGGAATTTTGGCAGCCCATTCGCGCTCGATCTGATCTTTGTCCAGATAGGTGACGGGTTTACCGGCCACTTTCAATTCCGCAACCCGCGCGTCCACCGCAGCCTCGGCGTCTTTTTTCTGGGCCTCAGCGGCCTTGCGGTAATTCTCGTCGATGAAGGCGGAATAGAAGTTGGTCTGTACTACGCCACCGTTTTTCGCCAGGGCACGCAGCATGTCATCGGTCATGTTGCGGGGATGGTTGGTCAAAGCGCGGGCGGAAGAGTGGGACGCGATCACCGGTGCCCGGCTGGTAGCGATGGCGTCAAAAAATGTCTTGTCGGCGACGTGGGAGATGTCCACCATCATGCCCATGCGGTTCATCTCGAGAACCACTTGTTTGCCGAAATCGGTAAGGCCGTTGTGATGCTGGATCTTGGGATCGTCGACGTCGCTGGAGGAGTCGGCCCACTCATTGGTGTTGGACCAGCTCAGGGTCATGTAGCGCACGCCCAGGCGGTAGTAGTCGCGCAGCAGGTGGATGTCGTTTTCGATGGAGTGGCCGCCTTCGATTCCCATGAGGGCGGCCAGCTTTCTCTGTTTGTGGGCGCGTTCGATGTCGGCTACCGAGAAGGCCATCATCATGCGGTCGGGATGGCGGGCCGCCTGCTGGTAAACCGAATCGATCATGTCGAACGTGGACTTGGCGAAATGTCCGCTGGTGGTTTCGGGGTCGGCCCAGATGGAAAAGAATTCCGCGCCCAGATTGCCGGCGCGGGCTTTGTCGAGACTGATGTGACCGATGTCCTTGGGGTCGGAGTTGCCGATATCGAAGTTCTCGTAGAGAAAGCGCTGCGGGGTGTCGGCATGGGTATCCACGACGACGGTGGAGTGGTGAATGGCGCGGGCCCGGGGAGTAACAGTTTGTGCTGCCAGGGATGCAGACAACAGCAGGAGCAGGGAAGACCTGAAAATGTTCATGGTTTTTGAGGACGCGCGAGCAAGGATTTTATACGGTCGAGAGATCGGGCGTAAGAGCTTTTATGCAGCAACCTTTTCCGCGATACCAAAAGGCACGAGATTGGCCGTCGTTACTCCGCTTTTTCCGACACCCAGCGCGAAACCGCCGTCACCACTTTCCGGGGCGAGATCCGGAGCGATTCGACGACCAGCCAATTGCGGAATCCTGGAATTACGATGGTCCTGCCCTTGAGCAGACCCTGGTATCCGGCGCGAGCCACGGTCTTCGCATCCATGGGGCGAAGCTTCTTGAACAAGCGTGACTGGTCGTTGCCGGCTCGGCCAGCGAATGAGGTCTCGGTTGCTCCCGGACAAAGGCAGGTCACAGTGAGACCCTTGCCGGCCAATTCATTGGCCAGCGCCTCAGAGAAGGAGATCACATACGCCTTGGTGGCGTAGTACACGGCCATCAGGGGACCCGGCTGAAAGCCCGCGGTCGAAGCTACATTCATGATCTTGCCCGAGCCCCGCTCCAGCATGGGCCCGAGAAAAAGCTTGGTGAGACAAGTGAGCGCCGTGACGTTGAGCTGGATCTGGCCGACACTCTCTTCCAACCCGACCTCGGCGAATTCTCCGAACCTGCCGTAGCCGGCGTTGTTAACCAGAATGTGGACCGCAACCCGTTCGCGCCGCAACTCCTCGAACAGCGACTGAGGAGCAGCCGGAGCCCCCAGGTCGAGGGCCGCTGTCCTGACCGTGATGCCAAACTGGCGCTCCAGTTCGTTCCCGACCTGCTCCAGTCTCGGCCCGTTGCGGGCGACCAGGACCAGGTTGTGATGGTCTTTGGCGAAGAGCTTGGCCAGTTCGTATCCGATGCCGCCGGAGGCGCCGGTGATCAACGCCGTGGGTGGGCTCAGATTCACAACACCTCCCAAAGGCTTGCCATTCAGAATAGCGTTGAGGCCATGAAGCACCATGGTGTAGGTGCCGAAAAGATAGGGATGGATTCAGAAAAAAGGGCGTGCCGCAAGCGACACGCCTTTTGACTCTCGGCTAAGTACTATGCGCCCACTAACGCCGCCTCGACCCCGTAAATCGAATACCACGGGGTCGCGGCCTTCAACCGGTCGTTCACATTGTTGATGTTCTTTACCCCTTCAGACTCCAGCCATTCGCGGAAGGCGGCGGCACCCTGCTTGGCATAAACCGGGATGCCTTCCTTCCAGGTGGCGCGGCCGCACAACACGCCGTTGAACTTAACCCCGGACTCCGCCGCCAGTTCCAATGCTTCGGTGAACTCGGCGTTGCTCACGCCCGCTGAAAGATAGATAAACGGCTTGGTGGTGGCCGTCGCCGCTTCCAGGAAAAGCCCCATCGCCTCTATCTTGCTGTAGGCTTTCTGTCCGCCGAACGCCCTGGTGCCGTCCACATATTTCATATTGATCGGCACCTCTACTTTCAGCACATCCACGCCATAGCGGTCCTTGCTGAACTCCTTCATGCTGGCGGCAACAATCTTTGGCTTTTTCTTAGCGTAGTCCAGACCCTTTTCGTCCGCGCCTTCTTCGTAGCCGACAAACTCAAGGAAGAACGGAATATCGTTGGCGCGGCATTCGTCGCCGATCCGTTCCACCCAGGCATGCTTCTTGTCGTTGACGTCTTTGGGATCGAACGGCGTGTAGTAGAGCAGGATCTTCACGCAGTCCGCGCCCGCTTCCTTCAGGCGGCGCGCTGACCAGAGATCAAGCAGGTCGCCTAGACGCCCGGGGCCGGTCTTGTCGTATCCCGTCTTCTCGTAAGCCAGCAACAACCCCGCAGTCTTCGCCCGCCGCTTGGAGGCTGGAAGCCCCCACTCCGGATCCAGCAATATGGCGCTGGCGTGCGGCGTGAGCACTTCGGTCACCAGCGACTTGAATTCTTCCATCATGGCATCGGTCACATCGCCGCCCTTTTCCTTGGCCAGCGATTTCTGCAACGAGCCGCGCTGGTCCATGGCAGCCGCCGCGATAACACCGCGATCATTGGAAACGTTCTTGAGCCCAGCCAGTTTCCCTGCGCTAAGTTTCATAAATTCCTCCGACGAGTGCGTGCAATCGCCCCAATTGTAAATCAATCATGGAGGCGGCAACTGGCTCTGGACGAAGAAATTTGATGAACCTAATTTCACCACGGTCCTCCCCCGGGCTCATCCTGCCTCAGGCAAGGCCGAAGAGACTGAGAACTGAGAACTGATACCTGACACCTGACACCTGACACCTGACACCTGACACCTGACACCTGACACCTGACACCTGACACCTGTTCCCCCCACCGCCCTGCCCTCGTCAGATTTGGTCGATGTCGCAGCCCCGGCGCACTGCGACGTACGCCGGCAATCGCATGGGACAAGTTCCCCACGCTTCGCCGGGCGACAGACCTGTTCGTTTGCCGTCCGCATCTCCGCCGAGGTCTAATGACCCGTGCGCTTGCACATCGATTGGGTCCTCCTGCCCATTCTCGCGGCGACGACGGCCGCATTGCTCTTCGCCCTTCGCCGCACTCGTCTGGGTGCTTTTTTGCGGGAGCGCATTGCCGATCGTCCGCGGCGTCGGCTGTTGATCGCGTCCGTCAGCTTCTTTCTCACCTTTGCCACGGTGCGGGGCATGGTGTTTTGCATCGTGCACCACATTCCGCCCTTCCACTACGTCATCATGGAAGGCCGCCACATTCATCACCTGGTTTTCGGGATCTTGATCCTGTTATTGGTAGGCTACGGCTGGCTGTGTGAGGTGGGCAATGGCAGCGATTCCTCATCCATCCTCGCCAGTAGTCTGATGTCGCTGTTGTATGGACTGGGCGCGGCCCTGACCCTCGATGAATTCGCCTTGTGGCTCAACTTGAAGGATGTCTATTTCGTCCGCGAGGGACGTTCCAGCTTCGACGCCATTATCCTGTTTGGCTCGCTGCTCGCCATCAGCACCTGGGGTGCGCCTCTGTTCTCAGCTTCGGCCAAGGGCAAGAGTGGGGATCGCCCCAATCCAATCTGAGGATTGCTTCAGGCTCTACCACCCAGCCAAGGTTTTTCGTCAGGCCAGTCTTGAATAGAACTTCGGATTGTTTTTTACAATTTGTTTACATCCCGCAAATCTCCGAGTTCGTCTCAGCCGTTAAGATAAAACTATGAATGAAATATCGACTTGTGCCTGGAGAGTCGGGGTATGGTGACTGCCGCCGCTTCCCCTGCGGTGGCCACCGTCCGCACGAAGGCTTCTCTTCTCTCCGCGCAAGTTCCACGGTTGGTTTCCGTGGATGTCTTGCGTGGACTCGCCATGGTCATCATGGCGCTCGATCACACCCGGGATTTCATGTCGTATGTGCAGTTTGCTCCTGAGGACTTGGCGCACACCCATGGAGCGCTGTTCTTTACCCGGGTCATCACTCATTTCTGCGCACCCGTATTCTGTTTCCTCGCCGGAACAGGCGCATTCCTCGCCACCAGCCGTGGAAAGTCAATCCAACAGGTTTCCCGGTTTTTCCTCACTCGTGGTTTATGGCTCGTGCTCCTTGAGTTCACAGTTGTTGACTTCGCGTGGGGTTTTGTCCCATGGGCGCATGCGGGAGTGATCTGGATTTTAGGTTGGAGCATGGTGGCAATGGCCCTGATCGTAAGGCTCCCGGTGCGCTGGATCGCGGTCCTGGGATTGGGCATGATCGCTAGCCACAATCTGCTCGATCACATTAATCCAGCTTCGTGGGGAAAGTTCTACTGGCTCTGGATGATGCTTCACACTCCGGGCCGCATTCCCGTCACCGCTCATTTCTCGTTCTATGTCGGGTACGTCCTGATTCCGTGGGTTGGGGTGATGGCCACGGGTTTTGCTTTTGGAAGCCTGCTGCTCCGGCCTGACCACCGCAAATGGATGGTCACGCTTGGGATCTCCGCGACGGCGTTGTTCTTCGTGCTCCGTGGGTTCAACCTCTATGGAAATGGTATTGCCGGGCTCCCGTTCGGATACCCGCGTTCTGCCGGTCCCTGGAGTGTTCAGCCGACGCTTTCGTTGACG
>JAIQFF010000240.1 GCA_020073395.1 Terriglobia bacterium
GCTGGCCACGTGCGGATTCTTGCCCTCGCCAGATACACCCGGCGGTAATTCGGCGTCGGAATCCAGAAAATCTTTGAACACGCTGAACCCGGTGTCGTACCCGAAACGGGGCGAGAGATAAGGGTTGGCCGCAAGAAAGGCCGCGGTCGCACGCCCCGCATCGTTCAACACAGAAGCGATCGTTGGTTCTCCAGGGGCCAGGCCAACCACATCCCGCCCCAGGGCGAGTGGATAACGGGAAGCCATCACAGCAGGGAACGAGAAATAGGTTGGAGCCCCGGCCACAATCGCGTTGGAAAATACCAGACTCTCCCTCGCCAGCGAGTCGAGGAACGGCGTGGTGGGGCGCGGGTAGCCAAGAAAGCCGGCATGGTCGGCGCGGAAGCAATCCACGGTGATCAACACCAGCGATCGCGGTGACTTCATGCTAGCGAGCTCCCAGCATTGTGGACCCCGACTTGCCGTCGCCTTGCTTGACCTCAACCGAAACCGGCCCGCGCGGACCTTTGAACTTTCCCCGGCTCACCAGTTCGTACACGTCCGTGTCGTGCACATAAAGCAAGTTGGGATGTTTCGCTTCCAGAGCGCCGAGAAATTCATCCAGCACGCGCAACGCAGGACCGCGAAAATCTTTCAACGAAGAATGGAAATTGATGGAATGAATGGAAACAATCGCAGGGATGCCGCGTTCAAAGCAGCGTTCCGCGAGCTGCATATATTTTTCCAGAGAAAGGCCGCGCTCAAAGGGCTCAACGTCGATGGTGCGGTGCAGGTTCAGCATCCCCCGATCGTCCATGTGGGGAGGTAAGGCGCCGCCGCTGCCATTCTGCGCCACCCGGATGCCGCACTGGGACCATGCCCGGCGAGTGTCGTCGTTCGCTCGATATCCGGGAGCGCACGCCGACAACGGAACGGTGGAGAAAAATCTTTGGAATTCCCGGGCCGCTTCGGCAATCAGATTTCCCTGGATCTCCGCCTCCAGAAATCCAGCTTGTGGTTTTTCGGGATTGCAATACTCGTAGCCGATCCAGGGCATGCGCCAGTAAATGTAGGGCGTCTCCGCCTTCCACAGAGTGTGCAGCAAGTTGTTACGGTCTCCCGGCGCGGTCAACGCCCGCTCTACTGCGGGCCGGCAGAAATGGGTCAAACCGTGAAGCGCCGGGTAGAAGACATCGTCGGAAATGCCCTGCCGGTACGCTTCAAAGAGCCCCGGCCGTTTCCAGGCGCCCGGCAAACCCTGGCTCAACGGCAGGAGGTGAATACTTTGAAATCCGGTTTCAGTAGTCTTTTGGAAATCCAGGTTAGCCAGCAGAAAATTCATGACCAGGCATGCCGGACGGCCGGTCGCATCTCGATGTCGCTTCAGCATGTCCCGCAAGGCCATCACATCCTCGGCGGTTTCAAGCGAGTAGTAATCGTATGGGTTTTCACCCAGGTGAATGCCATTGGCTCGAAGCTGTTCGTACCCTTCGCGGTCGCGCACGCCCACGCGCCCCCAATCATCGCTCTGCAGGAGAACCAGAGGACGACTGAAACGGAAGGCGCGGTCCGTTGGCTTCGTGCGCCATCTTCTCAACCTGTCAACGAGAGTGAGCATCCGTGAGGAACCGATCGCCTACACATTCCGTGAAATATTGATTCATGTGGTGCAGGAGCACGGCCGACTTCACTTTCGGGCCAAAGCACAATAATTTCCAGCCATCTGGTCGTTCGTGCTCAAGGACAACTTCTCCAGGCCCAACCCCGCGAGATTGACCAACGGAAAGACCGTCACCTGGAACAATCCTCGCACGAGTTCGTACTTGGCGAAAATATTGAGACCGGCGTTGATCAGCCGGCAAAATCCGCCCAGACTAGATACTTCCGGAACAATCTCGACCTGCGAGAAGGGCGAAAGAATCGAGCGCAGCCCAGACCGCATGTACCGCCAGTGCTCATCATCCACAAAGCGAGGGCTCACTGCCCCAACGCTCATCAACAGCACGCCTCCCGGCTTCAGCACTTCGTGCACCTGGTCCGCCGCGAGGTGAGGTCTGGGAAAGTATTCAAACACGCCCGTCGCAATGACCAGGTCAAAAGTATTGGCCCGGAAAGGTAATAACTCTCCCTTCCCGACCACGTTCACGAGGCGAGTCGCGAGAACATCGATGGCGATGTATTGCCCGAGTCTTTCCTGAAGCAGTGGACGATAGGGCTGATACCTTCCTCCGATATCCAGCACCCGCAAGTCCTTTCCGGGGACTTGGCCGATCCAGTTTGAGATCAACTGCGCCCGTCTGCGCAGCACGAGATAATTGGGGTTGGTGATCGAAGGACGAAGTCTATCCTGCGCCAGCTTTTGCAATTCCTCCAGCGAGTAGTGCTCTCCCACCATTCCCCCATGGAATCCGTTTGAAAGCTGCCTGAATCCTCAGATATAGCCCAGGTCGCGAAGTCTTTGTTCGATGACGCGCTGCTCGGCTTCATCCATTTTTGCGGCATCGTCGCGAAGCAGTTCGCGTAAGAGAAACGTAAGGAACTGCTCGAGGTTGCCGAATCGAGCCGCGAAACGCCGCTCTGCTTCATCGCAGATGTCGGCGGGCAAATGTACGTCACGCAGATTATTCGGCATCAGGCATTTACTCCGGCCCCCACCACGCCGCGCACTCGCGACCATAGCGCCCAGGCAATCAGGCGGTCATCCTCGTCCAAACCAACCGCCAATGCGATCACAACAAAAACCAGGTACGCCGACACGAGAACGATCGCCAGCGTCATCCACGACGGCAGAATTCCGGCCAGTGCGAAGCGCAGGAGCAGGAGCACGCACAAATTGCCGGCCAAAGGTGGCAGCAGCCGTAAATAGCTGCGGTTGTATGGAGACAATCCGAGTTTGCTCCGCACCTCGCGGAGATACCATACATTGCTGACTGCATTGGTAACTGCGGCGCCAAGTGCAGCGCCGGTGAGGCCCAGCCTCGGAATCAACAGCAAACTCAGGCCCACCATCACCACTGCCATGACTGCCTGGATTCGTATCAGACGGCGCTGCTGCCCGGACATGAGCAGAAGATATCCGACCGAGCCGACGCCACAGTTGATCAACTGGCCCAGGGTGCCGATTATCAGGATGGGCCAGCCCGCTTCAAACTCAGGACCAAAAATCCGCATCAGCTCGCGGGCAAATACGATGATGACACATCCGAGAGGAAGCGTGAGCCCAAGAATCCACTTGGTAAGGGTCTGGAACAGGCGGCCCAACAGCTCGCGCTGGTCACGCGCGTGAAGGTCCGCGATGGTAGGAGAGAATATCTGGTTCACAGACTGGAGGACGGCAGGCACAAACGCCACCAGTGCAGCCGCCATCGCATAGATTCCCAGTTCCCGAGGGTTAAGGTAGAAGCCGATAAGGATTTTATCGGCTTGTGACATGACGAAGCCCAGAGCATCCATGGCGAATACGACCGCCGAAAACAAAATCACATCCTTCTCGATCGACGCTAGGCCACCTGAGAATGCACGCGCCGCGCTGGGCGTCAGTTTCCATACCGCGAACACCAGCAGAACAATCACTACGAACGCGCTCGCCGCCTGGGCAAAAATGTATCCCCAAAGACCAAGACCCGCTGCGACCAGCACCAGAGTGAAGATCATGGTCAACGGGTTGCCGATGAAGCTGGTGATGACGGTGCGGCGGGCAACATCTTTGTAGCCCGTCAGCACCTGGCCCAGGAACCCAGTCAAGGCGCCGAAGATCATGATCAGCGCGAACAAACCCAGATATGGGGTCAGGGCCGGAGTGTGATAGACGTGGACTGCCAGCCAGGGCCCAACCAGCAGCATCGTTCCGCCGAGCAGGAGATTGAAAAACAACAGGAGCGCGATGCTGCGAACCAGAAATCCACGCAGCAAGTCGAACCTGGCGGTGGCGCTGTAGGCGGCCACAAACCGCACCGCGGAGTAGGGCAGACCGAGTGCATTAAAGATTCCCAGCAAGCCCACGATCGTCATACCCAGCGCGTAAATGCCCAGGGCCTCTGCTCCCAGCACCCGGGCCAGGTAGATCTTGAAGAGGTATCCGGCTGCTGCGGTAAAAATCGTGCCTGCAAAGAACACCGCCGAATGGCGCGAGATGTGCCCCATCTGCTGGCGAAAGCTCGGAGCATCAGCGGCCCTGGGCTGAAGCTCCAGGACGGCTTCGGCAGGCTGCACTTTATTGGCGGGCAAGGCTCCTGACATATATGCGATTTACGCCTGGACTTTTATCGGCTCCGAAAACGAAGTGGTGCGCAGGAGCAGGTCCCGCAGTTTCGCGGGGTCCATGGTCTCCCACAGGTTGGGCCGCAGTTCAACGGTTTTGCCCTTCATCTCCAGCAGGTGAGGAATCTTGCTCAACTCGCCGGCCGATTCCAGGACGTGACCAATACCAAATCTCGCGAACTGCTCGAGGTATCCCGAGGTTGTATCCCGCAACCACGAACACAAGAACACCGGTATCCCCTGGGCGGCACACTGCAGCGCCACCGTGGATTGCACGGTCAGGGCGAAGCAGGTATTTCTCCACAGTTGAGGCGAAGGGGCTCCCGCGATCACTCCGATTCGCGGTTCGTGCTCAGGCAGATATTTTCTCAAGACTCGCCGATGTCCCTTCACGCTTTCGAAGGGATGAATCTTGAAGACAAGTTTGAGCTCACAGGTTTGGGACAATGACCATAGTTTCGGCAAAAGATCGCCGTACACCTCTTCGGTGCGCCATCCCGCCGCCTGGTAGGGTTCGGTAAAAAACACCAGCCAGGGTTGGCTCGCTGGGGCCGCCGGTTTCGTCGTGTCCGGGCGGGATGGCAGTCCCTGACCGCCCAGCACGACTTTTACCGCAGGCACGCCGCACGATCGCAGCAGGTAGTCGCGCTCGATTTCGCCTTTGGCCAGATAGATGTCCGCATGTGGCAGCTTTACCGCCATCTTCGAATCCATTGCCCCATGATGGCAGGCCAGGGTCGGCGCTTGCGGGAAGGCAGTATGCGAGAAGGATTGGGGGCACCTTAGGCATTGGGGCTGCCCTCAACCTTCTTTATGCCACATCCGGACCGGAAGTCATTTCTGGAATGAATTGCTCAAGTGCATGAAGGTTTCAAGATACAATGACTGGTGGATGTGTTTTCCCCGTGGGCCGATCCCGGTGATG
>JAIQFF010000050.1 GCA_020073395.1 Terriglobia bacterium
GCTTCTTCGGCTTGAATGAAAGCCCGTTGTTCCGCGAATGTTTCCGCGGTCAGCATCTCCACATAGGCCGAGTCCCTGTGCCGGCTGAGAAGGACACGGGCATCGGCTTCGACCTGCTCCAGGTAGCTCACGCCCAGGTGATACCAGGCGTCGGCGTTTCCTGGCTCCAGTTCAGCGGCTCGGGCGTATGCGGCGCTGGCCAGGCGCGTCTTTCCGATCCCGGTATAGGCTTGTCCCAGGCCGAACTGAACTTTCACGTCGCCCGGTTTCACGAGTGCGGCCTGCTTGAAATGCGGAATCGCCTCGCTGAACCGCTTCAGCTTTACGTATTCAAGTCCAAGAAATAAATGGGGGACCAGCATCCCCGGCTTCAGGCGTTCTGCACGATGAAAGGCCTCGATTGCCTCTTCGTCTTTCCCCGTCTGGTAATACATCAAGCCGAGGTTGGCTTGTAGTTCCGCAATTTCAGGATGAAGAACGACCGCTTGGCGGTAGAAGTCAGCGGCGGCCTGAAAGTCGCTCCTGGCCTGGGCATCTTGTGCCGAGGCCAGGAGCGATTCAAACCGATCGGATCGTTGCGGGGATGCAACCCCCGGTAAGACAGACACCAGCCAGCAGCAAATTACCGTAACAACCCCGATTGTTCGCCCCACGTATCACCAGTAAAGCTTGAGCGCTGCCTGCATCAGCCGTGGGCTAAAGGCGCCCGTAAGGTGCCCGAATGTACCGCTGCTCAAATTGGTGTCCGGCTTGTAAAAATTTACATGGTTAAATGCGTTGAACATATCCAGACGGAACTGGAAACGCACCTGTTCGGTGACGGGGAAGTATTTCTGAATGCTCAGGTCCCAGTTGTTGAAACCCGGAGAGCGGAGATCGGAGAAATATCGTGGGGCGTTTCCGAGATCGAATTTGCTGGGCGCCACGAATGCAGCGGTGTTAAACCACTGATTGACGGTCTGGTGCGACTCATGGGGGTCGCCAACAACGTTCGCATTCTGGCCCACACCGAATGGATTCTGGTTGTCGACGTTGATCCGCAGCGGGAATCCACCCTTAAATGTCGCGACCCCGGAGGTTTGCCAGTCGCCGATAATGGCATTCACCACGCTGTTCATGCCCGCGCCATACTTCTTTCCTTTACCAACCGGAAGTTCGTACACATAACTGAGCACAAAGCTATGCGTGACGTCATTCGCATCGACTGATTTTTCAGCCGCCAGGTTGTACACGTTGCGGATATTTTCCCCAAAGTTGGCGGAGGCATTGGCCCAGGCGTTGGGACCGCCCACGTTGTCGAGAAATTTCGAGAACGTGTAGGACGCCAATAGTGTCAACCCCTGGGACACTCGATGAGTGTAATTCACATCCAGCGCGTTGTACCGGCCATCACCGGAGGGCGACTGGTTCTCATTGATGTTGCAGAACTCAGGGTGGGGCCTGAGCAACTGCCCCTGCGAAATCGTGGCCCCGTCGAGGCCACAACCGCTGGAAGTGATGATTCCGGAGAACGGGTTGGGAACCTGGTTGAGCAGTGCCGCCCCCATGGAGAAGTATTTTGGGTCCAATTGATTGAGATTCAAGCTGCTTGCCAGTACATGAACGCTGTGATTCCCCACGTAAGTGAGGTCGAGCACATCGTTTGCCGTGGGTGCGTACTGGAACCCATACATCCATTGCTGGTCGTAATAGATCTTACGATTAGGCGCGACCGCGCCGGTGTCGAAACCAACATTGGTCAGCCCGCCTGCCGAATTTCCGACCACTGGCACAAGTCCGCCCGAAAACGCATTCTGCAACATGCAGCCTGGGCACGGACTCACGCCGTCAGTCGTGGCAACATAAGGCGTTTCGGAAGTATACCCTTGTATAATCGGCACTCCCGGGTACTGGCGTGGGAAGAAGATCCCGTAGCCTCCCCGCATCACCAGCTTCGGCATCACCTGATAAGCAAATCCGAATCGCGGTGCGAAGTGTTTGTAATTTGTATCGTACTGGCCCCGGTTGTCAGAATTCGCAAACTGAACCTGCCCTGTATAATTCTGGCCCACCAGTGCGCTGATCGGGTTGATCGCACTGTAGTTAAATGTCGAGAGCCGGTCAAGACGGTCGGTCACCGGGCGCTCGACTTCACATCGAATTCCGAGATTCAGAGTGAGCTTCGGAGTGACCTTCCAGTCGTCCTGCAGATACGTTCCATGGAGCCAGGCGCGGGAGATCTGTGAAACCGCAATCCCGGTGCTGCCGGTCGATGGCGTGCCCAGCAGCATGGCAGCGATGGCGTCGCCGGTGTTAGGAGTGAGGTTCAACGGATCCGGTCCACCGGTGAACGTGCTATCAAAATTGAAGTTGGTGGTGTGGAAGCGGCCACCGTTCTCATCCTGGGCGACCCCCATGTATCCAAAGGTCAACTGGTGCTTCCCAATAATCTTGACAAAGTCCACCGAGCCGCTGGTAGCAGCCCGGGGAAATGCACCTTGTCCAGCTCCCTGTTGCGGCCCCTGACCGAGGTAGCCGGACGCCACAACAGCCGGGTACTCAGGCGAAACCGGATCGATGAAAGCGGGAAGGCCTAGAGATGAAACCTGAAAGCCATTGCTCTGCACGTCATTGCCTTCAACCCAGTGCATGAGGCCGAAGTTGGCGCTCATGGTGAAGGTCGGAGAGAAGACATGGCTCACGCCGATGCCGATGTTGTAACGGTTATTTGGGTTCCTCTGTCCCGGACCGGCCGGATTGTCGGATCCAAAATATGCCGGGGAAACATCTTTGAATTCTTTCTTATAAGAGTACCGCCCGTATAGACGGGTGCTATCGCTGAAATTGTGGTCAATGCGGGCGCTATATTCGTCGGAGTTATTACCGCCCAGGCCTGAGGCGGCCCAGTTTCCGGAACTTGTATTGGCGTTTGGCTGCGGATAAAAGTTGACTAGCGCCTGCCCGACGGGGTCAATGCCGTTTACCGAGTTAAGCAGATTGTTGCCCGCGATAGGATCGCGAATCCATACAAGTTGGCCCACCGCAATTGCTTTATTCGGGTCAGCGTTGGGTACCGCACAGGTCGCGTGAACCTGCTGAGTACTATATGGATCATAAATCTGCCCTGCCAGAACCGGTCGACACAGAGCATCCGTTCCAATATTGGCGCCCAGCTTCGCGGAGAAGTCGCCGCCACTGAAAGCCGCCGTAGGCACGTTGCTGGTTGTGCTCAGCGGGTCGTTCTGCCGGTGGCCCTCATAGTTGAAGAAGAAAAAGGTCTTGTCACGCTGCTTGTAGAGACCCGGGATGTAGACTGGGCCGCCAATCGCGACCCCAAATTGATTGCGGTGTGAATTCGGCTTCGGCTGACCGTTAATGTTGTTGGAGTAGGAGTTGGCGTCGAGCTTGCCGTTGCGCAGGTAGTCGTACGCAACTCCGTGCAGGCTGTTGCCGCCAGATTTTGTAACGACGTTGATGACGTTCCCGGTGCTCCAACCATATTGAGCCGTAAACGAGTTCTGTTGCACCTTGAATTCCTGAACGTTGTCGGGAGACGGAACGTAGATGACGCCGCCCCAGCTGCCGATGGAATCCCAGGCTCCATCCAGCAGGAATGCAGTCGTTCCAAAAAAGCCGCCGCCGAAGTTGAAGAAGGAAACGTCCTGGTCCGCCGTGCCCTGTTCGCCGCCGCCTTGAAGAACTTGCTGCTGCGAATTATTGTTGACTGACGAGTTCAGTTGGACGAAATTGAACACGTTACGGAGATTGAGCGGCAACTCCGTTACCTGCTTGGTGGAAATCTCAGCGCCGACGTTGGCATTATCCACCTGCAACAACGGAGCCGTAGCCGTCACTTCGATTTGTTCAGATGTCCCTACCGTCAGAGTGACGGCTTGGCTTCCAGACTGGCCCACCTCCAGCGTGATAGCTTGCACCTTGAAGGTTTTGAAACCTGCCGCCTCCACCGTCAGCGTGTATGTACCGGCCGGCAGAAGCGCGAAGGAGAAATTGCCTTCGTCGTTCGTCTTGAAGGCACGCGTAATGCCCTTTTCCGGGTTGGTCAGAGTGACAGTGGCATTCGGTATACGCGCCCCCGATTGATCGGAGACGGAACCCGATAAGGCCGCCGATGAAGCCAGCGTCTGGCCATGAGCGAAGGGAACGGTTATGCCGACGGAAAAGCAGACAATCGCCAATAACAGAAAAGAGACTCTCGGAAGCTTGGGCATCGACAGGGACCCCCATCCCTCTTGAATTACGGTATCGGTAACTGTACCGAGTGTCGTGGATTTTACGTCCACTTTACTAGGCATTGTCAAGCAATTCTTTTGGCACGCCCCCTCGCGAGCAACTATCGATAACTACATCGAGAGTTCCGTGGCACACGTACCCACCCGGCAAGTGCCGCACACACCACTCCAAGCTGGTTACATGGCATTTCGCGCCCCAAGGCAGGAGCGCAGGTACGAACGGATATGCCTTATTCCTTGACGTGTCTAGGCTGGCTACCGTAGCTTACCGGCTCCGGGTCCCGGTAAATCCTCGGTTTACAATGGATTACCAACCGGGATAAAAAGCCGGTCATGAGCAAGGATCAGAGGTAAAATACCGTCGGTTTTCCTGCCCGAAACTCAAATGCCTTCGCCGGCTGTTCATGGCTACACACCAGAACTCGCTTCTTGACTCGGAGCCGGCGGCAGCTCGCTCTGAGATTCAACAACTAGTGGACGACATCCTTCGGAGCGCCCCGTTTCGAACCAGCCGGCAATGCCAGGATATGTTTCGCTTCGTGGTTGAGCATAGCCTGGCCGGGTCGGAAGAATCGCTTCGCGAACGCATCATCGGGATGGAAGTATTCGGGCGGGCGGCGGACTACGATACGGCTGCGGACCCGGTGGTGCGTCTTCGGGCTGCCGATGTCAGAAAACGCCTGGCTCAGTACTATCAGTCTCGAAAAAGCGAGCCCGGTGATTGGACGATCGACATTCCAACTGGATCCTACAAGGCCCAGTTCCATCGCTCAGAGCCTGCTACAGCTCAAGTTCCAGCTCCCGGTAGCCTGATGCCTTCCCCAGCAGAAGCCGCGGGGCTGAGCGTGATCGACTCGTCGGCCTCGCGCGACCGCCGCATTGCCAGAAAGCGATCGTGGCTGTTCGCGGCTCTCGCCACCTGTTTGTCGGTCGTGCTCGTCTATATCCTGGTTCAGGCAAAATATACTCTGGTTCAGACCAAACCCCGCCCCACGAATTCGTTAGATCTTTTTTGGGCCCCGGTTCTGGAAAACCCAAGGCCGGTACTGGTTTGCACCGGCAGCAATTCCGTGTATCTACTGTCGCGACAGGCTTTGGACAAATATAAAAAGACGCACTCTTCCCCGCAGGATACGAGCGCAAACCTCGAAAGGCTGGTCCCACCCGAGGATTTGAAAAACTTTGCCGGCGCGGACTTCTTCCCCCTGAAGGACACCTATTTGACCCTTGGCGACGCCTGGGCAACGGCCCAGATTTCATCCCTGCTCACCTCGCACCAGCACCCATTTGACCTTCGTTTTGGCAATGATCTCTCTTTCGGCGATTTGCGGCAGGGCTCGGCAATCCTGATCGGAGCCTTTAACAACAGCTGGACCCTTAACATGACGGACAATTTGCGCTTCGTTTTCGAGTCTGGCGACAGTCCTCAAATGCACATTCAGGACCGGGTTGACCGCTCACGTTCCTGGTGGCCCAAAGGCTCTCAGGGGAACGTCGCGGGAGACTACGCGATTGTTTCGCGCATTCTGGAGTCGAAAACGGGAGGTATTCTGGTGATCATTGCGGGGCTCAATCATGAGGGCACCCGGGCAGCCGGCGAATTCGCCACCACTCCGCAGCTGATCGCAGATTTTGTAAAGAATTCGCCCAAGGATTGGAACAAGAAGAATCTACAGTTGGTGCTCCACGCCGACGTCGTAAATGGCATTCCGAGTCTACCGAAGGTGGTTGCGGTGCATTTCTGGTAGCCCTCCGATTCCTCCGCTACGCGCCAGCAAAGACCAGTTCGTCTAGGCCCCCGCTTCCGCCGATTTCTCGCGCCCATCACGGATTGTTTGTTGTCCGATCGGGCCCTGAAGCCGTGGAGCACCGGAGAACAAGGTTGGTCGTAATGGTAGACGAGCTGCTTGACGATTTGCGTGGTTGAGCGCTTACGAAATCGAGCAAAGCGCCAAATGCGGCCTTGGCGATTTCTATCTGTGGTATCTGCACGGTGGTTAAGGGCGGCACAAGATATTGCCCCATCCGGATATCATGGAATCCCACCACCGATAGCTCTCCGGGGATTTGGATTCCCAGCTCAAAGCCCCGGCGGATTACGCCAATTGCGGTTTCATCATGAGAACAGACCACCGCGCTAGGTCTTTCCGGCAGAGCAGCCATGGCCGTGATGCCTGCAGTACCGGACTCTATCGAATGATCTCCCTCCACAAGCAGTTGCGGGGATATGCTCAAACCAATCT
This sequence comes from Terriglobia bacterium, assembly GCA_020073395.1. Taxonomy (GTDB): domain Bacteria; phylum Acidobacteriota; class Terriglobia; order Terriglobales; family Acidobacteriaceae; genus JAIQFF01. The sequence goes on from JAIQFF010000050.1 coordinate 6,473, forward strand.
CCATCATGCATTTTTGAAAAGCAATCTTCTGTGAGGCTGCGCTTTTCAAGTTCGCCGATCCACCGATGAAAGCTACGCGGGCATGCCCCAACGCCGCCAGATGCTGCACAGCCTGCCGGATGCCGTGTTCGTAGTCAATCCGGATGGTCTTGAGCAGCCCTCCCGGATGATCGATATCAACGGCGACGCAGGGAATGTTTCGGCCCGTGAAGGCCTCGATGAAGACGTCTTCGTTGGCAGAACTCATGACAGCGAGGCCATCGACACGACGCTCACTCATTTGCCGCACGGCCGCCATCAAGGAGCGCGAATCACGGGTCAAGGGGCTTAAAAGAATTCGGTAGTCGTGATCGAAACCTAATTCGGTAAATGTCTGCAAGATCTCAGAAAAAAAAGGATTGATAATGTCGAGCACTAGTCCCAATGTGCGACTGCGTCCAGAAACCAGTGCCCGTGCATGCGTATTCGGGTAATATCCCACCTCGGCAACAACTCGCCGTACCCGCCTTGCGAGTGACGGGTCCACGTTCCCAACCCCATTGATAACGCGCGAAACGGTCGCGATGGAGACGTTGGCGCGCTTGGCAATTTCCCAAACGGTCATCTAATAAAGCCTGCTTTACATTTCGTTACAGTAATCGATTCTCACGGCAGCGACTGGGCAAGCCCTTTAGCGGTAGACGGGAACTCCAGTCGCGTTGCGCTATCCCGACGAGTGGTTGAAGCTCACGCGCAGCACGTACGCGTATTTGCCCGGGGCTTGCGCTGGAAGTTGCACATGCAATCCGTCGGTACGCTGCTCGAACAGTATTCTTGCCGCGCTGCCCACCAAGGCAACACTTTGCACCGATTCGCCTCCAACGCTCTGCGCGAGTGAGTGGATCACCGCTTCTCCAGTCCCAGGCCAGCCAAGTCCGATCACATAAAGAACACTGCCTTTTGTCGTAAAGCGGAAATCCTGCGCGGTGAAGGGCCGCGTGTCGGCGTCGTGAAACGACCCCGTCGACACTTTCGTTGGGCCCTCGCCATAGGTCCGCCACGGGCGAGTACCATAGATGGCTTCTCCGTTGACATTCAGCCAGCCGCCGACTTCAAGGAGCACCTGCTGCACCTCGTCCGGTATGGTTCCATCCGAACGCGGACCGATGTTCATAAGCAGGTTGCCGTTCTTGCTGACGATATCGACGAGTTGATGGACGATAAATTCCGGTGACTTGAAGGTGTCATCTTTGATGTAGCCCCAGGACTTGTTGCTCACGGAAGTATCGGTCTGCCAGTAAAGAGGACGAATGTCGCCCAGTTGCCCGCGCTCCACATCGAGCACGGCGGAGTGCGCCTGCATGGCATAGTCCTTGTAGGTGATCACGCCGACATGGTCTCCGTATTTCAGGGAACGGTTGTAGTAGTACGCGGCAAAGCGGGTGAGGTTGGGGCGGATCGAAGCTTGCCCGATCCACCAGTCAAAGAACACGACATCGGGATGATATTTCTCCACCAGTTCCGCGCCGCGCGCCAGCCAGTCGTCAGGCCAAGCGGAGGAAACATAGGTGAAATCATTAGCGATGGGATCGAGCCAGGGCACAAGCCAGTTATGGGCCGGGCCATAGAACGCAGCGTATTGCGGATCATTCACATCGGAAGGGATGGCGCGGCCCACGCCGAGGAAGAAATTGTGTTCTACGCGATGCGAGGACAACCCGAAATGCAAACCTGCCGCCCGAACCGCTTTCGCCAGGTCCCCGGTGGTGTCGCGGTGCGGTCCCATTTTGACTACCGTCCAGTCGCTTAGACCGCTGTCATACATGGCAAAGCCATCGTGGTGCTCGGCCACGGGTACCACGTATTTAGCGCCCGACTTCTTGAATAGCTCCGCCCACGCGACGGGATCGAAGTGCTCGGCTTTGAACATGGGAATGAAGTCTTTGTAGCCAAACTTGTCCTGGGGTCCGTAGGTCGCTAGGTGGTGCTTGTATTCTCGAGACCCCTCCGTGTACATGTTTCGTGGATACCATTCGTTGCCGAAAGCGGGAACTGAATAGAGTCCCCAGTGAATGAAAATCCCGAACTTCGCATCCTTGTACCATTCCGGCGTCTCATACTTTTGAAGTGACTCCCAGTCCGCGCGGAAGGGCCCCTGGGCATTGATCCTGTCCACATCTTTCAGCAGGGTCGCGCGCTCGGAATCATATTTACTGCTCGCCTTCTGCCATATCTGATCAATCACCGCCGGATCCTGCGATGCGGTCGGGGCGGCGGCGTTCTGCGCGTACAGGCCGGAAAGTGCAAACAACACGGTCACCGCAATAGAGAATCTGAGAATGAAGTGTGTCAGCAATGAACGATGGCGTGACATGGCATTCTTTCCTTTATCCAGAAATTACTTCACCATCCTGCGTGACGGGTCGAAACGCTTTAACTCCCAACCACAGGTACGGTATCTTGCCGGCTGAGCCTGGCCCAGACCAGCCCGTAGAGGGCTACAAACACAAAACATATCAACGGCACTACGAAACCAGTGCGCATGGAATGCTGATCCGCGATGCGGCCCATGAAGGGCGGGCTAATGGCGCCGCCGACGATGGACATCACAATCAGCGATGAGCCGAACTTGGTGTGTTCGCCCAGCCCGCTGATGCCGAGGGCAAAGATGGTCGGGAACCCGATGGACATAAAGAAGAACGAAGCGAACATCGCATACATTCCAGTTTTGCCACCGCCGATGGCAATCGCAACCAGCACCACATTCATGACCGAATAGGCCGCAAGCACGCGCTCCGGCTTGACCTGGCTGATGACCGCGCTGCCGCACACACGCCCGACCATGAACAAAACGAACCCGATGGCACCCAACCACCGCGAGGCCTGCAAGCGGGTCACCCCCGGATCATTCTCCAGAACATAGTTCACAAAGAAGCTGAAGATACCGGTTTGCGCCGCCACATACAGAAACTGCGTGGCCACCCCCAAGGTGAAGTGCTTGCGCCGGAACAGGTCCCAATTCCTGGAAACCGTCAGGAAGGCAGCCACATAGGCGACGATCAGCAATCCGTATTTCACCGGCTGCAACAATGCCTCGTTCATGTGCAGCAGGGTCCACACCAGTCCCAGAATCGGAGCAATAAAGAAATACAGCAGCCCGCAGACCGCCGCCAAAACGATGGCGGTCCCAGCCTGTTGCCCACCCGTGGGCTTGATCCTTTTTTTTCCGGCGGCCGCTGCACGACTTTCATCTTCGGCGTGTAGGTCGGGGATGTTCGAGACAGCAAAAATGACCAGCAGTAACGCTACAAATATCCCAATCCCGATGTAAGGCGTGGTAAGACCGGCATTGGCATCGGCCCCGTCAGCGCCACCAAAAACAAAATACCCACCTACGATCGGCCCAAGAATCCAACCCAGGCCGTTGGTGGTTTGGGCAATGTTGATGCGCGTAGGCCCGCTTTCCGGTGGCCCCAAAACCGTGGCGTAAGGATTGGCGATGGTTTCCAGGCAAGTCATGCCCGCAGCAATCACGAACAGGCCCAGCAGGAATGCCCAGTACGCGCCGATGTTGACGGCAGGAATAAACCAGAAGGCGCCTGCCCCGATCAACGACAGCCCTACAAGGATCCCGCCTTTGTAGCCGAATCTTTTGGCGAGCAATCCGGCAGGAATGGCCATCAGGAAGTAAGCCAGATAGTTGGCTGCCTGCACTAGGCCGGATTGCTCCTTATTTATCCGCAGCGTGTCTTGGAAGTGCTTGTTGAGGATGTCAATCATCCCGTTGCAGAAGCCCCACAAAAGGAACAATGCGGTGATCAGTACAAAGGGAGTCAGCAGGTCCCGGCCATCGGTCGCGCGAAACAAACCGCCGCCGCGCTCACCGGAACTGGCTGGCGTAGTTGATTCGCTTGTGTATGTGCTCATAGTTGATCCAGAGACACCAGAATCTTCTTGAACTGTGACGGCCCTTCGCTCCAGGAGCGCAACGCGTTACCGGCTTCTTCCAGAGGAACGATCAGGCTTACGGCCTGATCCACAGGAAATTTCCGCTCCTCCAGCAGCTTGATGACAGCGTGAAAATCCTCCGGCAGGGCGTTGCGCGATCCCAGAATGTCCAATTCCTTTTGCACAAATAGCCTGGTCTCGTAGCTGACTGGCTCTTTGGCATATCCGATATAGACAACCCGGCCCGTGAATGCGACCTCTTCGACTGCCGCGCGGAATGTTGCCGGTGATCCGATGGCTTCTATCACGACATCCGGCCCACGTCCTTCGGTCAGCTCGAGCAGGCGGCTGTGCAACGGTTCCTTCGCGCTGTTGATCGCATAGACACCGCCGGCCGCCAGCGCCAGCCGGAGCTTTTCGTCCTCGACATCAACACAGATCGTGCGCGCGCCGCGAACGCTCGAACCAGCCACGGCGCCGAGCCCGACTCCGCCGCAGCCAAAAATCGCCACCGTATCGTACGCGGCGACCCGTCCGCGGGCCACCGCGTGAAAGCCCACCGTGAGCGGCTCGACCAGGCACAATTCCTTTCGCGAAAGCCTGGCCGGAAACAGCTTTTCGCGGGGCATCGCGATGAATTCGGTGAGCGCACCGTCCCGCTGCACGCCGAGAGTCTGGTTGAACTGGCAGGCATTCGGACGCCCCCTCCGGCATGAGGCGCACTTACCGCAGCTGGTATAGGGGGAGAGAGCCACATCTGTCCCGGCTGGAAGATCCCTGTCCCCCTCCATGACTGTGGCTGATACTTCGTGGCCCGGAATTCGCGGAAAGGACACGAGCGGATTTAACCCGCGAAAGGAATTCAAATCGCTTCCGCAAAATCCCACCATTCGCACCTTCAACAACAGTTCTCCGGGACCAACCGCCGGCGCCGGAATGGCCTCGATCAATGCCTGTCCAGGCTTGTGCAGCAAGAGTGCTTTCATGGTTGAACACGACTTTCAGGAATACGCAGTCAAGGCCGCTTCTTGCGTTTTGTAGTGTTCCGTTTTCCATTGCTGGTCTTCATTGAGGCCCGAAGGCGTTTCTCTGCCTCAGCATTCCAGTAGCCACATTCCAGTTCAAAAAATACCGAAGTATACGGAATGCACATGCTGGTCTTGATCAGCAGCACACGGAACATCTGGCCGACGCGGTCCAGCCTGGAAATAATCTCCTCGTGCGGCAGGACGCGCACGTTCTGTCCTTTCAAAAGCTGTTCGAGTTGCCCTCGGTAAGCAGTAACGCCACCGGCGTCCGCTTCCGAAACGAAGTTCAATTCCTGGTCGGTGTAAATGGTTGGATTGATATGTTTGCATTCACCCAGAAGTGCGAATACTTTGCTGAGAACGGTAATCTGGTCTCCCCCGGCAACGATGGTTTCTATGCCTTCGCTCGACTGGGCCGGATACGCCGAGTCCGCGATGACGACCCAGTTACGATGGCCATAGAGGGGGAGACGACCTGCGAGGACCTCTTCCCAAGTCTTACTCATTTAAGGGTCAACTCCTCATCTGAACAGACCGCCACTTTGCCGCACTTCCCCGAAGCCATCAGGGCATAGGCGTCGGCAGCTTTCTCCAGGCCAAAGCGGTGCGTAATGATGTCTGCGGGATGAAGATTCCAACGCACAAGACGCTCGACCAGCTCATCCATGAGCCAAGTGGAGGTCACCCAGGAGCCATAAATGGTCTTTTGATCGTGAATGACGTCCGGAGACGGATTGAACTCGACTGTTCCGCCTTCGCCGACAAAGGCAATTCTTCCCCACTTGCGTGTGGCCCGAATGGCGGTCGCTCGGGCGGCGGCATTTGCCGAGCAGTCGAACGCGCGCTCGACTCCGTAATTGTGCGTCAACTCTCGTACTGCAACGACGTTGTCGGGACCGGATTTAAGGACTGAATCACAGAGCCCGAGGGATTGCGCCAGTTCCAGTCGCTCGGTGACGACATCGATACCGATGATCTGCTGGGCGCCAAGCTTACGGCACAATGCCGCCGCGGCCAGTCCTACGGGCCCGAGCCCGGTGATGAGCACAGCGTGATTGCCACTGACCCCGACTTTTTCGATGGCTTCGTAGACCGTCCCGAAGCCACAGGCGACCTGTGCGCCATCGGCATAGGAAAGCTCGTCAGGAAGAGCGATGAGATCTTTCTCTTCGGCAATCATGAAATCGGCCATGCCGCCGTCGCGCTGCCAGCCGTAGGCGCGCCGGTACTTCTCGCTGGTGCAGGAAATCATGTAGCCGCGGCGGCAATCGTTGCACACACCGCAACCGGAAATGTGGTACACGATGACGCGGTCACCGACGGCAAACCGGCGGCAGCCCGGGCCGACCTCGACGATCTGCCCGCTTGGCTCATGTCCCGCAATTACCCCTTGATATCCTTCCGGGCCTTTGCCCAGGTGCTCGTGATAAATGCAGCGGATATCCGAACCACAGATGGTTGAAGCTTTCACTCGAAGGAGCACCTCGCCGTGCGCAGGACGCGGAACCGGCAGTGTCCGCAACTCAACTTTGTCGTTGCCGGGCAGATATGCGGCCCGCATACTCTCCTGGCTAGTTTGCATATGGGCGACTCACGCAGATTGGCCGGTAGAAGGCGTCACAGGGGAGTAATCTCTCCATTCATGTCCCAGAGGTCTTCCCAGGCCTGCCCATCTTTCCAGAGAAAGACCTGGCCTTTGATCAGCCGGCAATTGCGATCAATGGTGCTGATTGCACGCATGTCATCTGGCGTTAAGGAACCGCTGACCGCGCCTTCCAGATTACTGAGGTAGTGGTTGCGATTGGCAGAAAACGGGATCGGCACCTGCCCGCGCTGGATGGCCCACTTGATGCAGACCACTGCCGGATGCACCCCGAGGCGATTTGCGATCTTGACAATCACCGGATCCTGGGTGGGCACTGTGTCTTCGGCAGTACGGTCCCGCTCCGGCCGCCCTGGCGAACCTATCGGGCAATAGCCTACAGGAACCATGCCGTTGGAGCGGACGAACTCGAACAACTCGGGTTGCTGAAAGTGGGGATGCAGTTCCATCTCATTCACTGCGGGCTTGATGCGTGCGTCGTGCAGAACCAGCTTGAGCTTGGGGACGCTCATATTCGAAGTCCCAATGTGCCGCACCAACCCCAAGTCAACCAATTCTTCCATCTTGCGCCAGGTCTTCATAAAGTTGGCGTGCAGGTACGGCTTCGCATCCTTGCTGCGGGAAGTCACGTCACAACCGGGCGGGTGGAAGTTGGGGAAGGGCCAGTGCACCAGGTAGAGATCGAGGTAGTCCAATCTCAAATCCGCCAATGACTGCGTGCAGGAACGAATTACCTCGTTTTCTCCGTGCTTGTCGTTCCACAACTTGGAGGTAATCCAAACCTGTTCGCGCCGAATCGAGCTGCGCCAGACCTGCTGAAGCGCATATCCAATCTGCGGTTCATTGCCATACACAGAGGCGCAATCAAAATGACGGTATCCAACGGCGGCGGCGCCTTCCACAGCAGCCGCCACCTCGCTTGCCATGACATGGTCAGAGCCAAACGTTCCCAGGCCGATGGCGGGCACCCTGGCACCGGTGTATAGTGTTCTTTGGGGCACAAGCGCAGGATCAACCACCACCCCGTTCACCACTGACCCGTAACGAACCTTCATGCCGCAGACCTCATTCCGCTGCAAGAACTTCCGTCCGCACCGTCGCTCTTTGGCCGGAGGTGCGGTGCAAAACGGCAAAGGAACGATAATCGGTACAGTTATCGATGTCAATGGGTCAAAGAGGCTGGTTTAGGGGACTGGCGGGGGTCTTGCCGGATTACCCGGTCTTCATCCAGCCGGCGTTAGGAACGAGTCCTGAGCCTTCTTTAGCTACGATCAACTGGTTTGCGCTAACGTTCGGGAACTTTTCTTCCAGGCCTTTGGGCCAGTAAATCTCAAGATCGGCGGATTTTGCTGCGCCCAGCCCAAAATGGAGGCGAGGATCATTTGCGGAGTAGAAACTGCTCTGGCTCAGCAACTGCTGCGTTTGTTTCTTCCCGCCATAATGGACCACCACCCGCGCTCCGATCGCGCTGCGGTTGGATTGGGTTCCGATCAATTTGACCTTCAGCCAATGATTGTCCCCGCGCACATCGTTACGCAGCAGAGAAGGTGGTTCGTTTAGATTGACGATCAGGATGTCAATGTCGCCATCATTGTCGAAATCCCCAAATGCGCATCCGCGACTGCAATGGGGCTCAACCATGCCCGGCCCGGCTTCTTCTATCAATTCCTCGAATTTGCCGTTGCCCAGATTGCGAAACACCACCCTAGGACTCTTGCTGCGAAATTGCGGCAGCTTCTTCTCGATTTGCGGGTAAACGCTGCCCGTGGTCATAAACAGATCTGGCCAGCCGTCGTTGTCGAGGTCCACTATGCCTGCGCCCCAGCAGATGTAGCTGGTTTCCACCCCGATTTTGGCCGCCCTGGTCACATCTTCAAATTCCCCGGCGCCGTTGTTGTGATAGAGGCCATTCGTGTCGTCTGCAAAATGTGTTTTGAAAATGTCCAGATGCCCATCCAGGTCATAGTCGCCCACGCCCACCCCCATGCCCGCCTGCTCCATGCCATCCTCACTGAGAGCGACGCCGCGCAGGACGCCTTCTTCGCTGAATGTCCTCTTCCCGCTATTCATCAGCAACAGACTCGGAGTCGAATCACATGCCACATAGATATCTGCCCAGCCGTCTTCGTTGAAGTCCGCGGAAACCGCGGTCATTCCATAGCTGCCTTGCATCTTCGAAATTCCACTCGGCCCGCTGATGTCGGTAAATGTCCCATCGCCGTTGTTGCGATACAAAGAGTGGTAACCCAGAGGTAGTCCGCGAGGGCCGCACTCCACCGGAATTCCTTTCCAACTGCAGTACCGGTTCTCTCCGGGTTTGGGAACGCGCTTTAAATCGAATTCAAGATAGTTCGAGACGAAAAGGTCGAGATGCCCGTCACGGTTGTAGTCGACAAAAGTACACCCCGCTCCCCAGCGTGGCTTCTCGCTTACCAGACCAGCATGCTGGGTGACATCGGTGAACGTGCCATCCCCGTTGTTGCGGAAAAGCTTGTTCTGCCCGTAGTAAGTGCAAAACAAGTCTTCAAACCCATCGTTGTTATAGTCGCCAACGCAAACAGCCGATGCCCAGCCCAAGTCCTGCAACCCCGCCTTTTCGGTCACATCGGTAAAGGTTCCGTCACGATTGTTCTTGTAAAGGCGGTTCGTAGTCCCGGGCGGCGCGCCCGTCAGCCGGGTCCCGGTGAGCAGGAAAATGTCCATCCAGCCGTCGTTGTCATAGTCGATAAAGGCGCAACCGCAACCGATGGCCTCGAGAATGTACTCGCTATGGTCGGGATTTCCGTAGATCACCGGCTGCACCAGGCCGGCTTCCCGTGCCACGTCGACGAAATGCGCGTCAAATGGGCGTCCCGACGAGGCCGGTTTGGCATCTGGCTTGATGCCGCGGGAGGCCACCCCTTGGGCCAGCAATCGTCCCGCTGAAGCAGCCAAAGAAAGCGCGAGAAAAGCTCGACGTGACAAGGCCATGAATTACCCTGGGTGAGTTTCCTGTAATTGGCCATCAGAGTCAAATCTAGTTGTCGATAACGTTATCGGTAAGCCAGAGTAATCCTTTGCGTCTCCTATATACTGATGGGCAATTATGAGCGTGCGAATGAAGGACATCGCCAAGGACCTTGGCGTATCGGTGATCACCGTCTCCAAGGTTCTGCGCAATCATCCTGACGTAGGGGACGAGACCCGAAACCGGGTCTTGGCCCGCGTGAAAGAGCTTAACTACCAACTGAACCTGGCGGCACGCAGCCTGGTCACCGGACGCTCATATTTGGTTGGGTTGGTGGTTCCGGATCTCCTCCACCCGTTCTTCGCTGAAATTGCCAAGGCTCTTTCCGAGGTCCTGAGGAAGAGTGGCTATTACCTGATTGTGACTTCGTCCGATGAAGATCCCGAGCTTGAGGAGCAGGAAATCAATCAGTTGCTGGCACGCCGCCTCGACACTTTGATCATCGCCTCTTGCCGTACTACGGTGGATTTGTTTTTTCGAATTCAGAACCAAAAAATACCGTATGTGCTGATCGATCGCTGGCTGCCCGGTCTCTCCAGCAACTTCGTCGGTGTAGATGATGAGGCCGTTGGAGTACTGGCCACGCGGCATCTGATCGACATTGGCTGCAAGCGGATCGCTCACATCCGCGGACCGGAAACCAGTCCGGCAATCGGCCGTCTGCAAGGGTATAAGCGGGCGCTGCTGGAAAGCGGGATGAAGATTGTCAATGATTACATCATCGCTGAACCCAAGGGCGATGTCGAAAGTAAACAAAGGGGCGCAGAAGCGATGAGCCGACTGCTGGCCCTGAAGGCGCGACCCGATGGTGTTTTCTGTTTCAATGATCCGCTGGCCATGGCAGCGATCAACTACGCTACGAAGGAAGGACTGCGCATACCCGCTGACATCGCCGTAGTGGGCTGCGGAAATCTTCATTACGACGATTCGCTGCGGGTTGGGCTCTCGAGCATTGACCAGCACAGCCGGCAGATCGGGGAAGAAGCCGCGCGCATCACGCTGTCGATTCTCAACTCCAAGGTACCGCCCGCTCCTGAAAGTATCGTGCTGCAACCGGAACTCATCGTTCGCGAATCCAGCCAGCGGCGTCCAGCGATGAATGCGCGATCACGGCGACGAGGGCCGCGATAAAACGCCGAAATCGCTTTCAGCAGAATTGACATTGACAGGTTCCACTCGGATGGGAATACAATTCAGGGAATTTGCGATACAGTTATCGCTACCCGAAAGTAGCCTTAAGAGTTCCCATGAATCGCAGAAGATTCCTGTAGTCCAGCGGCGTTGCAGCCTTCGCCACTTTGTCCCTTCGGTTTCTCGCTTTGCCTTAGCGGAAGTTCCGAAAACATTTGAATGGAAAGGCAACGACCTGGTTTTCGCATTTGAGGTGACAGCGGGAAAGCCGCGGCAAAAGCGCATGGTTCCGGTTGGCGCCTCCCCATCCACCCCCGGGGATTCCTCTGGCGCCGAAGTGGCCCTTCAGTGCAGTGGAGAGAACTCTCCCGATCAGGGAATGAAGTCCGGCAATGCGGCAACCCGGGGCCCGGCTTGTTTCTGTCGCCGCGGTCGGTACTGGCTCACCTATGTCCGTGGATCATCTGCAGGTCGCATGGCTACTTGATAGAGCCGCATTGGCAAGTGCCAAAACGAAAGTCACCTTTCGGCAAAAAGACATAACAATAGGGAGTTTCAAATTCTCCACCGTTCACGCCAGAGTATTTAATACCGCCGTAAATCACAACTGAGTCGATGCCGTTTTGAATCCGAGTCTTGTCGTTGATGTAGTCGGTGTGGACCGTATTCAATGCATCGAAATTTATGACACCGGGGCTCATAGGAGCAAACGTCAGTTTTATTGGATTGGGGGGATATTCGATCTCACAATGCTTAATGACCTCATCTGCGTTCGGGGTTGCGCCCATCCAAATTTTTGTCTTACTGGCAATGGCGTTTGTGGCAGGATAGGCGCTGACATTTCGGACGGAAATTGTTACTTGCAAATCATGTTCGGATTCGCTGAGCCAGTTATTGCCAAGATTAGCGCTAGTGAAAACGAATGGAAGTTGTGCCCTCTGCATTTCAGCCAATTGCCTTCGCATCATACATCCTTGGAATATGCTGACAGCCGCGAGGACCCCAGTGAACACAGCAACCGAAATGCTAGTTACGTAGTCCTTCTTGATCCATTCCCAGGCACGCCCATACCACGATGATGGCTTCTTTTGATTGCCACGATTTGACGCGGGATTATCAAAACTTGCTGTATTCAATTGGGAACTTCCTTTTTCGTCTCCGAGAGGTATGGAAGGCTGGCCTTGCTTTTCTTGGGCATTTTCTCTTTGTCGCTTATATTTGCCCTTGCTCATATTTGTCTGATTCGGTTAAAACTGGGGGCAGGGACACCCAAATGCCACGAAGAATTTTAGCGCATGCGGAGCCCCATGCGCTTTTTGTTTGCCATTGACTTACCCCTATATCACGGCGTAATTTGAAAACAACCTGGCGACCGGAAGGTCTGCCGGGCACAAGCGTAGTCGGCCGGAAGGCTGACATCCGGATGGAAATCCGGGTTCTCCATAAACTCTCGGCTGTATGCCGAGCCAAGCGCAGGTCTTGTCTAGACCTGAGAAAAAGAGGATATCTGTGTCTGACCGACCTCCACTCCCACGCCCAATTACTCCTCTCGGACGTTCTTCTTCTTCTTCCGCTCGTCCGAAGGCAACCCAACCTTCCATCCGAATTCCTATTTCTCCACCTACCATGCAACCTCCCCCAACACCGCCAACAGACTCCGATCTAGAATCCAAGATCGACGCAAATCTGCAGAAGCTATCGTCTGCTGCACAAACTCTAAACGGGCTGTCGGACCAATTAACCGCTAAGATTGCCGTGATCGAGGACTCCATTAACAAGCTCAATCTCGGCATACGAGCCAACGTCAACGCATACACGCTTGAAGGTGCGGACGATGACCTATACAGCCGGTGGGTGCGCCTCGCTTACGGAAAGTCCGGTAACAGATGGGGATTTATCGTGGAGGAGCTCACGGAAGACCTCCGGAATCCGGAGCAGGACACTTACGATAGTTGGGCTTTCAGAGATGCTCCTCGTGAGTACCGTCTCAAAGTAGTGGAGAAGATTCCCGCATTGCTGGATGCTCTCGTTATCAAGTCTGCCGAGATTGCTTCGGATATCAAGAAGAGTGTTGGATACATCAGCGAGCTCGAATCCGTTATCTCGAAGTCAAGCCAAAAGGGCTCAACAAAGTGAGGAGCCCCATGGCACCAAACTGGAAGCGGGACGTGAGGCGCGGTGTTGATGGATTCTATACCGTGTGCGAATGGGTGATGTTGCGAACTCTGATTTTTGGCTGTTTCGTTTACGAAGTTGCTAAGTTCACTCGGTGGCTACTGAGATAGAACGGATCAGGGGCACTGCGCGGCTGACTGTACAGGGCGCATTCCGGTTACCTTGTCGTACGCCTTTTGGTGCCCCGCACTGCGCCTTGACCAGGGGGGCGGCAAATGGCCTATCGTTACCCTATCGTTACCGAAAAGGGCTATGGCCCGGAAGTTGGCGTCCCCGACAGGACAACTTTAAACCGCTGGAGGGTGATGAGGAGCCTTGTATACCACGCACGTAGTGTGACGAGTGAGGGCTGGGGCCGTTAGCGTGGAATTCTGCATTGCTCAGTGGTAGAGCGCAGCCTTTTCAGGGCTGCGTACTACCAGCTTATCCCCCTTGTCCTTCAACAACTTAAGTTTGCGGAGTGGCCCCAGTTTTGTGACCATTCTGTGACCAGCGCCGATGTTCGCCTAAGCGTCGGCAAATGAACTGGAAAGCGCGAGCTTCAAGCAAGCAACAAGAAACGTCGGTCCGAATAACAAGACTATGCATTTGGCTAATGTCTCAGATATATGATTCGGTACTCCGACGCGCGGATCCAAAGTGGCCTTTGGCCTGGATGACTGAAATTACATCGCGCCAATAGGCTTACGCAGAACTGAGCTTTCTTCGGATGCCTTGCGTGCAATCAATCCGAAGCCTTTGGAACTGGCTGCCTTCTGCAAAGCACGTAACTCCATTTGGGCCAGCGAACCGTGCTTTGTCTTGTTCGCAAATTCTGCCAGCGCAAGGTTGACCGCAAACTCGATACCGACGAATCCATAGCGGTATGCCTCAACCGCTACTCGCTGAAACAGCGGGCGTGACGCGTCCGGATGATCGGACGCCAGGAGAACTCGGCCCGAGGCCAACTCGAACTGTAAACGAAGAAAGCGGTTCTGGCTCTTGTTTCCAAGCGGTTGAGCTGCTTCCATTTCTTTTTGAGCTTCGCTTAGTTTGGCCTGAGCAAGTAACGCGTCGATGAGCACAATTCTGGCAGTGAGTTCATCGTCAGCTTGTTGCTCCTTCTGAAATTGTTCTATGCACGCACGCACCGATGCTTCGGCATCCGGAGCGTGACCTTCCTCGATGGCGAGCTTCGCTAACGAGACACGGCTCTCAGCAGTATTCTGCTTCTCCCCGGCTTGACTCCGAAGCGCAAAAGCCTCTTCGTATCGCTTCCGGGCCAAGGGGAGATCACCTCGATCCAACGCTACATCCCCCATCCCGCTGAGCACATAGGCAGTAGCATTCTTGTCTTCAATTTTCCGCGCAATCACTTCGGCCTGCCGGTAGGCTGCCTCCGCCTTGTCGAGCTCGCCATCCTGTCTCCAGATGTCTCCCAAGCTGTCAAGATTAAGGACTACACCTTCCTTGTCATCGACAGCTTGATACTCTGGAATGGACTCTTCCAGCAACTTCCTGGCTTCCATCAGATCGCCTTGAGAAAGACGAGCGTCAGCAAAATTGCTGAGCGCGGTGGCGACACCGTCTCTGTTCCCAACCTGGCGAAATTCCTTCACTGCTTGCTGCAGCATTTGCGCAGATTCTACGAGATTGCCCCGCAGATAGTAGAGTGCGGCGAGATCGGTGCGCATCATGGCTGCGCCGTTCGGGTCTTTCGCGGCAATTGAGCCTTCGAGGGCATTTCGGCAGATATCGATGGCTTCAGTGGATGCGTCTATGGAGGGCTGTTGCTGGCAGAGAATGCCGTAGGTTCGACCGACAATAACTGGTGATCCTTGTGCAGTCGCCTTTTCGATCGCTAGCTTCGCTGCGGCACGAGCTTTGGTGAAGTCTCTATTGATCCACGCAGAAGCCTCTGTCATATCAATTCGCGCGTCGTCGCCAAGAGGCGGTGGGAGTTGGCGCAGAACCGCTAACGTTTGGAACGAGTCCGCGGCACTGAGATGCATTTGCGCTGAGGCGAATAAGAGGCCATAGTCCAGATTGTCGGGGAAAAGGCTGAACAGAGAGCGATAGGTCTCAACGGCTTTGGGCCATTCTTCGACGGTCCTTTGATATTGTCCTTCGACTAGAAGCTTCTGTTCTTGCGAAAGCTGATTCGAGAGTTCTAACGCACGTCGGGCTTCCACGCGAGCTCTCGCGTCATACCCGATGTGCCACCACACGTCCGAAAGGGCGGCGTGGGCCAGTGGAAAGGTGGTGTCCGCCGCGATTGCTTTGTTGAGCAAATCGCGCGCCGCAAAGTAGTCGAATGCCCACAATCTTGCGCGTCCCTCGGCGTAGAGGCGAGCTGCCTTTTCGTTGGACGGAAGAGCTGCCCTTGTGGCAATTTCGATTCCTTCGGACGGTGCAGCTACGCCGAGGCTTCGCCGCAGTTTCCCGCCCAAATCCGAGACCAAGTTAAAGAGGTCGTTCTCGTCACCCGAGACGGAATCCTCCGCGATCGTTTCTCCATCAGCGGTGTCTTGAAGACGAACATCAAGGCGAATCCTACGCTGGGGGTCAGCCGGAACCATCGTGTATGAACCGACCACGACGACATCCGCGCCCGGATTGGTTCGCAGACGCTGCAAGGTAGATTTGCCAAGCGAATCTTCGTCGCTGAGTGGCAATTCGCTCTTGGCGTGTGCCACATCCTCTCCGGAAACCATTCGGAGCTCTCCGCCTGCGGCCAGTTCTGTATTCAACATTTCGCAGACAGCGGCGGAGAGCCAACTGTCCTCTGGTCGGCCAGGCAAATTGCGGAAGCCGAGCACTGCGACGGAACGACGCACGTGTATTCGAGGGATTGAGGTCCCCGCCTGGGCTGTCGAGCGCGGGGCCCCACGCCTCGTGCGGAGAACATAAAACGTCATGCCGACCAACAGCAATACGAGAGTGGCGATGATGAACCCGTGCTTTTTCGCGTACAGACTAAGGTGGAATACAGAGCCAGTTGGCGCCGCAGGAGCTGGACCGGTGGAATCACCAACGTTTGCGGTCTCGACCTTAACAGGTGCGATGAACCGGTAGCCACGTCGAGGAATGGTTTCAATAAACCTGGGGTTACCGGCATCATCCCCAAGCGCTTCACGAACCTTCAGTACCGCCACTCCCAAGCTCTTGTCGAATTCGACAAAGGTATTTTGCGGCCAGAGTCGATTCCGAATCTCTTCCCTCGAAACAATCTGTCCGGCGTGTTCCACCAATAACAGCAATAGTTGGAAAGGCTGTTCTTGCAGGCGCACGCGTACCGAATCGCGCGTCAGTGTGCCATCGCCCGGGTCAAGCACGTAAAGACCGAAACGGTAGCTTACTTCCGGGGCGGGAGAACTGTCTGTAGCAGAGGCCTTCATACGCCAGGCGAGGTTTTGAGCGTCGAGTTTAGCACGAAACGGGCTAAAACGAGTTAATCAGACTCTCTAAATCATTAGAACAGAAAGAATTAGCAGTTAGTGCACAATTTGCCCTCAGTTGGTTTGCGAATTCCGCCAGTCGCAAGCAAAGTTCCGGTCGTTGCGCAGCAAATTCAATCCTGAGGAGGGGAGAGATGAGCGCTTGCCAATCTTGTGGTACCGCGTTAACCGATGGCACTCGCTTCTGCCAGTCCTGTGGATCACCGACGGAACTCAGGTCAGATGTCCCTGTGTCTGCCATCGAGAGTGCGGTTGGGGTCGCGGTCATGCCTCCGCCCAGGGAGGCGGGATCGAAAACGATGGATACGAATCTTGTGGGAGCGCTCACCTACCTCGCCGGCTTCGTAACGGGGATCGTGTTTCTAGTCCTGGATCCGTACAAGTCGAACTCCTTCGTTCGCTTTCATGCTTTCCAGTCCATTTTCTTTAATGTCGCGTGGGTCGCCTTGTGGACTGTCTGGATGATTCTCTCGGCTGTGCTGACACCTTTGACGGCCGGAGTCTTTGGCTTAATTGCGTTGCCGTTGATGCTGACTTTCACTCTCGCAGGATTTGGGATCTGGATCTTCCTGATGTATCAGGCTTACCAGCAAAAGCTTTTCAGGCTCCCGATTGTTGGCAAATTCGCCGCAGAGCATGCCGGCGTGAGGCTGTGATGTGGGGTGGTTTTCACAGCGACGTGCCTCGTTCGCGAGGTTGCTTTTGCGTATCTTCCTGCGCGCAGCAGATTCCTGCGCACCGCAGCCGGAGGACCTATGAAACCTATTCGCCTGATTCTTGTGATCGCTTTTTCGTGTTCAGCGTTTACTGCCGTGGCGCAGGACCTGCTGAAATCGCAACCTCCCGTCTGGGCTGGCCAACCGGATATCACTGCGTTTGAAAAGCTCGAAAACAAACGTCTTGCACAAGCCCAAAGCTCCATTGACGCGATCATCGCGATAAAGGGCCTGCGGACCATCGCAAATACGCTAGCGGCGTACGACGAAGCAGTCTGGCACATCAATTCAGCGGCATACCTTGCTGGACTGATGGAGCAGGTCCACCCTGACAGCACACTACGCGACCATGCGATGGCGATGCTCAGTAAGGCGAGCGCTGCACAATCGTCCCTTTCATTGAACCGGGATGTTTATAACGCTCTGGCGAGACTCGATGTCTCGCAAGCCGATCCGGGCACTCGCTACTACGTGCAACGCGCACTTCTGGAATTTCGCCTCGCCGGAGTCAACAAAGATGACGCCACCCGTGCCCGGCTTAAGCAATTGAACGAGCAACTCACCAACCAGGAATCGATATTCAACCGCAGCATTGATGACGATCAGAAGTCGGTCGAGGTCACTGATAAGTCAGAACTGGAAGGGTTGCCAGAGGATTACGTCGCGCGGCATAAACCCGGAGCAGATGGGAAGATCCGCATCACCACCGCCTATCCGGATTTTTTTCCCGCCATGACTTACGCCAAAAGTGATGACCTTCGGCAGAAGTTGATGACCGCTTTTCTGGCGCGCGCTTATCCAAAAAATCGCGCCATCCTGAAAGACATGATGAACACTCGCTACCAGATCGCCACGCTGCTTGGCCACCAATCATGGGCAGACTACAACGCAGCCGACAAAATGATCGGCAGTGGCTCGAACATTGCAAATTTTATCCATGAATTGGATGTCGCAACACGCCCCGCCGAGCAAAAAGAACTGGCCATGCTGGTCGCCGAAAAACAAAAGACCCATCCAAGCGCAACGGAAATCTGGGACTATGACAACTGGTACTATCCCGAACTCGTCAGGCGCTCCCACTACAACTTCGACTCCCAATCTGTCCGTCCCTATTTCCCCTACGAAGAAGTGAAGCAGGGAATCCTCGACGTTGCGGCCAGGTTCTTCCACGTCAGCTTCGAGCAGGAAAAAGACGCTCAGGTGTGGGATCCCTCCGTTGAAACATGGGATGTTTTCGATAGTGGCAAGGCCATTGGCCGTTTCTATCTTGATATGCATCCGCGGCCCGGCAAATACAGCCATGCAGCGATGTTTCAAGTGTTAGATGGCGTGCGCGGCAAACAACTCCCCGAAGCCGCGTTGATCTGTAACTTCCCTGCTCCCACCGCAACGGACCCGGGGCTGAACGACTATACCGACGTGGAAACCTTCTTCCACGAATTTGGCCACCTCATGAACTGGATTTTGGGCGGACAGCAACGATGGGCAGGCATCAGCGGTCTCAGCCCCGAGATGGACTTCGTTGAGGCGCCATCGCAGATGCTCGAAGACCTGCTGCGCAGCCCCAAAGTGCTTGCCACATTCGCCCGCCACTATAAGACCGGGGAACCCATCCCCGTCGAACTGGTCAAACGCATGAACCGGGCTTCAACGTTTCTCCGCGTCGGCAAGACAGCCCAGCAAAACGGCTTTGCTGCTATTTCGTTCGACATGTACAAATCCAATCCCGACAAGCTGGATCCCGATGCGATTTGCGATAAGGATTTTCATCGCTATCTATTCCTTCGCATGTCTTCCGGCACTGAGCACTTCTATGCCTCCTTCGGACACCTCGCGGAATACTCTTCGGCTTACTACACATACATGTGGGACAAAGTCATTGCCGAGGATTTCTTTTCCCAATTTGATTCTGATGATCCGTTTGCCGGGGATGCACCAGCCCGCTATCGGCGCCTGGTGCTTGAACCCGGCGCTTCCATGCCGGCAAGTGAACTGGTCGAAGACTTTCTGGGCCGTCCGCAAAACATGGCGGCATTCCAACAGTGGATGAATGCCGAATTCGAGACCACATCCGCAGGAAATTGATTCCACGATCTGAGGCATTTAAGCAACTTGAATGCGGAGGATGCAACAACAATGACAGAAGAAACAAAACATCCCAGGTTCTGGCGGACTGCAGCGGTTAGTGGGATCGTCCTCCTGTGCAGCCTTAGCGGTGCGGCGCAAACAGCGGCTGATACTTCCACGCCCAAGATCCGCACCTACTACATCGCGGCCGACGAAGTGGATTGGGATTACGCACCCGGCGGCGTCAACAAGATGATGGGAATGAAGTTCGAGGGCTATTCGAAAGTCTTCGTTGAAAAAGGTCCGCATCGCATCGGGACGGTCTATCGCAAGGCGCTGTACCGCGAATACACTGATGATACTTTTACCCATCTCAAGCCAAAAGCGCCAGAGTGGGCACATACCGGGATTCTCGGTCCAATCCTCCGCGCCGAAGTTGGCGACACAATCAAAGTCATTTTCAAGAACAACGCCACTCACCCCTACAGCATGCATCCGCACGGAGTCTTCTATAACAAGGACTCTGAGGGTGCGCATTACGACGATGGCACGACGGGCAAAGACAAGGAAGATGACGCTGTCCCGCCGGGCAAGACGCACGTTTATATCTGGCAAGTGCCCGAACGTGCGGGTCCCGGGCCAAACGATCCCAGTTCTGTCGTGTGGCTTTACCACTCACACACAAACGAGTTGAAAGATGTAGAGAGCGGACTGGTAGGGGCCATGATCATTACCCGCCGCGGTATGGCCGCCGAAGATGGAAAACCGAAAGACGTCGATCGCGAGTTTGTCTGTTTGTATCTACTCTTCGACGAAAACGTGAGTTGGTATATCGACCATAACATTCAGACCTTCACCAGCGATCCCAAGGGAGTGAAGAAATTGGATTTCGCTCCCGTAGATAACGAAGGCAATTTCTCGGGTCTTGGTTCCGGATTCACTGTGGCGAACGCCAAGTTCGCGATAAATGGTTACATCTACGGAACGGGCCCGATGATGACGATGAAAAAAGGCGAACGCGTCCGCTGGTATCTGGCCGCACTTGGGGAACAGTTCAGCGTGCATACGCCCCACTGGCACGGCAACGTGGTCTTGCACGACGGCAAACGGACCGACGTTGTTCCCCTGATGCAGGCGCAGATGGAAACAGTAGACATGGTTCCTGACAACCCCGGCATCTGGATGTTCCATTGCCACATCGACGATCACATGGATGCAGGAATGGCGACGCTGTACAAAGTCGAACCGTAAATTCGCCGTCAGTACGAAGAAATGATAGCGAACCATCTTTGAGAAGGAGAACCTTATGTTACGCAAGTGCGCTTTCACGTTTTTTGTCCTTTCACTACTCGTGATCGGTGAGGTGGTGACAGCCCGCGCGGGGAGTAGCGCGCCTTCATATCCCGACTGGGCCGCAGCCGTCGTCCCTGCCTACCCTCATGCTCTCCCCTCAAGCCGCCTCATCACCCCGAAGATGTACGGGATCGCAACCACCGACCCCATGCCAACGGTGGTGGCGTGGTACAAGTCCCGCGTGCACGGCGCATGGTCGGAAAGCGAAGGAGGAAATACTTGGTCTGTAAAGAGCGGCGGCGTCAGAATCCAGATCTCAGCGAATTTCTACGATGAATCGGGCAAGGAGAAACCAGGAACACGCGTCGCTCTCACGCGATATCCGTGACCGGGTTTGCCCCATGAAAACCAACCGCAGGCTCAGTACTCCGATCTTGGGAAATGGCAGGGACATAGATAGCCGGGAATTCAGCTGGAATTCGGTAGGTAAGGAGACCCTCATGCTTCGCAATTACGTTTTCACTCTTTCTGTTCTTTGGCTATTCATGATGGGACGGGCAGTGCCAGCACACGCCACTAACGCTTGCCAGCCGGTCTTTGACGCCTTGACGGAGGTCGCAACAACACCCAGCCACAGTTACACAACCAGTATCGCCGTTAACGGCGGCAAGACGGAAGCCGAAACGATATTCGCCAACGGACAGAAGTACATTCAGGTGCGCGGGAAATGGATGCACCTTCCAGTAACTTCGCAGGATGTTTTGGACCAGGAAAAGGAAAAAGAGGAGAAAGGCAAGTCAACCTGCCAACTCCTTCGAAGCGAATCTGTGAACGGCGAAGCCGCCACACTCTACTCCGTGCACCGCGAATATGAAGAGGTCACAGAAGACGGGCAGATGTGGATCTCCAGAGGCACCGGATTGCTTCTGCGCGTCGAAGAGGACTTCGATAGCAAGGGCAACAAGGTAAAGGAACATCGCTCAACGCGCTTCGAGTACGGCAATGTGAAGCCGCCGATGTGAGTCGAAGACATTCTTCAACGATCTTTCCTCAACAACCAACGAATAGGAGTGGAGTATGGCCAAGTTTTGTACGAAATGTGGAGCGGCACTGACTGGGGTCTTCTGCGTAAACTGCGGCGCTGACATGCGTCAATCAGCAACTCCCGCAGCGCAACCGGTACCGCAAAATGCGGCAAGCATAGCGCCGGAAGCCGTCCCAGCCGCGCCCCCATTGGCAGCCGTTCCGCCTTCGCCCTCGACAAATAAGAAGATGAGTCCGCTCGCCAAGTTGGGCATTGCCGCAGTCATCGTCGTTTTCGCCGGTGGAGCGCTCGCCGCCGGAGGAATTTATTACGCCGTCCACCGGGTCAGTCAAAAGATTCATGAGGAAACTGGAGAGATTCTGGGATCCAGTTCCGACGCCAGTTCCAGCAGCGACAGCTCGAGTTCTACGGATAACATCATAGGGAATGTTTGCCGCTTCCTGAGTAAGGAAGATGTCAGCCGGGCAATCGGCGTCGAGATCATCCGCGCTCAAGCTCACGACAATAGCTGTGACTATATCGCTAAAGGAACACAGGCCGACATGATGGCCAAACATGCCA
>JAIQFF010000051.1 GCA_020073395.1 Terriglobia bacterium
CTGTTCGCTGACCGCGACGGCACGCTCGCCTTGGTGCGGCGTCTGCTCGCCGAGAACGCGCTCGCCCATTGGCGCCGCTATGCGCGTAGGGGCGGGTGCCCTCCCGCCCAGCCGGGCAAGGCTCGGCAAGGTTTTTGCTTTCACACCTGCAAACCCCAGGCGAGCTCCGCTCGCCCGCCCGGACGAGGGCGTCCGGGCCTACGTGGATCGAGGTGTTGCACGCTCCTAAACCGTCAACTCGCGTTGGCCTGCGTCTGCAAGTTCCGGTTTATAGTCAGATCATGCGGGCAATTCTGGCAGGGGGCGGGACTGGCGGACATGTAATTCCTGCCTTGGCCATTGCCCAGGAGCTGCAAAAGCAGTACGGCGCTGAAGTATTGTTCATCGGTACGGCGCGCGGCATCGAGAACCGGTTGGTTCCAGCGGCGGGATTTTCGTTGCGGCTGGTCCAGGTAGGTGGGCTCAACAAAGTCAGTCTCAAAACGCGGCTGAAGACTCTGTTCGACCTTCCCCGTGCGGTGTGGGATGCTCGTCGTATTCTGGCTGAGTTCCAACCCGATATTGTAATCGGGGTGGGCGGATACGCCTCGGGGCCGGCCATGCTGGCGGCCATTCTGAGGGGGACCCCAACCCTGGCGTTTGAACCTAACGTAGTGCCCGGCTTTGCCAATCGCATGGTGGCGAGATGGGTTTCAGGCGCGGCCGTGCATTTTGAAGAGACCGCGCA
The DNA here is from genome assembly GCA_020073395.1 of Terriglobia bacterium. Classification (GTDB taxonomy): domain Bacteria; phylum Acidobacteriota; class Terriglobia; order Terriglobales; family Acidobacteriaceae; genus JAIQFF01. The sequence continues at coordinate 728 of JAIQFF010000051.1, forward strand.
GTATTTCCGCAACGCCGTAGTCACAGGCGTGCCCGTGCGCGAGGCATTTTTTCAGATCGCGGGACGCGCCACCGGAAACGCCAATCCTACCTTGCTGGTTTTCGGCGGAAGCCAGGGTGCGAATGCCATCAACCAGGCCATGATTCAGTGTTTGCCGGAACTGGTGAAACAGATACCGGATATACACATCATCCATCAGACGGGTGAGCGCGGCTATGGTGACGCGCAGGCCGCGTACCAGCAGGCAGGTGTGTCAGCAGAAGTATCCCCCTTCATCACGGATATGCCGGCTTTTTTTGCTCGGGCCGACTTGATTCTGTGCCGGTCGGGCGCGAGCACGGTGGCGGAAATCACAGCGGCAGGCAAGCCGGCGGTTTTTGTCCCCTTCCCGCGCGCGGCGGACGACCATCAGCGGGTCAACGCTCAGGCGCTGGAGCGCGCCGGCGCGGCAGTTGTGGTCGAAGAGACGAAGCTGGAGCGGGTGTGGCTGGCCGATACCATCGCCGCGCTGCTGGGCGATCCCGGACGCTTACAACGCATGAGCGCAGCCGCCCGAAAGCTGGCCCACCCCGATGCGGCGCGCGGCATAACCGCAATGGCGGCACGGCTGGCCGGGTTAGAAGCTTGAATTCCCACGCCATCCACGGAGGCCGAATGCTCTCGTCCGGGCGGGCGAGCGGGGTCGCCTGGGTTTGGGGGTGGTAGAAGCAGAAGACCTTGCCGGGCTTTGCCCGCCTGGGGGTGCGTGGGCACCCGCTCCCAGGTGGTTCGGTTGCTACGCAGGAATATGCAGCCGCCACGCCGTGTAGCTGGCCGCTTCGCGCAGTACTGCCAAGGTTCGCTGCCAGGCCGACCGCGGACGAGAATCCGGGCGAGGCGCCACGTAAACCTGCACGCCTTCATGCTCGAGCAATTTGCGGATGCGGAACACGTGGTAGGCGTCGCTGACCGCGACACAGCTGCGCATCCGGTTGGTGCGCATGATCACGGCGACCCGTTCCGCGGAGGTAGCGGTGTCGGAGCCCTGGGTCTCAGCGATCAGCCTGGGTTCGGGAATGCCGCGGCGCATCAGGTAGTCGTGGCCCACTCCGCCTTCGCTGAAAGTGGGATCATCCCCTGAACCTCCGGTGGTGATGACCACCGGCGCCTCGCCGCGCTGGAACAGATCGTAGGCGTGATCCAGCCGGGCGCGGAAGACAGGCGACGGGCGTCCCGCATATTCAGCCGCCCCGAAAACCACGATCGCGTCGGCGGGACGAACCTCCTGCAAGCCGGCTTGGTGCACGATCTGGAGGCTGGTGATTCCGAGGAATACCGCGACGGCCAAAGCAGCCAGCGCCACCGCCCACAAAGGCCAAAGGCTTCGCCGACGCCGGTTCGCTGCCACATTCATCCTTGCGCGAAAAACTCGGAGATCTCCTGGGCTGGGATGGCGCCTTCTCGCATGATGCGCCAGCGGGCTTCTTCGTCGGTGAGGTCGATGATGGTCGAGGCCACTTCACGGGGTGAGGTGCCGCCATCGACAATGATCGCGATGCGGTCCTGGAGCTGATCGCGGACCGCCAGTGCGGTGGTGCACTCGGATTCGCCGCTCAAGTTGGCGGAAGTGGCGGTGATCGGAATCTGGGCTGCCTGCACCACGGCCAGCGGAATCGGGGCCTTGGGCACACGCAGAGCAACGTTGCCGGTGTTGGCGGTCACTTTGAGGGGAAGCCGCGACGACGCCTTCACAATGATAGTGAGCGGTCCCGGCCAGAAACGTCGCGCCAGGGCGTAAAACTCCTCCGGCAGGTCCTGTGCCAGCTGTTCAGCCTGGTCCACGTCGGCAATCAGCAGCGACAGCGGCTTGTGGCGCGAACGCGACTTGATGTCATACACCCGGTCCACTGCGCGCAGGTTGAAGGGATCGGCCGCCAGCCCGTAAAAAGTATCGGTCGGCATGCCCAGCACTTCCCCAGCGCGAATCTGGTCTGCCGCGTAGCGGATGAGTGACGCTTCCGGGTTGTCGCAGTTGATCTTGACAATTTCTACACGCACTGCAGGTCCCTTCCCACCCCAAGTGTCGAAATCGCGAAGAGTAAACATAACATGGGAAAGCGCAGAAAGCCGAGAGGAACAGGTATGATTCTGAGCGCACGCGCGCGAACATGAAGAAAACCACGGCCACTGGCGGCCAGGTCCGGAATACCCGACTGCGCCGCATCGAGGGACGCCACAACGCTCTGGTCAAAGAGCTGCGCCGGGCCTTTGCCCGCGGAGAGCTCACCTCAGACGGCTATTGCGCCATTGAAGGCTTCCGAATTTTGGAAGAAGCCATTCGCAGCAGCCTGCGGTTTCGCGCGGTCTTCTTCAGCGAATCGGCGGCGCCCAGGGCCGAAAAGTTGCTGTCTCAGCTGGGCGCCCAGGTTGAGACCCTGCTTCTGCCTGACAAGCTGTTTTCGAGCGCTGTCCCCAGTGATGCCCCCCAGGGCGTGGCCGCGCTGGCACGCTGGAAGGAATTCTCGCTGGAGGACGTGCTGGCCAAAGGCAAAGCCGGGCCCCTGCTGGCCATTGCGGGAGTCCAGGACCCGGGAAATTTGGGGACAATCCTGCGCTCCGCGGAGGCCTTCGGCGCCGGCGGCATTCTGCTGGGAGAGGGCACGGTCAGCCCGTACAATCCCAAGGTTGTGCGGGCCTCGGCAGGTTCGGTATTCCGGCTGCCGCTGGCGCGGGCGAAATTGTCCGAGTCGCTAGGCTGGATGAAAGACCACGGCCTTCGCCTGGTAGGCACGGCGTCGCACAAGGGTACGCCGCTCGATCAGGCCAAACTCTCTGGTCCGCTGGCTATTTTTATTGGCAGTGAAGGCCCAGGATTGTCCCGCGATCTCATCAAAGAGATGGATGAGATTGTGGCCATCCCGCAAGCGCCGCAGGTGGAGTCGCTGAACGTGGGCGTGGCGACGAGTATCTTGTTGTATGAAGTAAGAAGGCAACAACGCTGAGACTCATCACCACAGAGGCCCGGAGACATAGAGAAATCGAAGAAGGAAAGGACCCCAGAACGAGCCCTATCATCGGTGCAGCCATTGAGGTGCATCGCAACCTGGGTCCGGGACTCCTTGAGTCGGCGTATGAAGAGTGTCTGTGCCACGAACTCCACTTGCGAGGCTTAGACTGCAAACGTCAAGTGCCACTGCCCCTGCTATACAAGGGTCTCAAATTGGACTGCGGGTACAAGATCGACTTGATCGTGCAAGACGAGGTCGTTCTGGAATTGAAGGCAGTCGAAAGACTTCTACCAATCCACGAGGCACAGCTCGTGACGTACTTGAAATTGACCGGCAAGAGGGTCGGCCTTCTGATCAACTTCAACGTGCCTTTGTTGACGCAAGGCATCATCAGAAGAGTTCTTTGAAGGAGAGTCTTTAGGGAATTTTCTCATTTTTCTCTGTGGCTCTGAGTCTCTGTGGTGAATTGGGCTGTATGGGTCTGTTCCCAACTATTCCCGATGCTGCCAATCCCGGCGATCGCACGCGCCCCCTCGCCGATCGGATGCGTCCGCGCACACTGGATGAATTCGTCGGGCAGGAGCACCTCGTCGGTCCGGGCAAGCCGCTGCGGACGCAGATTGAGCGCGACGACATTGGCTCGCTTATCTTCTGGGGGCCGCCTGGAACCGGCAAAACCACGCTGGCGCAAATCATCGCGCGCCTTACCAAGGCTGAGTTTGTTGAATTCTCCGCCGTGCTTACCGGCATCAAGGAAATCAAACAGGTCATGGCCGACGCCGAGCGCGCCAGGCAATACGGCACGCGCACGATTGTCTTTATTGATGAAATCCACCGCTTCAACAAGGCCCAGCAGGATGCCTTCCTGCCCCACGTGGAGAAGGGCAACATCCGGCTGATCGGCGCCACCACGGAGAATCCCTCATTCGAAATTATTTCCGCGCTGCTCTCCCGCAGCCGGGTGTACGTCCTCAAGCCGCTGACCGAGGAACAGATTGTGGAGCTCCTGCAGCGCGCACTGAGCGATGAGGAACGCGGGCTGGGCGCGATGAAGCTGCGAGCGTCCGACGACGTCCTGAAAAAAATCGCGGCCTACTCCAGCGGCGACGCTCGGAGCGCGTACAACGTGTTGGAAGTGGCCGCATCGCTGGCTCGCGGACGCGACAACAAAGAAGTAGGCGCGGAAATTTCCGATGATCTGGTTCAGGACGCCCTGCAAAAGCGGGTCTTGCGCTACGACAAAGCCGGCGAAGAGCACTACAACCTCATCTCCGCCCTGCACAAATCGGTGCGGAACAGCGATCCCGACGCGGCGCTGTACTGGCTGGGCCGCATGCTCGAAGCCGGCGAAGATCCCCTATACATAGCACGCCGGGTGGTGCGAATGGCGGTGGAGGACATCGGTCTGGCCGATCCCAATGCGCTTTCGCAATGCATGGCCGCCCGCGATGCCGTGGATTTTCTGGGTATGCCGGAAGGGAACCTGGCGCTGGCGCAAGCCGTGGTCTATTTGTCGGTGGCACCCAAATCCAATGCGCTGTACACCGCCTACGGTGAGATTCTGGGTGATGTGGAACGCACCGCTGCCGAACCTGTCCCTCTCCACTTGCGCAACGCGCCCACGGGATTGATGAAGGGCCTGGGGTATGGCCAGGGCTACCAGTATGCCCATGATCTGGAGGACAAAGTTGCCGACATGCAGTGTCTGCCCGACAATCTGAGGGATCGCGTTTACTACCGGCCCACCAGCGAAGGGCTGGAAAAGCGCATTGGGGAGCGGCTGGAAGAGATCAAACGGCGGCGCTCCCGGAGGGGCAATTCCCGCGGCACTTCCAGCCCTCGGAAAACAGAATCCGGCGCCTAGACCCGCGCATCTGATGATGGGTAAGTTCTTTCCCTTTCGGCACTCGTTCTAAGGAGGCTGGATCCCATGGCTACAAGCCCCAGAACTATCGTTCCGGACCCGGTCCCTGTCCGTCCCGTACAACTCGATCAGGTCGAGCATCTGGTCAAGTTGCAGAAATGGGCGCAGAAGATTACCTCCATCCTCGACCTGGATGAGCTGATAAACAAGATTGTGGACGATGTGGCCGCGGCCTTCTGCTGCGTGGAAACCAACATCTATTTGCACGACCAGGAGCGGGCGGAGCTGGTGATGGCTGGCGTCCACGGCTGCACCGTTCATGGCAAGGGTTCAAGACTGAAAGTGGGTACCGAAGGCATGGTGGGCTACGTAGCCGCCACCCGACAGATGCGTTATGCGCCGGACGTTCGCCAGGACCCGTACTACATCGGGTGCGAGGAATCCACGCTCTCTGAAGTGGCCATTCCTCTGCTTGTGGATAGTCAACTGGTGGGAGTGTTTACGGCTTCGCATCATGACCTGGACGCCTTCACCCGCGAGCACCTGCGCTGGTTGCAGAGTCTGTGCGATCACGTTGGCGTCGCGGTGCACAATGCGCGGCGCTTTCAGCATGAACGGCATGAGCGCGAACGCATGAGCCAGGAGGCACACGAAGCGCGTGCCATCCAGCAGGCGTTGCTGCCCAAGAGTTCACCCTTCATCCCGGGATTCGCAATTTCCGGGCTGTCGATCCCCGCCGGCGCGGTGGGCGGCGACTGGTACGACTTCATTTCCTTCGACGATGGTTGCTGGGGCCTGGTGCTGGCTGACGTTTCAGGAAAAGGAACCGCGGCCGCCCTCCTGATGTCTGCCACTCGCGGTATGCTGCGCTCCCTGACCCAGACCTGTAGCGGCCCGGGCGAAGTACTTACTCGCCTGAATCGCCTGCTGGTGGAGGATTTTCCCTCCGGCAAGTTCGTCACCATGCTGCTGGCCGTGCTGAATCCGACGTCGCGGGAGCTGACGTTTTCCAGCGCCGGCCACCTGCGGCCGCTGCTGGTCGATGAACAAGGCGCGCGCTTTCTGGACAGTGAACGTGGGATGCCGCTGGGCTTGGGCACCGGGGAATTTTCCGAGAGCCGAGTACAGCTCTCTAAAGGCTCACGACTGGTTTTCTACAGCGACGGAATTACGGAAGCCACCGGCTTGTCCGATGAGGAGTACGGCGCGGAGCGCATGCGGGACCATGTGTTGCGACCTGATGCTTCCGCGGAGAGCATCCTCGCCGACGTACGGGTCTTCGCTAACGGTGAGGGCCTGCACGACGACGCGACGGTAATCTTTGTCAAGGCATAAGAGCAGTTCGACCACAAAACACAGAGGGCCGGGTGCCTTACCCGCCCGGCGGAGCACTGCTCCGCGACAGAGAGCTCCGCGACCCCCGGCGAGCTGCGCTCGCCCGCCCGGACGAAGGCGTCCGGGCCTACGTGGTTTCACCCGAAGCGGGCTTTGTGTTCTCTCAGAATGCAGCGGTCCATGACCACGAAGATGCCCGCCTCTCGGGCTTTCTGTGCCGCTTTCTCGTGGACGACTCCCTCCTGCATCCAGATCACCGGGACCTTCAACCGGATCGCCTGATCGACCGCCTCCTCCACAAATTCAGGCCGGCGGAAGATGTTGACGATGTCAATTTTTTCCGGGACCTCGAGCAGCGACGGGTACGCCTTCTCTCCCAGAGAGCCGTGGATTTTCGGATTTACCGGAATGATGCGATAACCCTGCGTCTGCATGTAGGCAGACACTCCGTGGCTGGGGCGCAGCGGACTGTTGGACAGGCCCACGACCGCGATGGTCCGGGAGCGCTTGAGCAAGTCAGCGATGGGATCCGACTCAGGCAGGGAAGCCATGCAGCGATTGTAGTGCGCCGGTTGCAGGGAAAGCCAGTCCGACCAAGATCTCGTAGTGTCTCAGTTTGAGGTTTGGCTCTTAATCCAAGGCGTCATGCTGAGCTTGCGAAGCATCTGGCGTGGAGCGCATACATTGCTTTGCTCGCAGCTGTGCAGATGTCGCGAGATCCCTTCGACTTCGCTCAGGGCAGGCTCTTCGGGACTGAAGTCCCTCAGGATGACCCCGGATTCGGCGATTGTTCAAACCGGTTTTCAGCGCTTGCTGTTGCTGTCCATCTTTTGCTTGAACATTTTTGTGGCCAGCTTGCGGACCGTATCCGAAATCTCTTTGTTGTTGGAGAGGTTACGAAGGTCGCCTACCAGCATGTTCTTCATCAGCCCCAGCGAGAGGTCCAGGGGGGTGCGCGGGTTGAACACCAGATTGCGGATGATGGCGTAATTCTTGGCGAATCGCCGTTTCATCGGGATGCCGCGAAGCACCGCCTCGAGCACATTCTTCTGGGTGGCAAATCTTTCCACCTCGCCATCGCTGATCTTGGGCGATTCCAGCACCGCCAGGGCGACGATCTTGGTGCCATCGCGGATGAGCAGGGACCGTTCTTCCTTGGAGCCTTTCATGGCCAATTGAATACGGCCCTTGATGTCCAGCTTGGCAATCTTCTGCAGGGCGCTGCCCCGCTCCTCTGCCGGATTCAAGTGAGATTTCTTGATAGGCGCCTTCTTGGCGGCTGCTCCGGTCGCCTTCCCGGTTGATGCGGTGACGGTGGCTGCCTCCGCGGCCGCCGGTTCATCGCTCGGCAACTCTTCGTGGATGCCACCGATCGGCTGGTAGGATTGTTCGGCGTGGGCAGCGATCTCGCTTTCGTGTTCCGCCAGATAGACCAGAACACCTTCATCGAGCACCTCTTCTGCTTCCGGGACCTCGTCGGCGGATGCCGCCTGGAAGACTTCCTCCGATTCTGTCACTACTTTTTCCGGCGCGGAGTGCACCTCAGGGGTCTTCACCTCGGGTGTGCTGGGGGTCGGCGACGCTCCCTCAATCTTGTTTCTGACGTTCTCCGATTGAATTCCGCTCAAGTTCGGATTGGACAGGAGCGCATTCAGAATCGCTGGAGACTGGGTGATCCGTTCGCTCTTCAACATGACCTCGACCATCTCGCGGCCAGCACTCGGCGCCAGTTCGAGCCATGACTCCTCCGACACTGACGGGTTGTTGAGCAGGGCCAGAAGCAATACCGGCCGCAGATTTTTCGGCGAAATCAGATATTCGAGGACTTCTTTAGGCGTAGTGGAATCGCCGGCCGCAGCCCGTGATGCCGCCTCGTCCCATCCCGCGAGTGTGAGCTGCGCCTGCTCCCCGAAAATCTTGCTATGAACCGCCAGGTACACCAGAATCTCGATCATCTCCCGAGGAGGCACGGAAAGTGCTCCCTTGGCCGCCGACTGCATCAGGTTCGACGGCACCGCCGAGGCGCGGATGAGATCGATCATGCGGGCCATAGAGCCGAACTCCTCCTGGTTTCTCCTACTCTAGTTGTTGCCGTTCTGCTTGTTGCCGTCCTGTTTTTCCCCGCGCCGCATGCGCAAGTAGGCCCGGATAAAGGGATCGATGTCGCCATCGAGCACCCGGTCCACGTCGCCCACCTCCATTTTCGTGCGGTGGTCCTTGATCATGCGGTAAGGCTGCAGGACGTAGGAACGGATCTGCGAACCAAAATCGATGTCGAGCTTGGAGTCTTCAATCTTGCGCGTGACTTCGCGCTTTTTCTCCAGCTCGAACTCATACAACTTGGATTTCAGCATGCTCATGGCCCGTTCCCGGTTCTTGTGCTGCGAGCGTTCGTTCTGGCAGCTGGCCACCAGGCCCGTGGGAACATGCGTAATGCGCACGGCGGAATCTGTGGTATTCACGTGCTGGCCGCCCTTGCCGCTGGAACGGTAGGTATCCACCCGCAGCTCCTCCGGCTTGATCACGATTTCAATGCTGTCGTCGATTTCGGGCGAAACGTAAACGCTGGCAAAGGAGGTATGGCGGCGCTTGGCCTGATCGAAAGGCGAAATGCGCACCAGACGGTGGACGCCGATTTCGCTGGTCAGCAGCCCGAAGGCGTACTCGCCATTCACCGCAAAGGTCGCCGACTTAAGCCCCGCCTCTTCACCGGGCTGGTAGTCGTAAAGAACCGTCTGGAAGCCGCGCCGCTCCGCCCAGCGCAGATACATACGCAGCAGCATGTCGGCCCAGTCCTGCGATTCGGTTCCGCCGGCCCCGGGATGGATGGTCACGATGGCGTTGCGGCCGTCGTTTTCGCCGGAAAGCAGGCTTTCGGTTTCGAGGCGGTCAACCAGGTTCCGCAGACTGTCAATCTCCCGGCGGAGGTCGGCCTCAACATTTTCTCCTTCGCGGCCCAGATCGAAATAAGCGGTGATGTCGTCGCCCCGCCGTACCAGGTCGGTTTCGGTGGCCAACACATTTTCCAGGCGCTTTTTCTGACGCATGACCTGCTGGGACTTTTGCGGGTTCGACCAAAGACCTGGGTCAGCAGCCTGCTTCTCTATTTCCGCTAACTGCTCACGGAGTTTGCCGGCGTCAAAGGTACTCCCGGAGATCACGGACTTTGTCCTTCAGACCGGCGTATTCCTGCTCGAGCTCTTCATTCATGATTAAGTTTCTGTCCTGGCGCGGGACCGGAAATTCAACAACAGTCCCACTATCGAAATTATCGCACACAGGTAAGCGAACCAGTCGCCGTGACGGGTGTAGAACGTGGTTACGTTGGTGAGGGCGTAGGGAGCATCGAGGGCAGAGCGGACCTTGCGGGGAAGGCTGGACCCAACTCTGCCGTAAGGATCGATCGACGCGGTCACTCCGGTGTTGGTGTCGCGCAGCAGCCAGCGGTCATTTTCCACGGCGCGCATACGGGCCTGCTTCAGGTGCTGGGCATAAGCTCCGCTGTCGCCGTACCAGCCGTCGTTGGATATATTCACAAACACCTGGGCCCCATTGGCAGCCAGCTGCCGAATTTCATCCGGGAAGATGGATTCATAGCAGATGAAGACGCCCAGCTTGCCGCCGGCCTGAAGCGGCACCCGCGAGGTGCCCGGCGAAAAATCTCCTACCTCCTGGGTCAGGCCGCCGGCAAAGCCGAACACACGCTTGAAAGGGACGTACTCGCCGAATGGCACCAGGTGCATCTTGTCGTAGCGTCCCACCCACTCGCCGCCCAGGTTGACCAGGCTGGCGGAGTTGTACAACCGGGTGGCGTGTTCCGGGGTCTCGCCCGCGTTACGGATGCCCAGGCTCCCCACCAGCATCCAGGTCTGGGCCTCGCGGGCGATATTGCTGACCGTCTCCCGGAATGCGGGATCGCTGGTATAGAACGGCGCCGGGGACTCGGGCCAGACAATCAGATCAGGACGCACAGAGAGCGCCGAGGAACCCGACGACTGGTTGGGGCTGGGAGCGTTCAAACTTATGCCACTCAGATCCCGTAGCGTCCCCTCAAAATATTCTTTGGTCCAGTCGCCGCCCTGCAACACAGGGATGTTCTGCTGCACCAGGCGGGCGGTGTGGTCGGTGGGCAGGGCTGGGGGGCTGATCAGTCTTCCGGCTTGTAGCACTATGACTGCGGCGGCGGTTGCGAGCAGAAGGGGCTTGCGTTTGCTGCGTTGACCCCTTTCGCTCCGAATCACGAAAGCGGCGGCCAGGGCGGTATTGACCACCATGATTTCGAACGACAGCCCGTAAACGCCGGTGAGAGTGGCGATGTGGGCGAGCGGAATGTTGTCCACCTGAGTGATCCCCAGGAGGTCCCAGGGAAATCCGGTGATGCGGGTGCGGGCCAGTTCCACCCCAACCCAGGCCGGCGGCGCCAGAAGAAGCACCCCGCGACTGAACGGGTTTGTTCCCTCGCCACCGCTCGCCAGCAGGCTGATCATCAGACCGAAGACGCCGTGATAGATGGCAAGGTAAAGGCAGAAAAGAAACAGGAGGCCCAGGGCGGCCAGCGTGTCTACGCCGCCGTACTGGCGCATGGTGTGGTAGATCCAGTAGCAGGTCCCTGCATACCAGAGAATGCCGCAGGCGTAGGCCAGAAGAAAAGCCTGTGCCGGCCTGGCCGGCAGCAGCTTGACTCCAGCCTGGAGCTGCAAGGTGTCTGGCTCCCTGGCCCGCAGGAGCGCGATCAGCAGGGGAGCGACCGCCGCCCAGCCCAGAAAATACAGATTGGGCAAGGGGAAGATTACAATCTGCAATCCCGCCGACAGAAGCACCAGTAGCCAGGCGCTCTTACGCATCCGCCACACCTTGCAAGCATAACTGAAGTCAGACCTCGGACGTCGGACTTCAGACCTCAGACCCTCAAGGCTGTAGGCACTACCGAACGAGGAGCAGGCTCCGCTTCGTGCGATCCAAGGTTTTGAAGTCTGAAATCCGACGCCCGACGTCCGAGGTACGGCCCTACACCGATTGGGCGTATTCGCTTTTTCAATCTATCCCCAGCCCGCCCTATGGGCTAACATACCTAGCGCGTATGGGGCCTCTCCTCAGGGGTAGAATTCTTCTGCTACAGTTCTTATGCACCACAGTAGTTCCGGGCCCCTGGACCGTGCTGGTCCGAGGCGTGGAAGATATCGGGACGCCGCTGCTCCGTAACCATTCCGGTTCGGATATCAGCTAACCCGCCTCCGAATGGCATCTCCTTTACAACCCGCAGGTTCAACCAGTAGCCGCGTTCGCATCGTGGTAGCCACCTCGGTGATGCTGACGTTCATCTCCTACTGGCGAGCGGCGGCCATTGTGTTGAACGATCTGGGGTCGTCCGCCTTTTATGCCGCCGGCATCGCGGAGCAGGCCATCGGGAAATCGGCCCCCTGGTTCATCGTTGGGGTGATGCTGTTCTCCTTCGCCGTCCGGGCGGTTTACGTGGAGAGTTGCTCCATGTTTGTCCGCGGCGGGGTTTACCGCGTGGTTAAAGAGGCGCTAGGCGGGACCCTGGCCAAGATCAGCGTTTCCGCTCTAATGTTCGATTACATCTTGACCGGCCCGATTTCGGGGGTTTCGGCCGGGCAGTACATCGCTGGACTGATCAACGACACTTTCGCCACGGCGGACGCCCACGGCTGGATCCCGCGGGCCATGCACAACATATTTCACGGAACGCCGCACCTGGATGTGAACTGGACCTCGGTCGTGTTTGCCCTGGCCGTGACCACATACTTCTGGTGGCAGAACACCAAGGGGATCCAGGAATCCAGCGAGAAGGCTCTTCGGGTAATGCAGATCACCACGGTGATGGTGGTTATCCTGCTCGGCTGGTCTGCCCTGACCCTGATGAAGCAGGGATTCCAGTCGGTGCCGCTGCCCACGGCCGATAGTTTGAAGTTCAGCACCGAAGCCCTGGGCTTTTTGAAGCACACTGACCTGGCCCACGGATTGGCCTCCAAGTTTGCCATTCTCGGCATCCTTATCGCATTTGGCCATTCCGTGCTGGCCATGAGCGGCGAGGAATCGCTGGCCCAGGTTAATCGCGAGCTGGCCCATCCCAAGCTGAAGAACCTGAAGCGGGCTGCCATCATTATCGCGATTTACAGCTTCGTCTTTACCGGACTCACGGCGCTGCTGTTCGTGATGATTATTCCGGACGCGGTGCGGGTCCCGGTTTACAAAGACAATCTTATTGCCGGCCTCGCCATGTACGAGTACGGCCCGCTGCTCCTGCGTTTGGCTTTCCGGGCCTTTGTGGTGGTGGTGGGCTTCTTGATCCTATCGGGCGCGGTCAATACCGCGATCATCGGTTCGAACGGCGTTCTCAACCGCATTTCGGAAGACGGCGTTCTTACTGACTGGTTCCGGCAACCGCATCCCCGGTTCGGCACCACTTACCGAATTGTCAACCTGGTCGTAATTCTGCAGATCTTCACCATTCTGGTGAGCCGCGGCAACGTGTATCTGCTGGGCGAGGCCTATGCGTTTGGTGTGATCTGGAGCTTCACCTTCAACAGCCTGGCCATGCTCGTGCTGCGCATCAAGTACAAAGGCGAGCGCGGCTGGAAAGTCCCACCCAACCTGACTATCGCCGGCCATGAAATACCGGTTGGACTGTTCTCGGTCTTTCTGGTGTTGCTTTGTACAGCCATCCTGAACCTGTTCACCAAGTCGATCGCCACGGTTGCAGGTCTCGGTTTCGCGGGCGCGTTCTTCCTGATCTTCACGGTTTCTGAGCGCCTCAACCGGAGCAAGCATGCCCTGGCCGAACAGCACATGAAGGAACACTTCCAGCTGCTGCAAAGCGACACGGTGGAGCGCTCCGGACTGGGCATCCGTGCCGGGAATGTCATGGTGACGGTCCGCGATTACAACACGCTGAATCACCTCAAGTGGGTGCTGGAGCGCATCGACACCAAGGAACAGGACATCGTAGTCATGTCAGCCCGGGTGAGCCAATTCGGCACTGCCGCCTACGATCTTTCCACGGAGCAGATCTTCAGCGACTACGAGCAGCAGCTGTTTACGCGTGCCGTATCGGTCGCTGAGAGCTTCGGCAAGCACGTTTCGCTGCTGGTGGTGCCGGCCCGCGATCCCTGGTCGGCGATTGTGCAGACGGCGAACAATCTGGAAAGTTCCGCCGTGGTCTCAGGCCTCTCGAGCAAGATGAGCGCCCAGGAACAGGCCTTCTACCTGGGCCATGCCTGGGAGGCCATGCCCGAGCCCAAACGGCAGTTCATTTTCCAGGTCATCTACCCCAATCTCAAGGTGGACACCTTCCACATAGGTCCGCATACGCCTTCGCTGAAGACCGAGGACGTCCACCTGGTGCACCGCTTGTGGCTGAACATTACACGCGAGCCGGGCCTGGAGACGCTGCACCACCACGACATCCTGACCGAGGCGCTGACCCGCTTTGCCCGCGAATACGCCGGCCACGAGCGGCAGGACATTCTGAAAGATTTGCGCAAAGCGTCTGGAGTGACGGTGCAGACTCGCCACCTGGGCGACGACGGCAGCGGCCTTACCAAGGCGAACATCGTTCCTCCAGGTGTGTCAAAACCCGATACCGAAAGCAGCGACGACGGTCCACCCACGCCTCCAGTCGTAGGACCCTAGTCCAAGGTCGGTGCCATGACCGTGTGGGGCGGACACTCTTGTCCGCCGCTTTTGACTTTGTCCTTGAGCATTCTAATCAAGACCGGCGGCGAGACTACCAAGGCAACTTCAAAGGCGGCGAACCAGAGTGTCCGCCCCACCCGGTCCCCACGTGGTCCCGTTTGCTCTCATTGCACGTTGGTGCCTTGCCCGGCGCACTGGCCTCTTCTATGATCGAAGGCCGGCGGAGTGTGCATGCCCGAGAAGAAAACTTCCAAGCCGCAAGTCGCGGAAAGCCCGATTGCCGATGTCTTTGAACGACGGCATCCCTCCCAGAGCGAAAAAGAATGGGCGGAAAAGACCCTTCTGCCTACTCTGGAGAAAGCGCCCGAGAAACCTATCGGGGCGCCCACCGGCGTGAATCGCGACGAGCACGGCCACGCTCGCTTCACCACCATTTCCGGCACCCCGGTTCGCCGCCTGTATACTCCCGCCGATCTGCCCGATGACTGGAGTGCGGAAAAGTATCTGGCCTATCCCGGGCAGCCGCCGTTCACCCGTGGCATTCACGCCAGCGGATACCGCGGCAAACTTTTCACCATGCGGCAATTCTCCGGCTTCGCCTCGCCGGAAGAAACCAACCAGCGCTACAAGTATTTGCTGGAGAGCGGCGGCGGAGGATTGTCGGTGGCCTTCGACCTGCCCACGCTTATGGGCTATGACTCGGATCACCCGGCAAGCGAGGGCGAAGTTGGCAAGTGCGGCGTCGCCATCGATTCGCTCGAGGACATGGAGATTCTCTTCGGTGGCATTGATCTGGAAAGAACCAGTGTTTCGATGACCATCAACTCGCCCGCGTCGGTGCTGTGGGCGATGTACCTGGTGGTGGCGGAGAAGCAGGGCGCGGACTGGAAGAAGATTTCCGGCACGCTGCAGAACGACATCCTGAAGGAATACATCGCGCAGAAGGAATACATCTATCCCCCGGCGCCTTCGATGCGTCTGGTGGTGGACACCTTCGAGTTCGGTTCCCGGTTCACGCCAAAATTCAATACTATTTCGATCAGCGGATATCACATTCGCGAGGCGGGTTCGACCGCGCTGCAGGAGTTGGCCTTCACGCTATACGACGGCGTCGAGTACGTGGAATGGGCCCAGCGGCGCGGCCTCGATGTGGATGATTTCGGCCCGCGCCTCAGCTTTTTCTTCAACGCCCACAACGACTTCTTCGAAGAGATTGCCAAGTACCGGGCGGCCCGCAAGATCTGGTACCAGGTGATGAAAGACCGGTTCCAGGCCAGGAACCAGCGCAGCCGCCTGCTTCGCTTTCACACCCAAACGGCGGGCGTCTCTCTTACCGCGCAGCAGCCCATGAACAACATCGCGCGCGTGGCCTTGCAGGCGATGGCGGCGGTGCTGGGTGGGACCCAGTCGCTGCACACGGATTCCTACGATGAAGCTCTGGCATTGCCCACGGAAGAAGCCGCACGCATCGCCTTGCGCACCCAGCAGATCATCGCTTACGAATCGGGAGTGACGCAGACGGTTGATCCCTTGGGCGGGTCATATTTCCTCGAAACCCTAACGCTGCAAATGGAAAAAGGCGCCTTCGACTATTTCGGCAAGCTGGACGCGATGGGCGGAATGGTCAAGGCCATCGAGCACGGCTATCCCCAGAAGGAAGTCGCGGAGGCCTCGTACCAATACCAGCGCGCAGTTGAAGCCAGAGAGAAAATCATCGTGGGAGCGAATGAATTTGTCATCGAGGAAGAGCCGCCGCACACTCTGTACATCGACGAAGGCGTAGCGCGGCAGCAATCGGCCAAGCTGAAAGCCTTGCGCGTGCGCCGTTCGAACGAAGAAGTCCAGCGCTGTCTGGAAGCCTTGAAGAAAGCCGCCGCCCAGGAACCGCGATCGTCCGCAAACGGAGACATTTCGTCGGCCAATACCATGCCCTACATCGTGAACGCGGTGCGCGCTTATGCGACGGTTGGCGAAATCTGCGAAGCCCTGCGCGCAGTCTTCGGAACCTACACCGAAGTGAGTGTGACATAGCTTGTTTCTTTTTCTGTGCGGACGCGGGCGCCTCGCCCGCGTGCTCGTAACTAATCTGAACTGCTGATTAACTCCGTGTTTGAGATCACAGATTGTGACCTCAAACAACACCCTGAAAATCTTGAGGTTGCGAATTGCAACCTCAAACCAGGCGCTATACTTCCCGTAGTCCAATGCCAAAACGCCCGGTACAGCTCGCCATACCGGTGGAATCGCGAATCCTGATCCTCCGTCACCAGAGGGTGATCCTTGATAGCGACCTCGCTGAACTCTACGGCGTCACCGTCAAGCGCTTGAACCAGCAGGTCAATCGCAACCAGGAACGCTTTCCCGCCGATTTCATGTTTCAACTAAGCGCGAAAGAAGATGAAATCTTGAGGTTGCAAATTGCAACCTCAAGTAAGAGGCATGGCGGACGCCGTTATCCACCCTATGCCTTCACCGAGCACGGCGCGATCATGGCAGCAACCGTGCTCAACTCCGAGCGGGCCATCGAGATGAGCGTTTTCGTGGTCCGCGCTTTCGTGCGGATGCGCGGGATGCTGGCCAAAAACCGCCAGCTCGCCGCCAAAATCAATGAGTTAGATCGCCGCCTGGAAACCCACGACACCGCAATTCAGGAAATTATTGACGCTATCAAGGAGCTCATGGTTCCGGAGGGACCGTCGAAGCGCAAAATCGGTTTTCAGCTTCCGCCTGGCAAGGGCTGACCGCAACAGCTTTCGCGGGCCAGTCGCCCGCGGCCACACATGCACAGATAAACTACTTGCTACGCTGCCGGTAGAGGGTTCCGTCCACCTGCTTCGCCATGGCTTCGATGTCCAACGGGACATCCAAAAACTTCGCAACGCTTTCGGCCGTCTGCCTGGGTTCGCGTAAGACGGCGTGGTATTGCACTCGGCTCACCTTCACGTGGGGCTTGCCATTGAGCCAGCCGTAAACATCGGACAGGTGGTCCTGGAACGCGCGCGTCACTACGGAATTGTCTTCCGCTGGATTGAAATTCCCTCGCCGGCGCAGCATCTCGTCCTGTGACGCCATCACTTCGGGCAAAGGCCGCTGCATAAAGATGACCCGGTATTCATGCTGCGGAGGAAGGGAAAGCAGGAGTTGAGAGATCACTTTTACCGCTTTGCCTTCCGCTTCCGCAATGCAGCCAGGGTCTTTGGGCAACTGCTTGATGCGTTCCCACTCCAGGTAGCCTCGCGGGTTGTCAACATCAGCCCGGCGTTCTCCATCGGAGAGGATGGGCATGCCGCCCGCGGCCAGCATCTGCATCATGAGCGAAGTGCCGGAACGGGGCAAGCCGGAAACAATTGTGATCATGAGGGCCTTTTGGAATTTGGTGAAGCTTACCGAGTAAAACACAAACTTCCCGCTGGAATCCAGAGCCCGCGGTCTCTGTTAAACTGTTTCGCTTGACGACCACTCGAAGACGCTTTTTGCAGCACTGCGCGGCCACCGCGGCCGGGGTGTCGCTCGCCCCCGTTTTGGCCCGCGCCAGCTCCGCCCCCAACCTGCAGTTTCCTTCCCAACCGCGGGAACGCATCGCCATCGCCTCCTATCCCTTCCGCGAGTTCATCGCGGGAGAGGAGAGCAAAACCGCGAAGCCTATGGACTTGAAAGACTTCGCCGCCCACGTGATCGAAAAGTTCCAGATCAATAAGATCGAGCCCTGGACCGGACATTTTCCCTCCTCTGATCCGAAGTACCTGGCGCAATTTCGAGCGGCCGTCGAAAAAGCCGGGGCGGCGGTGGTGAACATCGCGGTAGATGGCGAGCATAGCCCTTATGCCGTGGACCGGTCGGAGCGCGAGCAGGCCATAGCGTTCGGCAAGAAGTGGGTGGATAACGCCACAGCCATCGGCTCGCCCAGCATTCGCACCAATCTTCCTCGCGCGAAAGACTCCCAACCGGACCTCGATCGCACGGCTGAAAGCCTCGGGCAAGTAGCTGAGTATGCCTCGACGAAGAATATTGTCGTCACTCTCGAGAATGACAACCCAGTAAGCGAAGACCCGTTTTTCCTGGTGGCACTGGTCGAGAAGGTGAATAGCCCCTGGCTGCACACGCTGCCGGACTTCTGCAACACCCTTGCCGCCAAGGACCCTGACTACGCCTATCGCGGAATCGACGCCATGTTCGGGAAGGCTTACTGCATTTCGCACGTGAAGTCCTCCGAGACCAACAGCAAGGGCATCATGGTGCACGTGGATATGGCGAAGACATTCGGTCTCATGAAGCAACACGGCTACAAGGGCTATTGTTCCATGGAGTGGGACGATGCGGGCGATCCCTACCAGGGGACGGCGGAGTTGATCAGGCAGACTGTGCAGTATCTTTCCTGAATATTTCACGAAATGTCGCTGCTAACCGCCTGGCCTTGATCTGCGTCAAAATATTGCATGCGCAAAGCTACCAATCATCTGAAGAAATCCGATCCCATACTTGCGGCCATTATCGAGCAGGTCGGGCCGTGCCGTATGGAGTTTGGCCCGCCGGAATTCCACAGCCTGGCGGAAGCCATCGTTTATCAGCAGCTGAATGGCAAGGCGGCGGTAACCATTTTCAAGCGCTTCGCTGCCCTGGCCGGAGAACCCCTCACGCCGGAAGGCATACTCAAGCTGACGGACACCCAATTACGTTCGGTGGGACTCTCCAAGCAGAAGTCGTCCTACCTGAAAGACATGGCAGGACGCGCTGCCCGCGGGGAACTCGACTTCTCGCGCTTGCCCGAAATGAGCGATGACCAAGTCATCAAGCACCTGACCCAGGTCAAAGGCGTGGGCGTGTGGACTGCACACATGTTTCTGATGTTTACCTTGCGGCGTCCCAATGTGCTGCCCACCGGGGATTACGGCATCCAGATGGCGATCAAGAAGCACTACAAGAAGCGCAAGATGCCCAAACCGGAAGTGATGGCGAAGATTGCGAAGTCGTGGGAACCGTACCGGTCGGTGGCCTGCTGGTATTTGTGGAGAAGCCTGGACATAAAGACCATGTAGGAATTGCAGATTGCAGATTGGTTCTCATGCCCAGCGGCAAATCTGAGAACCGAGGTCCGAACCTGCGATCTGAAATCCACAATCCAAAATCTAAAATCTGAAAGCTGAAATCTACAATCAAGTCTGCAATGCCCTGCAATTGTGCGCCTCCGCGTCCTCTGTGGTTAAATGGAGGCGATGGCAGACTTGAAGATCCGCGTGCTGGTGGCCAAGCCCGGCCTTGACGGGCACGATCGCGGAGCCAAAGTGATCGCCCGCGCGTTGCGTGATGCCGGCATGGAAGTCATTTACACCGGCCTGCGACAGACGCCGGAGATGATCGTGAACGCCGCCTTGCAGGAAGACGTCCACGTCATTGGTCTGTCGATTCTTTCCGGTGCGCACAATGCCATCGTTCCCCGAGTAATGGAGCTGCTCAAGCAGAACAAGATGGACGATGTGCTGGTGGTGGTCGGCGGCATCATTCCCAACCAGGATATTGAAAATCTCAAGAAAGCCGGCGTGGCCGCCATTTTCCAGCCGGGCACAGCCATGGACGACATCGTCCAGTTCATTCGCGCCAACGTCAAGCCGCGTGGCGTGCCGACGGCCAGTTGATCTTGATGGCCGAGATCAGCACGTCCCGTTTAAAGGATATCCTGCAGCGTACGGTTGGGCCCACGCCCTGGTACTGGAAGACTTTCCCGGCGTTCAACTCTGTTTCCGGCCAGCGCTTCGTCTGGAGCCATCATGGCAGCGAAGGGCCGCTGGGCTATCTGGTCACTCTGGGACTGGAGCAGGAAGCAGACAAACCACGGCTCGCGCTGAACACATATTGCCGCCCGTTCTTCGTGCCACCTTCGAACCTGGGCGTGTGGTGCCCGGAAGGCCGCAGTATTCGCGTTACCTGCTTCGATCCGGACCAACTCAAGGCCTTCGACCTGGCCGAGATCGCGGGCTGGTTCAAGGCGTCGAGTGAACGTATCTACTCGGCAGCGGCGCCGCTCGCGGAGTTTGAAGTTTCACTCGGCCTTGCCGCAGGCGTGCACAAGATTGAAGTGCCAATCGACCTGCAAACGGTGGAGGAACTGATTGTCCCAACCAGCTATCCGGCCAAAAGCCCAGACGGCCCGGCCTTCGCGCTCTACGTCATCTATCCAAACGCGGGACTGGTCGAGGTCCTGCCGCAGAAATGGTTCACCGCCGGTCAATATCAGGTGGGAAAGCAATGGATCACGCGAGCGGCGCGCGATTCAGAGTCGCATCGTATTTTTGGTGAATGCTTTGGAACCGGCAGCTTCCTGCTGGAGGAAGACGGATGCCGCCTGGAACGATGGCTGGAAAAGACCAGTTAAAATGTCTTGGGCGATATAGCGCTCTGGTTCTTAAATCTGAAATCGAGAATCTTCAATCTGCAATTCACTCCCCCGGCGGCTTCGCAGCGGAAACCGCCGTTTGCGCCGTGCTGCTCCGCTGTTATACCGTAACTTCTTTCAGACTCCACTCATGAACGAACGCGTTGATCCCGGAATGCCTTCGAACTCCACCGTTCTCGAGTCGCGCATCGATCCCACCTCAGCCCGTTTTGAAGCCAATATGCGCTTCCTGGCTGACCTGGTTTCGCAGGTGCGCAACGAAGAGGAGAGAATCCGCGAGGGTGGCGGTCCGAAAGCGATCGAAAGCCAGCACAACAAGGGACGCCTCACGGCGCGCGAGCGGATCAATCTGTTGATTGATCCGGGATCTTTTTTCGAACTCGGCGCCTATGCGGCCCAGGGCATGTACGAGGAGTGGGGCGGCGCAGCGGCGGCGGGTGTGATCACGGGACTGGCGCGCATTCAAACCCGTCTGGTGATGATCATCGCCAACGATGCCACAGTGAAAGCGGGCGCATTCTTCCCCATGACTGCGAAGAAAGTGATTCGCGCCCAGAACATCTCGATCGAAAACCGGGTGCCGACGGTTTACCTGGTGGATTCCGCGGGAGTCTTCCTGCCGCTGCAGGAGGATGTCTTCCCGGACACCGACGACTTCGGCCGCGTCTTCCGCAATAACGCGGTGATGTCGGCCATGGGGATTTCGCAGATCGCAGCCATCATGGGCATGTGCGTCGCCGGCGGCGGCTACCTGCCGGTTATGTGCGATCACGTGCTGATGACCGACGGCAGCGGACTTTTCCTTGCCGGGCCGGCGCTGGTGCAGGCTGCCATCGGCCAGAAGATATCCGCCGATGAACTGGGCGGCGCCGCCATGCATTCCGCCATCAGCGGCACGGTGGATTTTCGCGAGCCCAACGACGAAGCTTGCCTCACGCGTATTCGCGCCATCATCGAAAAGTGGGGATACCGTCGGCAGTCGCCGTGGGACCGGAGGAAGCCGCAGCCGCCCGCGCTGGCGGCCGAGGAAATTTACGGCATCTACGATTCTTCGCCGGCGCGTCCCTACGACACCAAGGAAATCCTGGCCCGCATCGTGGATGGCAGCCGTTTCGACGAGTACAAGGCTGAATACGGCAAGACCATCATCTGCGGCTACGCACGTATCGGCGGCTTTGCGGTCGGAATTGTGGCCAACCAGAAGCTGCACGCCCAGCAGACCGACCACGAAGGCCACAAACGGCTCGAATTCGGAGGCGTGATCTACACCGAGTCGGCTGAAAAAGCCGCCCGCTTCATCATGGACTGCAATCAGAACCTGGTCCCGCTGGTCTTCTTTCACGACGTAAACGGATTCATGGTGGGACGCGACGCGGAGTGGAGCGGGATCATCAAGGCGGGAGCGAAGCTGGTGAACGCAGTATCCAATTCGGTCGTTCCCAAGATTACGGTGATCGTTGGAGGCTCGTTCGGCGCCGGACACTATGCCATGTGCGGCAAGGCCTACGATCCGCGTTTTGTGTTTGCCTGGCCGACCGCACGCTACGCGGTCATGAGCGGAGATTCCGCCGCCGGCACCCTGGTCGAAATCAAGATCAAGCAACTCGAACGCAGCGGGAAGAAGTTGAGCGACGAAGAACGCAAAGAGCTGTTTGAGTCGGTCAAGAAGACTTATGACGAACAAACTGATCCGCGTTACGGGGCCGCCCGGTTGTGGATCGACAAGATCATTGATCCGGTCGAAACGCGCGATGCGATCACCCTGGCGCTCGAAGCCGCCGCGCTGAACCCGGACGTGCCCGAGTTCAAGGTCGGGGTGCTGCAAACTTGAAAGGCGCCACGGATTTCACGGATTAACACCGATAAATACAAGAACTAAAAAAGATTTTATCCGTGAGATCCGTGAAGATCTGTGGCTGGTTTTTTGATGTCCAATTCGGTAAAACTCGTAGAGTGTCCGCGTGATGCCTGGCAAGGGCTGAAAGGTCAGATCCCGGCTTACATCAAGACCGACTACTTGAAGGCGTTGATCAGCGCAGGGTTCAAGCACATCGATGCCGTTTCGTTTGTCTCACCGAAAGCAGTTCCACAGATGGCCGATTCGGAGGAAGTTCTGAAGGAACTGGATCCACCCGATGACGTTGAAATTATCGGGATCGTGGTCAACGAAAAAGGCGCCCAGCGGGCAATCGCTACCGAGGCGGTGAGTACTCTCGGCTTCCCCTATTCGGTTTCGCCGACATTCCTAAGCAGCAACCAGCGCCAGACGCTGGAAGAAGCGATCGACGAACTGGAGAAGATCAAGAACAAGGCAGAAGCGGCCGGCCTCGACACGGTGGTTTACATTTCAATGGCCTTTGGTAATCCCTACGGCGATCCCTGGAATATTGGCGAAGTGGTGGACGCGGTGGACCTTCTCGAATCCCTCGGGGTCCGCACTATCTCTCTGGCCGATACCGTGGGCCTGGCCGGGCCGGCGCAGATTCGTGAACTGGTTTCAGCGGTGAATTCAAAGTTCGACTATCTCGAGATTGGTGTTCACCTGCATAGTCGTCCTGAGCAGACCGCGGAAAAGATTTTGGCCGCGTATGATGCGGGTTGCCGCCGCTTTGATTCGGTGTTGGGCGGACTGGGCGGGTGCCCCTTCGCACAAGACGCCTTGGTGGGAAATATTGCAACTGAGAAAGTTGTGGAAGCACTGCAACAAAGAGGCGCGGGGTTGCCGGGCTTGAAGCCGTTGGATGTGTTGCTGCGGATTACGGCGGAGCTAGGGGCCCGCTACAGCGAGTCCGCGGCTGCCGATTGAGGCGCGACCATATGGAATTTAAGACCATTCAACTCGCAGTCGATTCAGGCGTCGCCACCATTACGCTCAACCGGCCTGAGAAACGCAATGCCATCAGTCACGTGCTGGTGGACGAACTGCTCGCCGCTTTTGATGAAATCGAGCGATCGCCGGTCCAGGTCGTCATCCTGACCGGTGCCGGCAAGGCTTTTTGCGCCGGCATAGACCTCGACGAATTGAAGACCTTGCTGGGCAGGACGCATGATGAGAACGTGCAGGACTCCTCCCGCATGGCGCGCATCTTTCGCCGCATTTACGATTTTCCCCTGCCTACTATTGCCGCAGTGAACGGTGCTGCCATCGCGGGCGGCACCGGATTCGCGACCATGTGCGACTTCACGCTGGCGGTGCCCGAAGCCAGGTTCGGCTACACCGAAGTCCACATCGGATTTGTCCCTGCCATCGTTTCTTCCATGCTGGTCTGGCAGGTGGGACACAAGGTCGCCCGCGACCTTCTGCTGACGGCGCGGTTATTTGACGCGGCCGAGGCTCACGCTTTTGGCCTGGTCAACGAAGTGGTCGAACCCTCTCAACTCATGGCGCGGGCCCGCGAACTGGCGGCGAAGCTCATGGAAAACAGTCCCTCGTCAGTGCGAGCGACCAAGCGCCTGATCAATGGATTCATCGCAGAACAGCTCGACCATCAGATCGCCGAAGCGGTTGAGGACAACGCGCGCATTCGCACCACCGCCGACTTTCGGGAAGGCATCACGTCGTTTCTTGAAAAACGCAAACCGCGCTGGAGTACGAAGTGACCGAACACCAAGCGGGTGTCCAGCAAGGAAGCGCGCGAAACAGCAAAGGCAGCGTAGTCTGTGAGAGCCGTGTGCGGGTGCGCTACGCGGAGACTGACCAGATGGGCGTGGTCTATCACGCCAATCACTTCATCTGGTTCGAAATCGGACGCGTCGATCTCATGCGGCAGCTGGGCTTTACCTATCGCGACATGGAACGCGACCACGGATGCTTTATCCCGGTGGTGGATGCGCGCTGCCGCTACAAGGCGCCGGCGCGCTATGACGACGAGATCATCGTCCGCACCCATCTCAGGAACGTCCGCGAGTCCCTGATTCATTTTGGCTATGAACTGCTGCGGGCCGGCGATGGTGAACTGCTGGCGGAGGGCGAGACCACTCACATGATTCTTGACGCGAAGATGAAGCCAGCAATGCTCCCGGCGAACATTGTGAAAGCATTTCGGGAAGCAGCGGGGAAATAAGGGCGCCGCATTTGAAACTAGAAACTGGAAACCAGAAACTCTCTTGAAAGCCCTGCACATCAACGGAAAAGATCTGACCCTCGAAGCGGTCCGGGAAGTGGCGGTCGAGCGCCGCCCCGTTCTGCTCGATCCCAATGCCCGCGAGACTGTCGATCGCGCTCGGGCAGTAGTGGATGCGCTGGTTGCGGAAAACCGCGTGTCTTACGCCATCACCACGGGTGTGGGCAAATTGGCTGACGTTCACATTGCCGGCGATCAGATCCGCGAACTTCAGGTCAACCTGGTGCGCTCCCATGCCGCGGGCGTGGGCGAACCACTCTCCATGGCTGAGACCCGGGCCATGATGCTGCTGCGCGCGAATTCACTTTCTAAAGGGCACTCCGGAGTGCGCGGGGCAGTCATCGACACGATTTGCGAGATGCTGAATCGCGGCGTAACTCCGATGGTGCCGTCGCAAGGCAGCGTGGGAGCCAGCGGCGATCTGGCTCCGTTGGCGCACCTGGCCCTGGCCCTGATCGGCGAAGGCGAGTGCTTTACCGAGAAAGGGATGCGCGTTCCCGCCGCAGAAGCGATGCGGAGCGCCCAAATCAAGCCCCTGGTGCTTGAAGCCAAAGAGTCTGTTTCTCTGATCAATGGAACGCAGGCGATGCTGGCAGTGGGAGTCCTGACGCTGCTGGCGGCTGAGATCCTGGCCGATACGGCGGATGTGATCGGCGCGCTCTCACTCGACGCGTTGCGCGGCACCGACGTGGCATTCGACGAACGCATCCATCAGGCTCGTCCGCACACTGGTCAGCTCCGGACCGCCGCGAATTTGCGCAAGATGCTCGAAGGTAGCCAACTGCGCGAGTCGCATCGCGACTGCGGCCGGGTGCAGGACGCCTACTCCCTGCGCTGCATGCCACAAGTACATGGCGCAGTGCGCGACACCCTGGCCCACTGCCGCGAGGTGATGGAGATCGAAGTCAACTCGGCAGTGGACAACCCACTAGTCTTTTTTAAGAACTCGAAAGATGGCGATGCCGACGTCATCTCCGGCGGCAATTTCCACGGCCAACCACTGGCCTTCGTCCTGGATTTCCTGGCCATCGCCCTCAGCGCGCTGGCAGGCATCTCCGAGCGCAGGCTGGAGCGCCTGGTAAACCCGGCTCTGAATGAAGGTCTGCCGCCATTTCTGGCTCCCGGCGCTGGCTTGAACTCCGGATTCATGATGGCGCAGGTGGCCGCCGCTTCGCTGGTCAGCGAAAACAAAGTGCTGGCTCATCCTGCCTCGGTGGATTCGATTACCACTTCCGGCAACAAGGAAGATTACGTGTCCATGGGAATGACCGCCGCCCTGAAGCTCAAGCGCATTGTAGAAAATTCACGCAATGCGATGGCGATTGAAGCCATGGCCGCGGCCCAGGCCCTGGATTTTCTGGCCCCGCTCAAGACTTCGAAGCGGGGACAGATCGCGCATGCCGCGATTCGTTCGGTGTGTGCCACCATGGACAAAGACCGAGTGATGTACCAGGATTTCGCCCGGATCGCCGACTTGATTGCCAGCGGGAAGGTGGCAGAGGCCGTGCGATAGGACGGAGCACCCTGGGTTAGCTCAGTTTCCCGTCGAGCCCCAGCTTATCCGCGATTCCCTTCATCGCATCGATGCAGAACGCGATGTGCTCTTCCAGGTCCACCCCCAGATCCGCCGCGCCGTTTACGATATCTTCGCGCTTTACGTTGCGGGCGAAGGCCTTGTCCTTCATCTTCTTTCGGACCGACTTGGCCTCGACTTCGGCCAGGGACTTTCCCGGCTTCACCAGGGCGCACGCGGTAATGAATCCCGCCAGTTCGTCGCAGGCGAAGAGGGCCTTTTCCATCTGAGAGTCCCGAGTTACGCCGGAATATTCGGCGTGGGACATGATGGCGCGGCGGGTTTCATCCGAATAGCCACGCTCTTTCAATATTTCGTTGCCCTTGTAGGGATGATCGTCGAGGCTGGGATACTTTTCATAATCGAAGTCGTGCAGCAGGCCGACCACTCCCCACAACTCCTCGTTCTCTGGAGAACCCGAAGCAAATTTGCGGGCGTAAGCGCGCATGCAAGCCTCGACCGCGAGGCCGTGCTTGCGCAAACTTTCCGACTGGGTGAACTCAGTTAGTAAACACCACGCCTGCTCTCGATCATTCATGGTTTCTTACCTGTTTTCTCCGGCTTTTCTCCAGCTAACTTTGCTTTTCCCACGACCTGTTCGGGGTTTGACCCCGGAATGTTCTTGACATCCACAGGTGTTGTACCGCAGATTACGCTGCAGGTTGGAACGAAGTTTTTCGCGTTGGTTTTTTTCGTTCCAGGAGAAGCCCCGCTCTGGCCCTCCCACACCTAGATGGCCACTACCCTTGCACCAGTAGATTCAAGGGAAGTAGTTCGTTGCGATCACTGCCTGCTGGTCCAATTCCGTACCACCAACGATCTTTGCCGCCGCTGCCATGCCTCGTTAGATGAGGAAGAACCGGAAGTGGCAATGGCGCCGCCGCCGCCGCAAATGATGCCGGCGAACGGCAATGGCCGCGGACATCTGAACCTGGCGACGTCGATCCGTTCACTTCGTTTGCGCAGCGGACTCAGCCAGCGCCAACTGGCCGCGCGCATGTCGGTCCCCCGGACGTACGTGTCGAAGATCGAAAATGAAAAGGCGACCCCGACCCTTTCCTCACTGGAACGGCTGGCCCGCGCGCTGGAAGTCACCGTCCCCGATCTGCTTTCGGGCGGAGAACGCAACCGCCAGGAAGAAATCGGTGAACTGATGAAAGATCAGTTTATCGCGGAACTCATGCCGTTCGTGTCGCAGCTGAACGGGATGCAGTTATCGAGTGTTCTGGCGCAGGTCCGCCTTCTCGGTGAGGAAGCCTCCCTCCTCGTACCCCACGTAGCCGGGAGGGGCACCGAGGAGGCGGGACACCGAGAACTTCTCCATGTACTCCGACATGTCGACCCGGATCAGCGCGTTCTCGTCGCCGAACAGGTACTCGGCGAGGGTCCGGGCCAGCT
>JAIQFF010000052.1 GCA_020073395.1 Terriglobia bacterium
GGCAGCAGGTCCTGACTACGTACCACACAACATTCTGCGAGATGCCTTTGCCCCACACCTTTCCCGTTCTGGCGACGGCTCGAAAGATCCTTCCCTCCGTGACCCCGGCTGCAACCGTCCACTGATCGAGCGCCGATTTTACCCATTCTGGAATAGGCACCGTGCGGATGTGGCCACCCTTGCCGATCAGATCCACCGCTGCCCAGTGACCCTGTCGCATCTGGATCTCATCCAACTCAAGCCGACCAACTCAGATCTGCGAAAGCCACACCCCAGCAGCATGGCTAACATCGCGTAGTCGCGCTTGGCACGCATACTATCGACACAAGCCTGTCTGAGTACTTCGGAACTTTGCTCCACGCTCAGCCAGTTGCCGGAGCGGAAACCGAGTTGCTTGACCCCTTTCACTCGGCGCTCGATCCGTTCGTTGCATTCCCGAATGCGTTCACTCAGCGACTCGATTCCCGCCAGCAACGGCTCCAGTGCGGTTCGCAGTTCCGGACTCAGCTCCTGGGCTTTCTTCGGATTCATGTTGCGTACGTTGCACCCGCGCAGCCGCTCGCCATAGCTCTTGGCCAGTCCGCGGGCCGTGTTCACCAGCGCCGTTCGTGCGCGCGCCAGCCCGGCACGTGCTCGGATCACGGTCAGATCGGCCTGCGCTTTCGCGCTGCGATGTTTCACCGGAGATAGCAGCTGCGGATCGATCCTGGCCAATCGAGCCAACCTCTGCGCGTCCAGCCGATCGTCTTTCTTTCGGCTCTCCCCGATCAAGCGCACGTTGCGGGCGTGCGCCACGATCTCTTCATGCCCCAACTCGTTGATCACCCGGCTCACCCACGGTGAATGCATCCCGGTCTCCAACGCGATCCGGCTGCGCGGCATGCCTCCGAACACTTGGTTCATGGCTTTCGGAGTCGTCCCCAGCTTCTGTTCCAGTGGTACTTCACCCGCTTCGTCCAACACGCAATACCAACTCGATCGATCGCCCAGGTCCAGCCCGATCGTTAGCTTCTATTCAGAAAAATTCCTGATCTGCTTCCCCGCTGTGATGCTAATCTTCTTCATTGCCGGTCTCCTTTATCTCTTGCGCTTCGAGCACGTCGATAACTTGGGAGCGTACACCGCATCCCGTCCGGAGACCGACCTTCTCATCCCATCTGTTTTCGTCAGTTATAGTCTTCAGGCTGGGACGTTGATGGAGAAAAGTGCCGGGACTATTCCACGCTGGGGTCCTTTTGATTGTTTCGTTTATCGCCGCTACCCTGGCAGCCGTTGCGGGGTTCGGAGGAGCCGCAGTACTCTTGCCTGTTCTCGTTGCTACATTCGGAGTGCGTGAGGCCATTCCCATTCTCACAGTAGCTCAGCTTGTGGGCAACGGTAGCCGCGTGTGGTTCAATCGCCAGGAACTGGACAGGCGGGTTGTAGCGTGGTTTGCAGTGGGCGGAGTGCCGATGGCCTTAATCGGCGGTTTCTTGTTCGCCAAAGCTCCTTTAACGCCTCTGACCCGAATCCTCGGAGTTTTTCTGATCCTGATAGTGGTGTGGCGCCACAGCCGACTGAAAACAACGTGGCGTCCAACCATCTACTCGTTTGCGGGAATAGGAGCGGGAGCAAGCTTTCTGTCGGCACTGCTCGGTAGTGTAGGCCCGCTGATGGCCCCATTCTTTCTTGCGTATGGGCTGGTGAAAGGAGCCTACATCGGGACGGAGGCTCTCTCCACTGTGGTGATGCACATCACCAAGCTGATTGCCTACCGCGGTGCAGCAGTTCTCCCCTTCCATGCGGTTGTAGTTGGTCTCATGCTCGGACCGATAATGATATTGGGTTCGTTCACCGGAAAACGCATTGTGGACCGGCTATCAGAAACAGCATTCATCTGGATGGTGGAGGCCGCTCTTGTAGCTGCTGGCGTGCTTTTCCTTTGGAAGGCATGACTCCACTTCGGGGTTACTGTCGAAAAATCGCGATTACAGTGCGCCGGGATAAACCGGCATGAAGCAGAGGATGAAAGAGCCTTACGAGAAAGGAGTAGCGAACCGCTCGGCCCCGAGTCTTGCGCTGTTACCGTGAGGGACTCAGCGAAGCGTAGACAGGGGATAGGCGGGGTGGGTATCCAGCTCCGAAAAGATGCAACCCGGACGCCGACGCCTTTGTAATGCGCGGAAGGCAATACGATCAGGGGCGATAGCGCGAGTTCCCGATCGGTCCGGCGTAGTCGAAGACCCCAGACACGCCTAGAAGCTTCATGCACGAGAACCGGGAGACCTCGGAGACACCTGCGGTCCCACAAGGCAGCAGGTCGGCGGGTGAAGGCTCAGGCCACACGGCCCGCATGCACGTCTACGAGGAGTCACACTGCGGCATAGTACCGATGAATCATTCGAACAACGATGGGGCATCGTCGGCGGAGAGTGAGGAGGGAAGGCTGCGGATCAAGGAGAACACTCTTCCATTTGACACGTACCCGACTCAGCGCGGGGCTGCGCGTGTCCCACGGATGGGGGAGTGTGCGGTGGAGCGTTATGCTCATCCGCTATTCATCCGAGATAAGAACCGGATGCGCTAATGAGCGCCCGTCCGGGTCTGTGCGGGGGGCACCGGGCAACTGGTGTCCCTACCGCGATCTCACAACCGCAGCTGATGCTAAATGGCGAGAATCCAGGAGCGGGCGACGAGTTGGTGGTGGCTCATAAGCCCAAGGCCTTCACTTGCTCCTCGGTTTCGTAGCCGAGCCAGTGTGCAACCTCATGCCAGACCACCCGTTTCACTTCGGCCCGCAAATCTCCTTTTGAACACCGCAGAATGGGGCCACGAAAAACAAATATCAAGTCGGGGGCATACTTCACCTGGGTGTACGACCGTTTCGTCCTAAATGTGCCGCTGTACAATCCCAATAACTCAGTTCCACGGCGCCATTTCTTTCGGTTCGATATGTCTTCCAATGCGTCCGCAGGAGGCTCGTCAACCACTTGAATGCCGGGGAAATCTGGCAGGTCCCTGATCTTCCGTGGCAGGGTGCTGTATGCCCACTCTACAATCTCCTCAAAGCTTTCGGGATTTGTGGTGCCGGCCATGAGGCCAACTTTACCACCAGGACAAGGCTGCGAGACGTGGGCACCCGGCAGGTTTCGCTGGAAAAACGAGCGTTCTCCGGGAGATGTTGTATATCCCGATTACTCACTGACCGTTAATTAAGGAAGGGCCCCAGCTTGACTTTGCTGTTGTCGTCGCGCAGAATCCCTGCGACACAAGGAGGCATTATGCGAAGCAAGATTTTCCTGGTCCTCGGGCTGGCCTTGACCTTGGGGCCCGCGGCCAGCAGCCAGACCAAGACCAGCGGCACTCTTTCTTGCGGTAAACCCGACCCCGCGTACTCCATAGACGTCGGCGACCGGCCCGGCCATTCTGTTGCCATCAGCAAATTCGTCTGCACCTGGACTAAACCGATGGAATATGGCGAAGTGCAAACCAAGGAAGGCTATGACGTCGCATACAGCGACGCCAGCGGCGCCAAGGTGCGCGGCTCCGGCTATCACGTCTCCAACTTGTCCAACGGTGACAAGATCTACGTTCACTTCCAGGGGAACGACACCATGATGGACGGCAAGCCCAGCACCACCGAGGGCACCTGGAGCTACACCGGCGGTACCGGCAAGTTCAAGGGCATCAAAGGCAAGGGAACTTACAAGGGCAAAGCAGATTCTGCCGGCAACATGGTCAGCGAGATTGAAGGCGACTACGAGCTGCCGACGGCCAAGAAATAGCCGATCAGATCCAGGCCGGTGCAGCGCTCGACCGCAGCACCGGCGATTCTGCCTAACCCGACCTGATTAAATCCACCCTGACCGCTCGCACTGTTCCCGACAGAATTCGGATAAGGTTCTGCTAAGCTGTGGCGGAGCCGGTGTCTGACCTGAGGAGAGAATTGTGCAATTTGTTGCCGGAGTGGATCTTGGCGGAACCGCCATCAACTACACTTTGCTGAACCAGCAGGAGAAGTTCCTCATCGAGGGTCTGTTTGAGCATCCCGCTTTGGCCAGGCAGGGCCCCGACATCTGTCTCCAGCAGATCGCAGATGGTCTGACACTGGCCGCTAGAAAAGTCGGCGCTTCCGCGGATGATGTGGTCGCAGTCGGCCTCGACACTCCTGGCCCTGCCAGTGCCTCGGGCCAGCTCAGCGCTCGAGGCTCCACAAACTTTGTCCACCCCAGGTGGGCCGGCTTTGACATTCGCGAGGGCTTGGCGCACAAGCTGGGCAAACCGGTGTCCTATTTGAACGACGCCAACGCCGCGGCGCTGTGGGGACACTACGCCATCTTCGGCTCCAACAGTCGCGAGACCTCTATTTCAAGCATTATCGGTACAGGCAACGGCGGTGGCGTCATTCTCGATGGCAATGTGGTGAAGGGCAAGAACGGATTCGGCGGGGAACTAGGTCACGTGCTGATTCCTTATCAGAGCATCGCCGGAACCAGCGACATCAAACCGGAATGCAACTGCGGACGCACCGGCGACCTGGAGTCGCTGTGCTCGCTCACCGCCATCGAAAAAAATATCCTGCCCTATTTTCTGCCGCGTTATCCCGGTCACGAGCTGGGGAAAGGGGATCTTCACCAGGCGGCCAAACTGGTTCGCGGTCTGGCGGAGAAGGGTGATCCACTGTCCAAGGAGGTTTTCCGCGTGCAGGCACACGCGCTGGGCCTCTTCTTCGACGAGATGGTGAATACGTTTGACCCGGATGCGTTTATCGTGGGCGGGGGCGCACTGGAAACCGGCAAGCAGTTTCAGGATTGGTTTATCGAACAGATCCGTGCCGCCATGCCTACTCAGCGCGAGGAGCAGGCCGGCATTCCTATCTATGTAATGCCGAATGGCGATACCGCCGGAGCCCGAGGCGCTGCGATCGAAGCGCTGAAGCTTGCCCGCGAGGGCGGCCTGGCGTAACGAATGCCTTCCGCCGATCTGGCAGGTGATTTTCGGTTCCAAGGGCCGTAAGCGCTCCAAGGCTGGGACAGACTGCCGTTTGTACGCCTCAACTAGCCATTCTGGCGCCCGCCAACTCCAGGCATTTGGGGCAGCGGCACAAGTATGCCGCATCGTCCGGATACGCTGTATGACCGCACTTGCCGCAGATGTACCTGCCGTCCACGTGCGCGACCATGGCGAAAAACGCGAGGTCTGACACACAATAGGGGCATCGAACGGTGGCTCTCATTTCTGAACCTCCCAGGGGTCAGGGTTAGAGGCCCGCCCTCAAATGTCGATCTTGCGGCTGCCTCTGACTCTTTCACTACCCTGCTCTTGGCCCGGGTTTATGCAACCTTAGGCTTTTTCGGTTCCGCGCCGCCGTGAGCGGCTTCTGGGTCGTAACGTTTGAGCAACTGCTCGATACGCTGGATCGTGCGTTGCAGCTGCCGGATCAACTCTTCATCGGAAACGGTGAGCAAATCGGCAAGGAGCCGGCGGATCTGCGCCCGGATCTCAGCATATTTCTCGCTCCGAGTCTGCATTTCAATCAGATATTTGCGATAAATCACATACCCGATGGCCACACTGACTCCCATAAACAGAGCGCGAAAACCCTGCAGC
Organism: Terriglobia bacterium; assembly: GCA_020073395.1. Taxonomy (GTDB): domain Bacteria; phylum Acidobacteriota; class Terriglobia; order Terriglobales; family Acidobacteriaceae; genus JAIQFF01. The sequence continues at coordinate 5,590 of JAIQFF010000052.1, forward strand.
AGCCAATGAGGGGCGCTTTGGAGATGCGTCACCAGGAAATCCACGTCCAGGCTGACGAACCAGGCGCATCCACCCCACAGCGCGGCTGCGGCTAAAATCTTCTGCTTTCCTTGCACCGGTGTTCCCCTTCTCTATTGCAAGGAGCAATTTAGCCCTGATTCGACTGTGGATAAGCTGTGAATTCCTTAGATGTTCTGTTGAAAAGGGAAAACCTGCCGGAACGCTTCGGCTAAAGCGAGGCTGAGGGAGCGGATAAGACCTTCGAATTCTCAACTCACCGATATCTGGATCGCGCCCGTGGAAGAGCGGCGCTTCCAGCGCCGCGTCGCGGAGAGGACACCGGGCTTCAGCCCCGGCGGTGCCACTGGGCCTGAAGGCCGATGACGTGGAGCTTCGAGAACGCGGCCCCGTAAGGGCCGCTCTTCCACGTAAGTGTTGGCGGTTCGATTGATGGCCGGATCCTTCCGCAACTGGGCACGACCCCGGCGCTAAGTATGACCTGCAGGCAATGGCGTCTATCAATGCCTGTTGTCGTATTGAATGCCGGCCTCGACCTCCGCGATGGCCTGGTTGACAAGATTCACGGCCGTCGCCCGGTGGCCGCCCTTGTCGCGCGAAGCCGATTGCAGGTTCCGCAGGGCTTCGCGCAGGTTCTGGAGGGCCGCGGTCATCTCGGGTTGTGGTTCATGGCCGCCGCCTTCCCATCTGCCATTCCAGCCGCCGTTGCCCCAGTCGCCGCGACCCCAGCTGCGAAACTGCGAGCCGTCAACCGTGCTGCCTTCGCGATACTCAAACATACGTTCCTGCCCATTCGGCCCACGGGCATAGATGCGGAGCGTCTTGTCCTGTCCTGGATCGGGGTCCACGCCAAAACTGCTGTTGCCCATGCGGAAGCTGCGGTCCTGGCGGGCCAGTTCCTTTAAACGGTTGGTAACGTCCACGTGCCGGCGGGCAGTGCCGTACTGCGCGCTCAGGATGACGTACTGGCCGGCGTCGCTGGACGTGAGTTGTGCCCCTAGTTTTCCTGGCAGAAAGGCCACTGCCACTAACACAGCGATGACGAGACGGACCTTAAACATGAGGACCTCCCTATGATTTGGCGCAGACTGCGCGAGCGCATTCTCTGGAGACTACGCAGGATTGTCAAGGAGGAAAGTTCGAAAATCGTCTGTTGGGGCCGACGGACGGAATTGCAGTATCAGTGATCTGCGGACATCGGTCTTGTCATATCGCGATTTAGCGGCGCCGCGAGTGTTTCTGCTCGCAATTACCGCACCACACCCTCCAACGGAGAGCTCGCCGTCGCGTAGAGTCTGCGCGGCATACGCCCGGCGAGATACGCCTGACGTCCGGCTAGCACGGCGTGCTTCATGGCTTCTGCCATCAGCACCGGGTCTTGAGCATTGGCGATTCCCGTATTCATCAGCACCGCGTCGGCCCCCAGTTCCATCGCCAGGGCAGCATCGGAAGCCGTGCCCACTCCCGCATCCAGGACCAGGGGCACGCCGGTAATCATCTCCCGCAGGATGCGAATATTGGCGGCATTCTGAATCCCCAGCCCGCTGCCAATCGGCGCCCCCAGCGGCATGATGGTTGCAGCGCCTGCATCGAGCAGACGTTTGGCAAACACAATGTCATCCGAGGTGTAGGGCAGAACCGTGAACCCTTCCTTCACCAACACACGAGTCGCCTCGAGCGTGGCCTGCACGTCGGGATAGAGTGTCGCCTGGTCGCCAATCACTTCCAGCTTGACCCAATCGGAGAGCCCGACTTCGCGCCCTAGCCGCGCTGCCCGGATGGCCTCATCGGCGGTGTAACAACCGGCAGTGTTGGGCAGCAGAAAATATTTCTTCGGATCCAGATAGTCGAGCAGCGATTCCTTGCTGCGGTCCAGATTCACCCGCCGCACCGCCACGGTCACCATGTCCGCGCCGCTGGCTTCCAGCGCACGCGCCGTTTCCTGAAAGGACTTGTATTTTCCCGTGCCTACAATGAGCCGGGAACGGAACTCGCGCCCCGCAATAATCAATGCATCAGACATGCTCATATTGTAATGAAAACCGAGGCCGTGTGGCGCGGGCACCCTCGCCCGCGGGTGTTTTGGCTCTATGCCGGGGTTTGCGAAAGAAGTGCCGCCGCGCTCCGGTCCAGGTAGATAGTGGTGTTGGGGTGAGTGCGCAGAATTGAGGCGGGCGCAAGCGGACTGATCTCCCCCTCAAGGCAAGCTGCTACCGCTCGCGCCTTTCGCGCGTCCGACACGGCACAGATGATTTCTCGTGCCCGCAGAATCTGGCGGACGCTCATGGAGATGGCCCGCCGGGGAACCTCAGAGAGATTCGCGAACCAGCCTTCGCCCAGCTGCTGCTTTCGGCAGGCTTCGTCGAGCGTGACAACTATGTACGGCTCCTCGGTCTCAAAGTCCGCCGGCGGGTCATTGAAGGCAAGGTGGCCGTTTTCTCCTATCCCTACAAGAGCAACGTCAATCGGCGCTTTCTGCAGAGCGTTTCCGACGTTGCGGATGACTTCTGCAGTTTTCTGTTCGCCATCGAGCAGATGGTAATGTGTGATCCCAACTTTATTGATCAACCTGGTCAGCAGATAGTTTCTAAAACTGGCGGGATGAGTCGCCGACAGTCCAATATATTCATCAAGGTGAAAAAGTTCGACTCGCTCCCAGCTAATGCCCGGCAGTCTGGTAAGAGAGTCCAACAATTCAAACTGGGATGCGCCGGTCGCAGCAATGATCCGGGCCCGGCCGTTCTTCTGGATCGCGCGACCAATTGCCTCAGCAGCCTGGTGAGCGGCAGCCCGGCCAAGTGAAGCCTTGTCGTCATACACTTTGATGTTCATCAGGGTGGAGCAGGGCTTTAGCCCTGCAATAAGTGTGCTTCAAATGAGCGGGGCTTCAGCCCCGCGGTGCTTCGCCCGATAGCCGTGATTTTTGTTGTTTGGTTCAGCGAGGGCAATATGCTAACACCAACGCAACGCCAACTAACATCCGCGGCCTGACGAATCGACGCTACCGACACCCTCGCGCGTTGACTTGCCCCCGCTGTCCGCCTAAGATGGGGCGCTGGAACTGCGCTACTTGAGCCCTGACGATCAGCCCATAATGATCGGTCAAACCATCTCGCACTACCGCATTGTCGAAAAGCTGGGTGGTGGCGGCATGGGCGTTGTGTACAAGGCAGAAGACACCCGGCTCGATCGCTTCGTGGCCCTGAAATTCCTCCCGCAAGACGTGGCCCAGGACCGCCAGGCGTTAGAGCGCTTTCGGCGTGAGGCGAAAGCGGCTTCCGCCTTGAACCATCCCAACATCTGCACCATTTACGACATTGGCGAAGAGAATGGCCAGGCCTTCATCGCCATGGAGTATCTGGATGGCTTGACCCTGAAGCATCGCATCGCTGGCCGGCCGCTGGAAATGGATGTGCTGCTCGGGCTGGCGATCGAAATTGCTGACGCGCTCGACGCCGCGCATAGCGAGGGCATTGTCCATCGCGACATCAAGCCCGCCAACATCTTCGTCACCAAGCGCGGACACGCCAAGATTCTCGACTTCGGTCTGGCGAAGGTCACTTCTCCCGCCGCCAGCTCCTCCGCGCCGGTGGGCTCACACACCGAGGTCACGACCGGCGTGAGCCTGGAGTATTTGACCAGCCCCGGTACCGCCATCGGAACGGTGGCTTACATGTCCCCGGAGCAGGCCAAGGGCAAGGAACTCGACGCCCGCAGCGACCTGTTCTCCTTCGGGGCTGTTCTGTACGAGATGGGGACGGGCATGGTGCCGTTCCGCGGCGATACTTCCGCCATTATCTTTGACGCTATCCTGAACCGCGAGCCGACCCCCGCTGTGCGCGTCAACACCGATCTCTCCCCGAAGCTGGAAGAGGTGATCAACAAAGCTCTGGAAAAGGACCGTGAACTGCGCTACCAGAGCGCGGCCGAGATCGGCGCCGATCTGAAGCGCCTCAAGCGCGACTCTACCTCAGGACGCGTCCGCGCCGCCCATGACTCGGCACCGAGCGTGGCTGCGGTGGAACCAGCCGGCGCCTCGTCTTCGAAGTCAGTACCTCTGCCCGTTCCGGTTGCGTCGGCGAAAAAAGGTCTGCCGAAGCTGGCCATCGCTGCTGCGGTGGCGGTCGTACTCGCAGCGGCCGGGTTCGGTGGCTATAAATTGCTCACCCGCCCGCGCGGTTTCAATCTGCAAAATATGCAGATCACGAAGCTGACGGAAAACGGCAAAGCCAACCAGGTGGCGATTGCGCCCGATGGACGCTACATCGTGTACGCCATGCGCGACGCGGAGAAGCAGAGCCTGTGGGTGCGCAACGTCGCCACCAAAAGCGACGTTCAGGTGCTCGCTCCCGATGTGGTAGAGATCCCGGGACTGAGTTTCTCTCCCGACGGCAACTACATTTATTTCGTGCGTTCGGACAAAAGCACGGAAAACTTCCGCTATCTCTACCAAATGCCGGTGCTCGGAGGTTCGCCGCGCCAACTCATTCGTGATATCGATTCTCCCATCGACTTCTCACCCGATGGCAGCCGCTTCGTCTTCGAGCGGGGAGTTCCCGACCGCAGTGTGATTGAAGTCAGGATCGCGCAGACGGCGGATGGCAGTGGGGAACGGCTGCTGGCCACGCTCCCGGCTTACGCTGGATTCATATTCGGCGCCACCTGGTCCCCGGACGGCAACACCCTCGCGGCGCCTACGCTCGGCGTGGGCAGCGACGCCAGTTGGCTGTTGAATGTCATCAACGTCGCCGACGGCCACGTACGCACGCTGTTCTCCGGCGGCGGGAGAGGCATCGGACGGGCGGTCTGGATGCCGGACGGCAACTCTCTCATAGCCCCGGTATCGGAAGTGACGCTGGGACGGGGCCAGCTGCAAAGCGTCGACTATTCCACGGGCGAGCTGCATCGCTTTACCAACGATCTCTCGGACTACACCGCGGCTCTGGATGTCACCCATGATGGCAAGACCCTGGCCGCCATTCAGCGCGCCCGTGTCTCCAACATCTGGACCGCACCCGCAGCGGATTCATCTCAAGCTCGCCAACTTACCTCGGGTGAGCCAGCTTACAATCAGATCGCGCCTGGCCCGTCCGGCAAGGTTCTGGCAAGCAGTAGAAATGGTGATGTCTGGTTAATGAATTCGGATGGTAGCCAGTCAGCGGTTCTCATTCCGGACGCGCACAACACGAATTCCATCTCGTCCTGTGGCGACCGCTACATACTGTATGACGTCTACCGTAATGGCAAGTTGGAACTCTGGCGGGCTGACGCTGATGGTTCGAACCGCAAGAAGGTCGCCGATGAAGACGCCCAAGCCGGGAACTCCCAGTGTTCGCCCGACGGCAAGTGGATCTTCTACAGCGGCAAGGACAGGATCTATCGCATGCCGGCCGAAGGTGGCGACCCGGTCACACTCGTAACCGTGCCCGAGGGCGGCAATTCACTTCAAGTCTCACCTGACGGGAGTCAGCTTGCCTTTGGATACCAGGAAGGCAGCCCGGTCCCCATACCCAAAATTGCCATGGTTGCGACAGCAGGCGGCCCCATGCGGTTCATAAGCCAGGTGCCCCTCGGAACGCGTGGCCTTTCCTGGTCGCCTTCCGGAAAAGCTCTGCAGTACGGGCTAACGAGAAACGGCGCCTCCAACATCTGGGAGCAACCTTTGCCCGGCGGACCTCCCCACCAGATTACGAACTTCGCCTCCGACCTGATCTTTAACTTCGCCTGGTCGCGCGACGGAAAACAGCTGCTCCTGATCAAGGGCAACGTAACCAGCGATGTAATCCTCATCAGCAACTTCCGCTAACCCGAGGGTGGGGCACCCTTTCATTTTGATATGTGCAGTTCTATGTAATCCAGAGGCGCATGTTCCTCTCCATCTGGAACTCCCTCGATGCGGATCTCATCTCCGCGATGAAGCAGCAGCGCTGGAATTCTCCGGCGGGTGGAAGAGTCCCCGCCCGGCTTACCGGCAGAAAGGTGATCGCTGGCAATCCACTCATCCACCAGTTGATTGCCGACCAGAACGCGAAACTTCGATGCGCCGTTGTTCTGATCGAAATACTGCACATCCATTTCATATCGCCCCGGGGCGCGGTCAAAGCGGAATGTAGCCACGCAGCCAGACGCTTTTCCGCACTCAACCGCTTTACCCCCGGAAGCGTTTTCCCAGGGATCAACGTCAATAGGCACGAAGTCCCGGAGCTGCATGGCCTCAGCCTCGATGCGGTCGGGATGGTTTCCCACCCGGCCTTTTTCATCAGCAATCCCGGAGGTGCGAAAAAACCAGTTGCAGATGGCGTCCCGCCAGACGATAGCGTGCCCAGCCTGATATTCCAGACGGGCCAGTACCGCAGCATACAGTTCGTCATCGACGGAGTGCTGCAGCGACTTCCATTGCCGGACGAAATCCGCCGCCTGTTCCTCGCCGTCGTAGTGCGAGTCATAGATATGCTGTATCACGGTCTTGCCCGAATGCAGCACGTAGGTGTACGGAACGTGATGAAAAAATAAAAGCAGGTCATCGGGAGTCGTTTTCTCCGACTCATACAAACTTTGAATCGCAGCAGGGTATTGCCCGACGTAACCGGTACCGGTCGCTATGGTTCGATCCATGCCGATGCCTTCGTGGTCGGCGCGATGCCATTGCCCCCAGCCATTGCGCTCCGAGGATTCGATTCCCGGTCCGTAGTGGCTGCCCAGAATGTCGGTAAGGGTCTGCGCTCCCAGGGGTCCGGTATAACTCTCGTACGCGTGCCATGATGCCATTTGCATCGCGGTGATGGTCTTCACCACTGCCGCGTCATTGCCAAAGGTCAGCCGGGTCCACTCCTCCGCGATCGTTTCCGCGCTGAGATCAGGGTCCCATGCCAGGCGGCCGAACCCGTAGAGGTTGGCCATGGCCAGCGGATGCCCCAGCCAGTCCGCGTCCATGCCGACATTCGCCACGCCCACGAATGCGCCTGCCGGGCGGTGAAGAGTCTCCCCCGCAACCAGCTCCTTGACCGGAGTCCCGCCGCCGTTCACTCGCAGATCGAAATCCAGAACTTCTTTCCACATCGGCGGAAGAAAACATAAATGCCGCTGCTGCCCGGTGTACTCTTGCGTGATTTGCAGCTCGATGCCCTGGTTCGTCTTCTCCAGTCCGCCAAACAGCGGCGACACCGGTTCGCGGGCTTGAAAATCTATGGGGCCATACTTGATCTGGATGATCACGTTGTCATCGAATCTTCCGTCCAGCGGATGGAAAATATCGTAGGCGGCGCGGGCTCGATCGTTCTTCAGGTTTCGCCAATCCAGATGATGGTCGTAAACGAAAGCGCGATAAAAAAGTACGCCTCCATGTGGCCGTAGGGCGCGCGCAATCACGTTGGCCGCATCAGCCGGCGTCCGCCCGTAGGATGACGGACCTGCACGGCCCTCCGAATCCGCCTTGACCACAAACCCGCCGAAGTCAGGAATCTGCCGGTAAAGTTTGTCCACCTTGGTCTTCCACCATTCGACGACACGAGGATCCAACGGATCAAAAGTGTCCAGACCTCCCGCGGTCTTCGGACTGCTTAGATCGACTGATAGTGCCAGTCGCACTCCCCAGGGACGAAAAACATCCGCGATACGCGCCAGCTGTGGAAGAAAGCTGTCGTCCAAAATCCGCAGGTCGGCATTCACATTGTTGATGGTGCACCCGTTGATGCCGACCGAGGCAAGCAGGCGCGCGTATTGCCCGGCGCGCGTCAAATCCGCGCGCACACCTCCACTATCAAAGAAGATGGATGGGCCCGCGTACCCGCGTTCGATCGTGCCATTCAAGTTGTCCCATTGATCGATCCAGCGGATTGGGACAGAGGGTTGGCTCACTTCGTTGAGAGCGGCGACGTTTGCCACCCGCGCCATCTTGCTCAAAAACGCGAACACGCCATACAGAACGCCCCGCTCGGTCGTCGAAGTAATAATGAGGCAATCGAAACCGCGAACTTGCCTGCTGGCGAGCAGGAAACCATCGCCCTCGATCGGGTCGGGGACTTCGAATCCCGGAGCTATTTTCCGAATCGCGGTGACCGTCCCAAGAATGATCGTCTTGTCCTGGATATCTGCGTCGTGGCGCAAAGTCCGCCCTATCATCCCCATCACACCACGGTCCATCTCGTCCCGCGCCGCCGTGAGCACGGCCGAATCCCCTAGCACAACCAGCGCCGCGGGGAGGGCTTCATATTTTGCGCGGGCCACGGTTCCGGGGGGCGCATAACGCAACCAGGCGTTCTGCCCGCTGTCGGCATGCAGTGCGGGCACTGTCCCGCCGGCGAGCATCACGGCTCCCAGAATTCCCACGCTCAGGAATCGATTCATGAGTCCAGTTAGAGATCTAAATGGGCGTCGGGCGGATCGCCCGGAGTTCTCACGGTGGAAGGATATCGTCCGCATTCACTCTGAGGGGTGCCCGTCCAAGCTCTGCTTGGGCGAGGGTTTTCGGCAGGTGAACAAACTTCCTCAGAGAGCGTCACGTCTCGGTCGTGATTTATGCCGGACCGCGAAGGCAGTGACCCGCGCCTGCCAGTCGTCCGCATCCCGCCACTCCTCCTCGTCCCGCGACCGGCCCACGATGTGCATTTGTGAGCGCCTCTCGAGAATCTCCAGGCTCGTGTTCTCGGAAGGGCCGAAGGTCTTTGGCTCCTTTGGCTCCACCGTTTCCACCCACGCCACCAAGCGCTCCAGAGTCCAATTCTTTTTGACCATGACATGCCAGTCGAAGAGGTGGGTGATGATGTCCTTGATCCTCATCTCGCGCCGTATCCAGAAACGCCAGCAATCGCACGGGCGCACCACCTTTTGTAGCACCCAGTTTCCCCAGACACCTTCGGTGCCAAGCGTTCGCCGGTCGCGTTCGTCAAAATTCTTCACCGTGTGAAAGGTGCAGCCATTGGCAATGGCCGCCATGCCCAGAGCGCAGCCCGATTGCGTCTCCGCAAAATGCTGCCCGCCCGCCCTGGGCGTCAAGACCGTACTACCCAATAAAATTGCCTCACTGAGTTTCATTGGTAAATCTCCCAAAGGCCGATCGCAGCGATCGCGATCCTGCCCGAGATAGGATTTACGAGGGATTATAACCCCGCTGAACCCACGTAGGGGCGGACGCCCTCGTCCGCCCAGCCGAGCAAAGCCCGGCAGGTAAGTCCCCACATGGTGGGCCCCACGCCTGTCATCCTGAGGAGCCAGGTCTTCGCAAAGCGAAGACCTGACGACGAAGGACCGATGCATTTTTGGCAGCGTCCCAAGCGGGTGCCCCACGTCTCGCGCTTTTCGAGACGTGGATTCCCCGAACTCCAGCACTGACCGGCATGGCCCAGGGCCCGATAGCGCTGCACCCACTTGGTGGCTGTCTTGACCGTGACGCTGAAGGCGGCCGCGGCCGCCTTCAGTGTCAGAGCTCGTTCGACCACGTGTTGAACTAAAGCCTCTCGACTGCGGAAGCTGAGTCGGGCATTCTTGTGAATGTCCATTCGATCGCACCTCGGAAACTGGATTGCTCGTCACGATCAGCTTCTCTGGTTCCGTTCGAATGGACAACGTCTTGAAAGATCACAGGTGCCCCGTTCAAGCTTTGCTTGGGCGGGGCTTTTTTCTCGGCCGGTCGCCCCAAGTCTCGCGGTTTCGAGCCGTGGGATTCTTACTCGCCCGTCGTCACCCGTCCCGCCGCTTCCGACTGTTGATACATCTCTTCTATTTGCTGCCGGTAGCGCTCCTCAACCCTATGCCGTCGCAGCTTCAGGCTCGCCGTCAGGGTTCCGTTCTCAGTAGAAAATTCATCCGCCACCAGCAGAACCTTCTTCAGCTTTTCAAACCGGGCCAAATTTCCGTTTAGGTCTTCCACGATGCCCTCATACAGAACGCGTACTTCGGAAGAGGCCACCAGTTCCTGCCGCGAGGCGAAAGTTACTTTGTTGTCGCGGGCCCATTCTTCGAGCAACGAAAAATTCGGTGAAATCAGTACCGCAGGGAACTTGCGCTTCTCGCCCAGCACCACCGCTTCTGCGATCAGCGCATTGTGTTTGAGCGAATTCTCAATCGGCTGGGGCGCGATGAACTTTCCACCCGAGGTCTTGATCAGGTCCTTCTTGCGATCGGTGATGGAGAGAAATCCATCTGTATCCAGGTTGCCGATGTCGCCGGTCTTGAACCAGCCATCCACAAAAGCTTCCTGGGTTTCTTTTGGTTTGTTCCAGTATTGCTTGAAGACAGAAGGGCCGCGCACCAGGACCTCGCCATCTTCCGCGATACGCACCTCCACGTTCGGGAGCGGCTTTCCCACCGTACCCATCTTGTGTGCCCGCGGCGTATTGACGGCGATCACGGGAGAAGTTTCCGTCAGCCCATAACCCTCATGAATGCGGATCCCGATGGCGGCATACCACTCTGCAAGTTCACGACCCAGGGGCGCTCCGCCGGCAATGAAAACCTCAACGCGGCCGCCCATAGCGGCGCGCACTTTCGAATACACCAGACGCTCTGCCACCCTCCAGGCCCTTGACGTCGGCGTCCGGCCAGCCAGGACCTCCGCCCGATTTTCTTTCCCCACCGACATTGCCCAGTTATAAAACGTTGAATTGGGGAACCCCTGCGCCTTCTGTTCCGTTTGAAAGTGGATCTTTTCGTACACTCGCGGCACCGCAACAAAAAATGTAGGCTTCACTTCCAGCAGCGCCTGCGGCAACTGGTTCACAAAGGCCAGATGCGCCAGTGTGACCCCGCGATACAGCATGGCGAAATCCACATGGCGGGCAGTGACATGGGAGAGCGGCAGGAACGAAATGCTGATATCGTCCGATTGCAGCGAGAACTCCGCCAGCGAGCAGCTAAGATTCGACGCCATATTGCCATGAGTGAGCATGACCCCCTTAGGGGTGCCGGTCGTTCCCGAGGTATAGATAATGGTGGCCAGATCGTCCGGTGAAACTGCACGGGCCGTCGCTTCGAGCGCCGGATCGTGGCTGGCTGACCCGTCGGACTCCATCTCCGACATGCGCACCCCGCCCGCGCCTTCGACAGCGTCCATCACGATGAGCTTCTCCAGCGCGGTCTGGTCCCGAATGGAGAGAACTTTCTGCAGCTGCATTTCGCTGGAGACAAAAATAACGCGCGCCCCCGAATCCCGCAGGATGTAGGCCGTCTGTTCCGCTGTGAGCGTGGCATAGATCGGGACCGTGACCGCGCCCAGCAGCAGGGAAGCGAAGTCTGCAATCGTCCACTCCGGCCGATTTTCACTCAGAATGGCAACCCGGTCACCGCGACCGATGCCCCACCTTCGCAACCCGCCCGCCACGGCCGCGACTCGGCGGCCAAGCGTGTCCGAAGATATCGGGACCCACTCATCCCCCAGCCGCTGCAACATCGCCTTGGCATGCTGGCGCTCGACCACAGCAAAGAACACATCGTTAATTGTGCGCAGGCTCATTCGCGAAAAAACAGATCAGATCTCTAAAACGAATGTACTTGTTTGCCAACCCTTAGGCAAACCAACCAGAGAGTTTGACCGCTAGTTAGCGACATTGCTATGATGAATGCGCGGGGTGGAGCAGTCTGGTAGCTCGTTGGGCTCATAACCCAAAGGTCGGTGGTTCAAATCCACCCCCCGCAACCAACCTCATACTATTGAATCATCAGGGTCAGCGCGTTTTCCGCTGGCCTTTCTTTTTGTTCATTCCGTGCAGTAGCGTGCAGAATTCTCCCAAGTTCATCCGCAATTCTGCGTTCGTCTACCGTCACTGCGTGGGTGTAGCCCATCGTGGTTTGCGCTTCGGCATGTCCCAGCCTGTTCAACCGGACTGCCATAGGCGCGCCGATCTGATCGAGCAGCGTGGCGTTGCCGTGCCGGAAAGCATGGAAGCCACACTGCCGGATACCTAGCTTTCTGAGCAGAGGATGAAACTTCCGCTTGCGAACCAGGCTGTGATCCCACGGCGTGCCGTTTCCTGTTGCGAACAGCAGACCTAGCGAGTTTGGCCGCCAGCTCTGCAGATATCCGCGCAGGTGTTCTACCAATTGCGCCGAGATCGGGAAACGGCGATTGCCCTTCCGGGATTTCACCGTCTGGATCTTGCCTCGCCAAACGTTCTGGCGAACCTGAATCACGGCATTCTCCAGGTCGAGATCGGCGACACGGAGAGCGCAAATCTCGCCGCCCCGTATTCCAGTCTCAGCCAGGATCGAATAGAACGTCCTGTGCGGTTCGCTGGCAGAGCCAATGATGCGTTTGGTCTCCTCCAACGAAAAGGTAAGAGCCTGGACCAGTCCTCTTTTGGGCAGAACCAGGCCGTTGAAAGGGTCTAGAGCCACGTAGCCCCACGCCCGAGCACTGTTCCACATCATGCGGAGTGTGGCCACGAGGTTGCGGATCGTTTTGGAATTGCAGTCGCAGCCAGAAACAAACGCTTGCAGCTTCTGGCCATCCAAATCCTTGAGCGCACAACTGTCCAAGTCTTTGAGGAGCCACTTCCGCAATTGACTCCGTGTCGAGCTTTGCGTACTAGGTTTATGTTGAGACAGGACCGTCGCATCCCACCGGTTTGCAAATTCTGCAAGGGTGGCGGCAGGCCTTGCCCTATATGTTGGACTGTTAATGGTTGACAGACGGGCTTCCAGGGCGCGCAGGGCGAGTTTCCGCGTTGGGTAGTCTTGGACGGTACCCAAGGCCTCCCATTTGTATGGGCGTGTAATCGTTCCATCCGGTTGAATCACGTCTTCCCGCCACCTGCCGACCCAGAGCCCATTTCTCGGGACACCCGTCTTGGGAACAAGGCTCCCTTTTTGGTAGCGTCTTCGGGCCATTGAAACCTCTTTCAGCCCGTTGACCCATTGCCCTTGGCGGGGGATTGTAGCAGCAATATTTCGTGAATTCATTCATAGTTTCGTACTTGTAATTGACCGTCCCTTTCAGAGTAATCCACCCGTGACTGCCGAAGGGCAAATATCAATTCTGGCCCCGGCCTAGGCCGTTGCCATCGGAAACTGTCCAACACAATTCTGAAGCTGTTACTGGGAGCCGCGATTCGACGGGGATCCGGAAAAGACCGGCGTCGCCGGTTCAACCATGTACTCATGGCCGTCGAGTCGGAATCGTGCAGGTGTAATGCTACTCGGGCCACAAAGCGGATGAGAGGCCAGCTCGATTCCCCGATTCCAACCCAAGACCAACCCAAAATAAGAAACTCTTCAACGCTCTTCCTTGCTATTTTCCACTCTCTGAACTTGGCAACCACGCCCGCTAACTCGTTGAAATTCCGTTTCTCCCAAAACTCATAACCCAAAGGTCGGTGGTTCAAATCCCCCCCCCCCAACCAACTTCCACTGCTTGGTTTCAATGGGTTGAGCCAATCTCATGAATGGGCTCGGTAACTCTAAACCCTGATTCCCAGCCGAATTTCAGCTATTTGTTTGCACGCTTTTACGCAAGACCGCGTGAAGGGCGCGCTTTCGGCATGATTCGCCTATTTCGTGCCCTTCCACGGTTGAGCTAGAGCACTTCTGATTCAGTGGTACTCTCTGTCACGCGGCAGTCGCGAGGCCGAGCACTGGCTCAACTTTCAGACGCTTCTTGTATAGCTTTCTCTGTCTCGGCGCCCCGCTCGGTCAGGCGGTAGGCAAGCTGCCCGCGCCCCGGGTTTGGGTTTCTTTCAACCAGCCCCTGCTTCTTTAGCCGATTCAAATAACTATACAAGGACCAGCGATCCAAACGACGGCTGAGTTGATGCCAGACTTCATCCGGCTTCATAAACCGACGGCTTCGGGCGAAAATTTGCAGAACTACTAACTTTGTCATGGCCAAAGGAACTAAGAGGGGTGTTCCTTACAAAACATATGCTAGTGTCTGATAATCTAAAAGTTAGAATGTTTTCTCTTGTTTTAAAAGCTAAAAGATTCTTTTGACTAAAACAATAAAACCTAATTTTGTTTCTTCTAGCCGTTTAAATAAGAACGAATTTAACAGACTAATCTTTTCGACCCAGTTTCCGAGTAGCCGACACCCGGCCACCTCATCATTGTGATTCCCGTCACATCCAGGCGACGCTCTATTTCTTATAATTAATTTGTTAACCCACACGATAGGGCCCCTTCCACGGCCCAGCGTCGCGCGTGCGTACTCGTTTCCAAGTCCACGGAGGCGCCCGCATGAGTATCAGTCTTGGTTTAGATGTAGGCGCCGTCAGCGTGAAGCTGGCGGCTTTGGGTGCGCCCGAAGACTATCCCTTGCTCGCTCGCCTGGCCGAAACCACCTCGGTATTCTTTCTCCCTCAACTGCCTCGAACGAAGGGATTGGCTCAGCGCTCGCTTGTGCTTTCCGCCTACCGGCGCCTTCAAGGCAATTCACTGCAAGCTGCCTCAGACCTTCTGCTGGAGTTTTGCCAAACTGTGCCGGAAGAGGCGATCGCGGGCATTTGTGTCACCGGGTCGGGTGGACGGGCGGTGGCCCGCGCCTTCGACGCGGGGTTTGAAAACGAGTTTCGCGCGCTGGCGCGGAGCATGCATGCGTTGTATCCACAGGTGCGCACCGTGTTTGAGATGGGTGGGGAGACTTCGAAATATATCCGCCTGGGCCCAACTGACGGCTTAGACCATCTCGGAATTCTGGATTACCAATCCAGCACGGAGTGCGCTGCTGGCACGGGTTCGTTTATTGATCAGCAGGCTTCGCGGCTGCTGTATGAGATAAAGGATGTGGGCGCAGCCGCCTGTGGCGCCAGTTGTGCGGCGCGGGTTGCAGGCCGCTGCTCGGTGTTCGCCAAGACGGACATGATCCACGCCCAGCAGAAGGGATACTCCGCGGACCAGATCCTACGCGGACTGTGCGAGGCGGTGGCGCGAAACTTCAAGTCCAGCATTGTTAAGGGCAAGCAGGTGGTCCCACCTGTGGCGTTTGTGGGTGGCGTGGCGCTGAACACTGGAGTGCGGGATGCGCTCCGGGAAGCCTGCGGGTTGCGGGAATCCGATTTTATCGTTCCGGAGCTGCAATGCTGGATGACGGCACTGGGCGCTAGCATGCTCGCGGCGGAGGGGTCTGGCAAACGCAGCATGAGCACATTTAGCCATTTACAAAGGGCCACTGCAGGCGCGGAAGACCTTCCCACCACCGAAGCACTCTCGCTCGACCAGGTGGTGGTGCTCCGTGACCATGTGCTTTCAATCAAGGCACCCGAGACAGGCAGCTGTGTGGATGCCTACCTTGGGATTGATGTGGGGTCGGTAAGCACAAACCTGGTAGTGCTTGATTCGATGGGCAATTTGCTGAAGGAAATTTACGTTCCCACCGCGGGCCGTCCGATCGAAGTGGTATCTGCGGGACTGCGCGAGATCGAGGAGGAGCTGGGCACACGAATCAACATTGGCGGCGTAGGCACGACGGGATCCGGGAGGGAGTTGATTGGCGAGCTCACCGGAGCCGACACGGTAAATGACGAGATTACCGCGCACAAGACCGGCGCGATGCATGTGTGTCACCAACTGCAGATGCCGCTCGTGGACACGATCTTCGAGATTGGCGGACAGGATTCAAAATTCATTCGCATCCGCGACGGCGTGGTGGTGGACTTCGCCATGAATGAAGCCTGCGCCGCGGGGACGGGCTCGTTTCTGGAAGAGCAAGCTGAGAAGTTGGGGGTTGCGATCAAGGGGGAATTCGCGCGGCTGGCGTTATCGTCGCGGAACCCGATCCGGCTGGGCGAGCGCTGCACCGTCTTCATGGCGCGGGACGTGAGCAGCCTGCTGCTGAAGGGTGCGGCCGTCGCCGATTTGTGCGCGGGATTGGCTTACTCGGTCGCCCTGAACTATCTGAACCGCGTGGTGCGTGGACGGAAGCTCGGGAACGTGATCTATTTCCAAGGCGGCACCGCCTATAACGATGCTGTTGCTGCCGCATTCTCAGTCATTCTGAAAAAGCCCATCGTTGTTCCCCCACACAACGGAGTGATTGGCGCGATCGGTATGGCGCTGATTGCGCGAGATCGCATGCTGGCCAGCAGCAAGGCGAGCAGGTTCCGCGGTTTTGACCTCAACCGGGTGAATTTCACCAGCCGCGATTTCATCTGCTACGCCTGCTCCAACTACTGCGAGATGAAGGAGTTCCTCATTGACGGCGAGAAGAGCTACTGGGGAGACCAGTGCTCGGACAAGTTCCGCAAGCGCTCGCGCACCGACCGCCAGCCGGTGATTGAGGATCTCCTGTCCTGTCGGGACAAGTTGCTGGAAGCGGCACTCGAACCGCCAAAGGCAGGCCGGCAAACGGTCGGTGTTCCCCGCGCCATGTTCTTCTACGACCGCTTCACTTTCTGGTGTACCTACTTGCAGGAACTGGGATACAACGTGACGGTTTCTCCCCCCACTGACGGGCGCATCGCGGCCGATGGCGAGGAACTGGCGATTGCCCAGCCCTGTTACCCGGTCCAGGTGGCGCACGGGCATGTGCACGCACTCCTAAAGCAAGGCGTGGATTACGTTCTGCTGCCCAACGTAGTGGACGCGGAGACGCCGTTCATGCAGGTGGAGTCGAAGCTGTGTCCGTGGAACCAGACCCTGCCGTTCGTAGTGCGTGCGGTAGAGAAACTGGAAACTGATCTAAGAGACATACTGCTGTGCCCGACAATCCACTTCCGCCAAGGACCCCACCACGTGCGCAAGGAGTTGCACATTCTGGCGAGCGCGCTAGGGCGGAGCAAAGCAGCCAGCGATGCTGCGGTGGAGAGTGCTTACAAGGCACAAAATAATTTTGGCGCGACGGTGCGGCGAGCAGGGGAGGCCGCGCTGCAAGTGCTGACCGCGACGCGCGAGCCTGCGATCGTCTTGCTAGGCCGGCCCTACAACATCTACGACCGGACCGCGTGTTGCGACATTCCCCGCAAACTGCGAACGTTCTACGGCATCAACGTGCTGCCGCTGGACTTTCTGCCGCTCGACGGCGAAGACGTCTCTCAGATCAACGACAACATGTACTGGCACGCCGGCCGGCTGATTCTGGCCGCCGCACAGTTCACCAGATGCATTCCCGGCCTGCACCTGATTTACATCTCGAACTTCAAGTGCGGCCCGGACTCCTACCTCAAGTCTTATATTGAAGATGCCTGCGGCAAGCCCAGCCTGGTACTACAGTTTGACGGGCATTCGAACGACGCCGGTTACATCACCCGGTGTGAAGCCTATCTCGATAGCACGGGGTTTTTGCGATGCCAGTCCGCAACCATCGCTGCGTAACACGGAAGGTTGGCCCCGACCATCCGTTGGCGGGAAAAACCGTCTATATTCCCGCCATGGCCGAGGCAAGCATCGAGGCGTTGTGTGCCACTTTGCGTTGGATGGGTATCGAGTCGCGTCCCACTCCGCCCTCAGATGCACGCACGCTCGAACTGGGCAGCAAGCACACGAGCGGTGACGAATGCTTTCCCGCCAAAATTACGACCGGGGATTTCTTGAAGATCGCTCAGCAGCCTAGCTTCGATGCCAAGCGCACGGTCTTCATGATGGGAACCACTGACGGGCCGTGTCGCTTCGGGCAGTATGCGCCGTTTCTGCACAAGGTTCTGCGCGAGCAGGGCCACGGTGACGTACAGATCTTGTCTCCCCACGGAGAACACGGCTACAGTGACTTCCAGGATTTTGACACGGCTTTCGTGCGGACGGCATGGCGCGCACTGGTCTCGGCCGACATTCTGCGCAAACTCCTGCTACAAACCCGGCCTTACGAAACGCTGCCGGGAGAAGCCGACCGGGCCTTTCGCGAGTCCCTCGATGACTTCTGCCAGACACTGGAACAGAGTTGCTCCGACTCTGCGTGCCAGATGCGCTCGCTGACTGCAGCGCTGTTGCGGGCGAGAGCTCGCTTTCATGCGGTGCCCGCTCGCTTCGACCCCAGGCGGCCGCTGATCGGCATCGTGGGCGAGATTTTCTGCCGCCTCAACAACTTCAGCAACCAGGGCCTGGTACGCCGGCTGGAGGACCAGGGCGCGGAGTGCTGGATGGCCGACATCGCCGAGTGGATCGCCTACACCAACGTGGAAGAGGTGCGCAATCTGCGGCTCGCAGGCCGGACGTACTCCTGGGAGATGCTCAAGTCGAAGCTACGTTCCCGAATCCAGCATGCCGACGAGCACGCCTTGCGGTCCCTATTTGTCGAGGATTTCGCCGGCTACGAAGAACCCAGGGTCGAGGAGGTGCTGGAGTTGGCGCGGCCGTATCTTCCTTTTCCCGGGGCCGAAGGCGAGATGATCACGAACGTGGGCAGGAGCGCCTATCTTGCTCTGCACGGAGCGGACGGAATTGTGGACATCAGTCCGTTCACCTGCATGAACGGAGTTGTGAGCGAAGCCATCTATCCCAAGCTCAGCCGCGATTATGCCGGCATCCCTATCCGTAACTTCTATTTTGACGGCCAGCAATCGGATCTCGAGCGCGACATCGGAATTTACTTCGAATTGGCGCGGCTGTATGGGGAGAAAAAGCCCTATGAGCGCGTTTTCCCTTCGCGGTTTTCACCGCAACGGGAAAACATAGATATGCCGGCTGTGTTGCGCCGGCTCTCAGGGTCGAAACTCCGGTTTCCGTGCCAGTGGCGGTCAGGCCTGAAGAAATTTCGCTGCTTTCTGAGCAGAGTGATGCATATGCCCGAATGACGCTAGTGCTTTTTCGGACGCGACGCCGGGATGAGTGCTTGAGGCTGGAGGAAGGCGTGGCGCGTCGCGTTCGAAAAAGCCGTCAGAAGGAAGCCGCTGGCGCGGCGGACGCGGGCCTTATGCAAATTGAATGGGGTGAGAGAGGTTTGTAGAAGTTTTTGGGGGTAGTCAAGGTCCGTGGCGACGCGCGTGGGCAAGGGCGAAGTGGCGCTTGAAGCGATCCTGCTCTGGGGCATGAAGAAGGTGTCGAGCGGCGACGGAGACAGACTTCGGCGGGGCGCGCTGAACCGCGCCAGCAGTTGGGGTTGTGGGCGAGTGATGTCATGCAGCGGCGACCAGGAGCGGTGGAGAACGAAGTTGGAGTTGTGCCGTGGTGAATCGTTCGATGACGACCATCGGTCCGCCGCACTTGGGACAGCGCCAGAGGGAGTGCAAGGTTGGAGCGGTCGAGCGTTCGGATTCGGCTTGCGGGGGAACTGCATGGAGAGCAGCGAAGCACAGCGGCAGGAGCGAGCCTCGCCTTCGGTTGGCGAGAAAGCCAAAGTGGCGAATGCGGACGAATGCCTTGGGGAGCAGGTGAAGTAGGAAGCGGCGCAGAAACTCATCGCGTGACAGGGTCAGGAGCTTCTGTTGATTGTGGTCGGCGGAGTCGCGCCAGCGGAAGGTGACTTGATCGTCGGCCAACTCGATCAAGCGATGGTTGGAGATGGCGACGCGGTGAGTATAGCGGCCGAGATACTGCAGCACGTACTGGGGTCCGCCGAAGGGTGGTTTCGAGTAGACGACCCAGTCCTTGCGAAACAGGGGACGTAGCCAGGCAGCGAAGAACTTGGGATGGGTGAGCGGCGCGAGCTCTCCGGCCAGGTGCAGTTGACCGCGCTCGAAAGCAGACTTCAGGCCGGCGACGAACTTGCCACGAAACACGCGCCGCAGTACAGCGACGGGGAGGAAGAAGCGCGGATGGGATCGAATCCAGCGGGCGTGATCGTGGGAGAGTCCGCCGGCGGGAACGACACAGTGGACATGGGGATGAAGTTGGAGTTTCTGGTTCCAGGTATGGAGCACGCTGAAGAAGCCGATCTCGGCTCCGAGATGGGCAGGGTTGCGTGCGACTTCCAGCAGGGTTTCGGCGCTAGCCCGGAGCAGCAGACCGTAGATGACCTTCTTGTTCTGTAGTGCTAACGAAGCCAGTTGTGGCGGCAGCGTGAAGACGACGTGGACATAGGGCGTGGGCAGCAGTTCACGGCGACGGGCCGCGATCCAGCGTTCGCGCGCACCGGTCTGACACTTCGGGCAGTGCCGGTTGCGACAGCTGTTGTAGGAGATGGTGGCACGATGTCCGCAGCAAGCGCACTCATCGATATGACCACCGAGGGCAGCGGTGCGACAGCGCGCAATGGCCAGCAGGACCTTGAGGTGGGTCCAGCGGAGCCAGTGACGGTTGCGCTCGATGAAGTCTCTGCCTGCACTGCGAATGATGTCGGCCACCTCTAGCCGTGGCCGACTCATCTACTCCTCCTGCGGTGACCTGCCTTTCTTCAGCACCAGCGCGTCCAGCGGACTGGCAGTGGCATGCAAGTGCCGTTGCGAGAGGTGGAGATAGCGAGCGGTTTCTTTCAGATCGTGATGGCCTAACAGGATCTGGATGGTGTGCAGGTCGGCGCCGGCCTCGAGCAAGTGGGTCGCAAAGCAATGACGGAGCACGTGGGGATAGATACGTTTCTTAATCCCGGCGCGGCGGGCGGCTTGGACGCAGGCGTGGTAGGGAGTCTTGGCATCGGTGTGGTGATCGCTGCTGTGCCAGCGGTTGCCGGGGAATAGCCAGATGGACTTTTTGCGCAAACGTCGCCAGTGAGCGCGCAGTTCCTCGAGCAGGACGGGACTGAGCATCACGTCGCGGTCTTGCCGGCCTTTGCCGCCCTGAATGTGCACCACCATGCGTCGGCTGTCGATGTCGCTGACCTTGAGGCGCGTGAGCTCGGCGCGGCGCGCGCCGGTACCATAGAGGGTCATCAAAATGGTGCGATAGAAGCAAGTGGGTGCGGCATCGATGAGCTGCGCGACCTCTTCCTGACTGAGAATCCTGGGGAGGCGATGGCGCTTCTTGGGATAGGGAGTGTCGGCAATGCTCCATGGCCTCTTGAGCGTCTGGACGTAGAAGAAGCGCAGGGCGCAGAGATGGTTGGTCACCGAACCAGGAGCCAGTTTGTGCACGGTGAAGAGCTGGGCTTGGTACTCGCGGATGTGCTGCGGTCCCAGGCGATCGGGCGAGCAGTGGAAGTGCTGGGCGAACCGCTCGATGAAGCGAATGTAACGCTGTGTGGTAGCCTCAGAGTAATGACGTCGCTGCAGTTCCTCCAGCATCATTTTGCGTAGATGGGTCACAGGGACACCTCCTTGTGACCCACAATTTATCCGAGCCGAAAAATCAGGACTGCCGACATCACCCACGCGGCAGCGTCCGCCGCGCCAGCGGCTTCGTTCTGACGGGCTAACCGGCAGGAATGCACCTTGGACGAAGGAACGAAGACGCGCCGCCTGAGAATTTGCTGATCAAATGGCGACGTGACACTGGCTGCGGATTCCATCTGTCAACCGTGTGTTTGCTCTGACACTTACTGTTGTTCGGCCGGTGGCGTCAAGGGTCGTTGAGTCGTTGAGTCGAGTGCGCCGACTAGCCGGTGCAACATGCCGCGGGGCGCACGAGCGTTGGCCAGGTTGAATTGGCGGGTGGCAAGCTGTGACAGCACTCGGGGGTGGAACTACCGCTACCGTATGGGAATCTCAGGTCCTCCAACTGAGCAAGGTAGCCATTTCTGGGCTGCCTATGTCCAGGGGAATTCGCGAACGGGTGTGAGGTCAAAGGCGCCTCAGCGGATGAGGATGATGCTCCAAGTCCTCCGCTAGGACCTGGATTCTTTTCGGTTAGGGAAGGCTGATACGTCGACTACGCGCGCTGAGGTCGCGCATGGTGATCGGGGGAGGGTGCTACAGACCGAAGGGGGGAAGGGTGCAGACTCTTAGCACCCTTCCCCTAACGAAAGGACTAACGGGTAGTTGCCCAGTCCAAGGGGAATTTCTTGATGCGGATTTCGCCGCCGCAGTGGCAAGTGCTGCTCTGACAGATTCCGTGGACCGCAAAGTGACTGACGTTGACCTTGGGATAGGTGCTCGCTTCGTAGGCAGACTTTGCAATCTGGAACGCCTCTTCGTAAGAGGAGGCAAAGGTGAAGAGGACAAGGATCTCCCCACGATTGGGGAAAGCTGTGACAGCGTACTTGTTCTTCCGTGCGCCTGCAGTTTTGTAAAGAAATCCGTAGATTGATAGGTCGGTCTCGCCAATAGGCAAGAATTGCTTCGTAACAGTGTTATTTTTCAAGCTTAGTACCTCTTTGGGTCAAGTCAAGGATTACCGCTCTTGCTTGGGAGTCCATTGGGCTGCGTCGGCGCGAGTCGTTCATCCTTGCTAATACCTAATACCGCTTTTGTCATGATTCCGGCTTAGCGGAAAATGGCTTAACTTTATCTTCCCGCGTACGCGGGTCCCGCCCGGTTTAGATTGCGGCGAGCTGTTCCCGTCCGGAGGACCCTCCTTGCGTGTCGCCGGCAGCTGCTGATTCACGGGCAGGCAGTGGCGCGCCCCGCTCAGTTTCGCGAAAAACAAGCCAGAACCCGTCTAGAGTCCGGTCTTAGGGAGCCATCGCCGCCTGCCAGCAAAGGTGACCCAAGCCTCGGGCGTACCACGTGCCTGCGGGCGGGGACGGGCAGATAGCAGGCAAGGGGGAAATATGCATAGG